>JAPPNM010000026.1:0-35123 GCA_028873825.1 Gemmatimonadota bacterium | reverse complement strand
CCCCCCCCCCCCCAACACGAGCGGCTTGTGGTGCTGGGGGCGGGGGCGGCCCCCGGGGGCCCCCCCGCGCCCCCAACCCCCCCCCCCCCCCCCCCGGGGGGGGCGCCCACGCTTCCCCATGCTCGAAGTCTTCGTCCGGACATTTCTGGAGAACGTCCGGGTGCTCGTGACGGGCGGCCTCAGCCGACGCTACGTGCCGGTCCGGGAGAACCTACCCTTCCTGCGCGGGCGCATCGTCTTTCGCGACCACCTGCGCGAGAACCTGATCGACCGCTCCCGCTTCCACGTCGAACACGACGAGCTCAGTCCCAACCGCCCGGCCAACCGGCTTATCCGCACCGCGCTCGAGAGGCTCGAGCCCGTCGTGCGCAACGAGGGCAACAAGCGGCTGCTCACGGATCTCAAACCGGCGTTCTCGGCTGTCCCGCCGGCGCGAGACCAGCGCGCGGACTGGCGGAGCCACAGCGTAGACCGCTCCATGCCGCACTACGGCCCGGTCATGCGGTGGGTCGGCCTCTTCCTCTTCAACCGCGGGCTCGCGACCTGGTCCGGCAGGCACGTCAACCGGTCGCTGCTCTTCCCCATGGAGGAGGTGTTCGAGGACTTCCTGACCCACAGCTTTCGGCGCCACCAGAGCGAGTTCCGGGTGATCCCCCAGGGGCCTCGACGGCACATGGCCTTGAAGGGGGACAGGTCGTTCTTCGCGATCAGGCCCGACATCTCGCTCCGCGATGCGACCGGCGCCGTCCGGTTTGTCCTCGACGCCAAGTGGAAGCACATCGGCCGGGGCGGTCCGGACCTCATCCGGGACGTCGTCTCCTCCGACGTGTACCAGCTCTATGCCTACGGCAAGAGGTACGGATGTCGCACGGTGGCCCTCGCGTACCCCCGGAGCGCGGGCTTCACCAGCCCATTCACCTGTCGGTTCTTCGACGGCTTGAGGCTCGCTTGTCTGCCGTTCGACGTCGCGAACGCAGGGGCCAGCGTGCGGACAGCGCTGCGGACGCTGGCGACGACCTGAATCCCGGCATGGCGCACCACGGCGCGAGCGGGCCACAATCCCAGCACGCGCCCAAGCCCTTCGCCTTCGCCATCGGGACCGTCGGTTGCCGCCCTCATGGGGAGAGGGGATTGCCCGGTAGGGATGCGAGGCGTTATCCATCCCGTTCGGCGCTTCATCCCGATTTCAGCCCATCGTCAGCCCTCACAGTCCATGAACCGTAACCGGCTGGCCGGGGGGCCGGTTCATCCGACACCCTCCAAACCAGGAAACGACATGCCTGAGCCTGCTTCCTTTCGCCTCCTTCCGTTCCTCGCATCCGGCATGGTGGTCGGTGTAACCGATGACCATGCCGTTGTCCACTTTCTGGCCGGCGCGCCCCAGATTACCCGAGAGGGGGTGGAACAGGAGCCCCACTAGTCTTCACCGTGGGCCTAACGGTCAAGACGGCGAGCCAGCTTGTCGAGTCGCTGACCGAAGCCATGAAGGAGATAGGAGGGGAGGAGGCATGATGGCCCACTCGCTCTCGCTCCCGACACGCTACCAGAACCCCGTGGTCGGGCAGATGACCCTCAGTGCCCTTTTGCCCCCGCGTTCCAACCTTCGGATGTCAACGATGGAGGTGCCCAGATGGCGAGCTTCCATCCCCACCGGGGTTGCCCGCATTCCGTCGCAGGACTACTACTGGTCAGCCGCGTGGCAGCGTGCCGAAAAGAAAGCTCTGACTGAGATTCGCCGTGGGGAGGGCGTGAGTTTCGACTCGTTCGAGGACGCCATCCGGTGGCTGCAGGAGGAGTGAGGTCAGGTCAAGCGCCCCGGGTTACGATCGCTCCATCGTTCAAGAAGCAACTTCGCAAGAAGTCTCCCTCGCTGAAGAAGGCAATCTTCAGGTGCCTGCGTCTACTGGAGAGTAACCCCCGGCACCCAGGGCTCAAGGTCCACCGGATACGGGGAACCGCCGACGAGGTGTGGGAGGCATATGTCGACCGAAAGAACCGGGTCACCTGGTCGCCGAGAGGACGGCGGCGAATTCGTGATGTTGAACCACTGCAACCACGACATCATTCGTGACGCAACGAGGAGGTGACATCCCGGGCGGGAGCCGGCCCCCCACGACAATAAGGCCACGATGAGGCCGAAGCGGCGGACGGGGCAGGCGAGCCGACGGCCCTCGTTCGCAAGCGCCTCCACCGCAAGTCCCATGAGCGTCGTTCCTCCCGTAACGTTGACGAGCATCTCCCTCGCTCCGAAGATCCGCCGTCGCGCACCGGTCAGCAAGCGCTTGATCTCCGTCCTGCCTCCGTGCGGGTCCGAGAGGACCAGCGGTGTCGCGGCACCCTCGTATCTGGCGGCCCGGAGGGCCTCCGCGATGCCTCCCTCGGTCTCGGCGGAACAGACGACGATGCACTCTGTCGGCTCGCCGAACCCGCCGTCGGAGCGACACGCGTGGAGCGCGCTGAACAGCACGCCTGGCGGCAGTCCCATGGGGCTGACCAGCAGGCGCGCGTTTGATCCCTCGTCAAGTGCGACTGTGAGTTGCGGACGGGCGCGAAGCACATTCCAGTACTCGTGCACCTTGGCGAGACGGGCGTCCAAGTCCGGTGATGCGACCAAGTCCTGACGCCTCATGCCGTGGTGGGCGTATCCGTTGCGCAGCTCGCGAAGTGATTTCCAGAACCGCCCGAGGTCGGGCTGCTCGTCCAGCAGGCTGGCTCGAAGCTCGGCGTCGTCAGCGGCGGCGGCCATGGCGTTGAGAGCGTTGGCCGCCTCGCGCCTGCCGCCGTGATGGTCCAGCCAGTCGGCCATGCGCCCCCGCCGCCATGTCATCCAGGAAACGGTCCACTCACTCATCAGGCCCAGGGCCGCCGGGAGGTTCCCGTGTCGCAGCAGGTCGTCAACGACCTTGGCCTGTCGCCTCAGCTCGTTGTCACTAAGGCCCATGCGACCCTTCCAGGCCCCCCTGGGGGAAGCCGATTCGGGGGGAAGATCGTAGGCAGTCATCGCCTGCTCGAGATCCTTCACGAGCCGAGATGCGAGCGGGACACGGTGCACCTGCACCAGCCTCTTCCGCAACGGCTTGAGATGCTGATCGAGAATGAGCCGCGTCTGCGCCCCGAGCTCCAGCGGCAGGCCGGAAAGATAGGCCGAGGAAAAGCGCGACAGTTCCCGATACAGGTTGTGAACCACTTGACTCTCCGGCCGCGAAGACCCGCGTCTCGCCTTGATGGCCTCCGCAATCGGCAGGGTGCTGCCCGTCTCGGACAGCACCTTGACCGCGTGGATCCATTGCGGCAGTTCCAACAAAGGGGCCAGATCGAGAAAGGGACTTGTCCGGTCGCGCCGGTACAGGCCGTAGTATGCGCCGCGAATCGTCACGTCGCGCAGGGCCGCCAGATAGAGAACGCCGACGTAGGTGAGGAAGGCGAAGTGCCGGAAGCCGTGGGTCACGTCGACGGTCAGGCCGGCGCGGCCGGGGACAGCCTCCGCGACCACCTCCAGGAACGTGTCGACATCCTCGGGCGAGTCGCCGTCCGGAAGGTCCACGAGGTCGGCCGCGCAGCCTTGGGGAAGGTTCTCTTCGAGGCTTGGCCAGCTTTCCTGACTCGCCTCCCCGGTGCAGAGGGCGAGTACCCGCGTGGGGCGGCGAACTTCGGGTAGAAGGCGCAGCAGCGCCACGGGTGCCAGGCGGGCATCCTGCGTTACGCCGCCCAGCTCGTAGGTCGCATTCCGTGGATTGGTCCCGAGCACGGTGAGGAGGACGTGTTCCCGTTCGGGCGTTTCGTGGGTCATGCTATGCTCCCGCATCGTGAGTGAAGCCAATCATCTCTCAAGCAGCTCAACTCTCTGATTCTTCGTCCTTGCGGGCGAGAGCTTCGTCGACCACCTGGGGCATCTCCCGCTTGTCGGCTCGCAACAAGGCGATCTCGGATGGCGTCAGCATCCGGGGGGCGGGCGAGGGGCCGAGCCTTCGCATGAGTGCGGCGGTCGAAGGCGTGATCGAGGCGCCCCTTCCGCCATCTCGCGAGGCCTGATCCGTGCTGTCCTTCGATTTCGTGTTCATGAAACTGTTCCCTTGGGCTCTTCATCATTCTCCTGTCGCGGTGGGTGGCCAGTGGCGGAATCCGAATCTGGGCGACCGGGTGGGCATTCGCACCAGGGGGTGTTGGGGTCCGTCACGCCATCCGCGCCGGTGCCGCAGGAACACCATTGTCAGTATGTGACCATATTGGTCAAATTGGCCGGGTTTCCACCCGGCGGGGGAATCCGGTGACCGGCCCAATGTGCAGCGGGATGTGCTCGCGTCCGTGATGCCCAGGCGGGCTCGGGCCGTCGCCAAGGCCGCGTACTCGAAGATCTCAACGTGGAATGATCGCGCGCGCAGTCTTTTGGCCTGTGCCTTGCCGACGGTTCTAACTCCGAGGATGTAGTCCTGAATGCCGGAGAGGTCACCCGCTACGTACTCCGCGATGCACCGTGACATCGGTCAACGCCCTCCCGTGGTGTTCGCGTCCCCAACACCCCCGAACGCTCCCAACCCGAAATGGCTGGCGTACCCGAGAGCCAGCGGTCCCCGAACATCCTCTGGAAACGTGATCTCCAGCAAAGCCCCCCTCGTGTCGATCTGCCGCTCCCGCCCCCGCGAGCGGAACCTGTGGAAGTTCAGCGCGCGCCGTGCCGTGCCACCGACATCGATGTCACGCAACTCCTCGACCGCCACACCCTCCGTCGCAATCCCGCGCCGCCGAAGCAGCCGGTGCACCTCTCCCTCGTACCCGGCCTTCTTCAGGTGGCCCGCCGCCAATAACGGAGTTACGCTCCGCCAGCGCCGCGATGTGGCCAGCAGCCGCGAAGCCCCGGCGAAGTCCTCCCTGCTGCCGAACCCCTCCAGGGCCAGGCGCCACTCGTCGATCTTCGGCTTTTCCCCAGCTTCGTCACGAGCTCTCGCGGTGATCCAGAGCCGCGTGATCCGGTCGAGCCTTGACCGAACGCTGTGGTCCATGCCGTCGGCGACGAATACCGTCACATGATCGATCCATCCGTCTTCGTCGGCATCCTCGGGGAGCCAGAACGCGTGAGAGTGGGCCGGGTCGCGAAGCGGGCGGCCCTGCTCGTCGCGCCCGGTGACCTGCCACGGGGCGCGTGGCACCCGCTTCCCGGAGACGTCATCGGTGGCCCACCCGAACTTCGACAGCGCCGCCGCCCGCATCACCTCGCCGATCTTCACCGAATCTTCGATTCGAGGGCGCGGTCGGCCCGCCAGGAGATAGCGCGCGACGGTCGGTTGGTTCTTCACGCTGCTTGCCCTCCTGATTCTGCGCCTCCCGAGCGAACGCGGCACAACACCGGGATTGGTCGCGGGATCCCGCGCGTAGATAGCCTCGTAGGCTGCGGGGGAGCGGTTCCACTTGCGATTCTGGAGGTCGGCGGTGTCCACCGTGATGGCGTCTACCAAGCGGGCGGGGAGGGTGTCCACGGACTTTGCCCGAAACGACTTGGCGATTCGGCCCCGAAGTGCGCGCTCGGTGATCGGTTTCTTCGCAGCGGCCCGAATGCGGTCTCCCTCCTCCCTCATTAGCCGCTCGCGCACCGCCCGGTAGGACGTGGCCGACCGCGGCAGGAGCAGCCGGAACGACTCGCCCGCAAACCCGCCCTCCGCCGGGCCGCAGTTCGGCTCGCCATCGGCTTCGAGAATCACGCGGCATTCGGTCCAACTCTCGGCCCGGCCGAGATAGCCCATTCCGGACGCAAGATCGCCAGCAAGCTCCAGCAGATCGCCATCCAGTGCCACGCCCCGCCAGATGACCTGGACCTCCCCGCCGTCTGGAAGATGCAGGAAGGCGTCGAAGACCAAAGTTCTCGACTCGGCCCTCCCTTTCCTGATCGGCATGTAGTGCCGCGTATGGGCGTGAATGGCACCCTCCGGCAGACGGAACACGGGAAGATCGGCGGCCAAGGCATCGACGAGCCGCGCCAAGTCGTCCTCGCTCCAGCGCTCCCGGTCTCCCTTGCGCCAGTAGCAGGCAATCAACGCCCGAAGGATCCGCCACGGCTCCGGCGGCCACGCGACATCCGCCTCGTTGACGTTTCGGCCCCACGGCGTGGCGTGGTATCGTCCGGCCGGAAACCGGAAGGCAAACCCGAACACGGTTGCCTACCTGTAGGTGACGGTATGGACTCTCGTCTCCCCGAATCCCCCGGACTCGCCGATGCGGTCGATCAGGGCGGGAAGCTCCGCCTCCATGTCGGAAAGCACCGGCATCTCGAACGTCGATGGGCGCGTGACCTCGACCTCCACGACGTCCAGGTCGCAGGCTGTCCGGAAGCGCAGTCCCTCCGCGAGGAACTTCCGAATCTTGAAGAGGGCCAGCAGGATCATCAGCCGCTCCACGTCGCCTCCAAGCCCGTAGGCGCGGATCTGCCGCAGATCGAGGTTAAAGTAGGCGGTGATGCGTTCCGCCGTCCACTCGTCGCGGGCGAAGGGAACGTTACCGAATCCTTTCGCCGTGTCGCCCTTCGGATTGTAGGAGTCGTTCTTGACGCCCCCGCTGACGGCCCGCCTCGCGCCGTCGGCCTCGACGAAGGCGGAGAGCGACCGAGGCAACCGGAGCCGCCCTCCGGCCAGCTCCTTCTTGGCCAGAAACACGCCGTGCAGCAGCGCATTCGTGTCGAATTCGAGGAGCGCCCGAGCCAGATCGCGCAGGTTGACCCGGCCCTGCTCGAACTGCGCCAGCCGCTCCTTGAGCAGGTTGAAGACCGACTTGTCCTTGCTTTCGAGGATGTAGGGCGAATTCAGGCGGTGAGCCTCGATGAGGGAGTTGGTGATGTGCTTTCCCGCTTCGTCCCGTACCTGCACCACGGGAAGGCCTCGTAGCGGCCCGACCCAATCGTCCCGCGTGTCGTCCCAGCACACCGCCTCCAGACGGTTCGCCATGGATTGCGCGCTTTCCACCAGCACGGTCCGGCCGCCGCCGTTGGGCGAATCGTAGACCGCGTGACCGAGATTGGGAAATCCGGTGGGCTGGAACCGGGCACCTTGAACGGGCCGGAGGCGGGCTTCCAGAAGAAGGCGAGGCTCGGTTGCGAGTGGAGTGAGGTCAATCGACATTGGAGGACTCCTCATGTGGGTGGAATACGGTGTCGGGAATCGTGCCCGGATAGGCTCGACGGAGGAGGCTGGCCAAGCCTTGATCCGAGATCGGGATCAGCATGGCGGCGGCTAGGCGATCGGGTCGGATGCCGGCGCCGATGCGGCTGCCGCGCAGGGCCGATGCGCCGCTGCCGGAGGCGACCGGGTCGTAGGGAGAAGGCATGCCGGAGGAACGCGCCCGGGAGAATGCCGCGAGGACCGCATGGCCGATCGCTCGGCCGTCCCGGCTGTCGCCGCCGCCGCGGAGCCGGGCAACGAGGCCGGGCGGCATGGGAACGGATGCGCCGGTCGGAACTGCCTCCGCGCGTCGCAACGCTTGGTCGGTCGAGAAGATGGGCTTGAGAGCGGCGCAAGCGAACGGGACTTTCTCCCTTGGGTGGTCCCTCGCGTCCGTTTGGTCGACTCGGTCGGCAGCCGGAAGCCACGCTGGCCGCGCCCACACCATGCCGGCGAGGAGTTCCGAGCAACGCGCGTCGTCGAATTCGCCGGTTAGGAACGCCGCGATATCAGCCAAGCGCGCGAAACTCGCGCCGCCGAACGGCTTGTCGCACAGTCCGCGAATGGGCACCTCCACAAGGCGCCGCTCGAGAACGCCGATCATGTTCGCGACCAGACCACCGTGGCCCCAGACGACAGTCGGCGGATTGTCCGTCCCCGCCCACCATCGACGCCTGCGCAGCGAACTGCCACGGAAGAAGGTGCCGCGCTCGAATCCCTCGCGAGAGCTGTTGGTGAGGGGAGCCAAGTGCGCGGCCATCGGGGGTGCCTGCGAGTCGGCCGGCACTGAGTCCTTCCTGCCGGATCCGTTTGCGGATCGCCACGACGGGAGCCCGAGCCCGGCCAGCGCAGCGGCGACCCGGAACTCCGGACTGCCGTCGTCGGCGCGGCGCAGCCACTGGTGGGACAGGAGGGGGGGAGGGGGGACGGCCTCGCGTCCCTTGGGACTGTTGCCGAGCCATTCGCACAGGCGACCGATGGATACCAAGACCGAGCGAACGGCGTTGGCTGAGGAGTCCGGCGCGAGCAGATCGAAGAGCGAGTCCTCGAGCCGCTTGACCGCCGAACAGACCGACGCGGGATGGTTGCCATCCCGGCCGAAGCGGCGTGCGCGGGCAAGCCACGCGCCTATGTCCAGGTCCGAAACCAGCTCCGCGCCGCGGGACACGGCCGCTCGCCTCCGCCCTATGGGAGCGGCGTAGTGGGTGTTTCCCGCTCTCTTGAAGAACCCATAGCGTTGAAACTCCGAGAAGCCTCGGCTGACCCCAAGCGTGGCGAGCGAACGCGCAAATTCGAGCCCGTCGCTGGCGGTCTGGCCGTTTGTCACCGCGCGCCCCTCGCCGAACAGGGCTTCGACCTCGCAGAACCGGGCCGGGCGGCCCCAGAGGGGAGCCCAGAACTCCGCGCGGGCCTCGGTTTCGTCCGCCGCCTCCATTCCGCCCCAACCCGCACCGGATGTCCTGACCGTGAAGGGAAAACTCGCACTCCTCATCGTGTTGCTCTGATAGCGCCGCGTAGCTGCGCTGGCGAACGTCGTCGCCCCCGCGAGCATCAGGACGTAGTCCCAGGGGTTCACGGTAGGATCCCCCGAGTAGCCGGTGGAGGCATTGGGGCCACCGGCCCCGCCCGGCAAATACTGCCCGACCTTCACCCCGGTCAGTTCGTGGGCGGCCGTTGCGAAGAGCGCGTTGTCCAGCAGGCGCGTTCCGGTGGGCGACGGATCCCCGGTTGAGGCGTCGAAGATTCCGAAGGGCTTCGACCTGGAGAACAAACGCCGCATCAGATTGTTCGTGAAGTCGAGTCGCCCGTCGTTGCCGCCGGTCCCGAGCAGCTCCGGGAATCGAAGACCATCCGCCGACAGCACGAGTGCGGCGTCGAGCCATGGCAAAGAGGAGGCTGGCAGGAGTGCGCGCAGTGCAGCTACCAGCCTCTCTTTTGAGGCTTTGGCCTTCGCGCCGCCGGATGGTGGAGCGCCAAGGTGAAGAAACTGAAGCGTCTCCGAAGCGCTCCGAATCGCCATGGCAAGCGGTCGGAAGCGCTCCGCAACCGGCCCCGATCTCAGGGGAGAGAACCCACTCTTGTTGTCCTTGGGATAGAATCCGCTCCCCCCGTTCCACGACGCGATGATCGGACTCGGCGCGTAGTCATTCAGGAAGAAGTCCGCCACGCCACCGCGCCCCAGCGTCGTCAGCAGATGGAACGTCTCGTCCTCCCACCACCCCCGCACGCCCGGATCGGCCGGTTCGCCCTTCACGTTGTTCTCACCGGCCGACAGCAGCCGCAGGACGCCAAGCGCCTTCAGGTACGAGGCGAGCGGCGTCGGCGAGCAGCCCGTGAGAGTCAACCGCTCACGCATCGTCGTATCGGCCCGCGCTCTCCTTCGCGGACGCCCTCTGGTCGGCGATGCGCAGCAGCGTCTCCAGCCAAGCCAGCCGAAACGGTCCGAGTCGCGCGAGCAAAACCCGTGTCCGCTCGGTCCAGCTTTCCCTCGTCGTCTCGTCCCAGCCGAGTTCCATGACCGACAGCGTCAAGCGCCCGCCTTCCCATCGTTCATCGCCTCCGAGGTCGAGCGGGGGCAGGCGATCGCCTTCCCAAACCCCCCTGGCGAACCGGGCGCCGGCCCGCTCAGGCTCTTTCGGTCCCTGCTCCCGCGGCAGCGCGCGCAGGTTCATCCGCACCTTCCCATGATGCGCGACGATGAGGTACGCGGTCAGATCCGCGTCACGCCGCCAGCCTTCGTGAGCCAGAAACGCCAGTCCCGACGCCAGCTCGTGGCGGAAACGGCGCTTGTGGCGTGTTCTCAGCACGGTCTTGGCCAGCAGCATGTTCTCCTGGACCACCTGTCCGTCCAGCCCGCGCCGCATCGTGTCCTGGAAGACCTCGTGCGCCTTTCCGACATCGTGCCAGCGCGCGGCGCGCAGGAGCAGGGTGCGAGTCTCGTTGCGCAGCAGCAACGCGCCGGCCAGATGGCGCACCTCCCGAACCACGTGCCGCCGATGACCCGCGAGCGACACCGGCCGTCCGGCTTGGCTCACGGGGTCCTCGTCGTATCCGTCCGACTCCTCCGGCGTTCGGTGGCCGTCCGACTTGGCCGCCGACACGCGCGCGGCCCCTGCGTCGGGGTCTACTGGAGCCGGCCGGTGCTTCCGGTTGCCGGTGAAGCCCAGATCCTCCCGGTATCCTCCCGCCCTCACGTCGGCCAGGATCGTGAGTCCGGGCCACGGCGGATCGCGCGGGGAAAGGGGAGGCCATCCCGGAGGGTGGGACTCCGCCGCTCCCTCGCGGCGGCGCCACTGCGGATCGCGACGGAAGAAGACCGTACCGGACGCCTCGGTCGCCGTTTGGATCCACCTCTTCGCCTGCCCGATCGGCACCGCGCAAAGTTCGTTTGCGCTGGGCTTCGGAGGATCGTCGGCCGGTTCCGTCAGGTCACGCCAGAATACCCGGACATCCGTGTCCTCGGCGTCGCGCACGTACGCGGAGATGTCGACGTCGAACCCGGTAAGGTCCGAGTCGGTGTCGAAGAGCTCGTCGAGGTCCTTGCGCCGGATCACGCGCAAAGGAGGGTCGATGTCGCCGGGTGGCGGCAGATGAACCGGAGCCACATCGCCAAGTGCAACGAGCTTCGCGCGGGCCTCGCGCAGATCGTCGACGTCGTAGGGTTTCGACAGGGCCACGGCCTGCTTCTCTCCAGCCGTGTCGTCGGCATCCAAGCGCCCCAGCAGGTCGATCCAGTGCACCTCGGCACCGCCATCGACCTCGGCTCGCCTGTTCGCCCGCCCGAACCGCTGCACCATTGACGCCCACGGAGCGAGCTCGCTGACCATGACCGCCGCGGAGATGTCGACGCCGGCCTCCACCGCCTGAGTTGAGATCACGATGATCCCGTGCTCGCCCGGGTCGGCCCGAGTCCATTCCATCTTACGCTCACGGTCCGCGGCACGGAACCGTGAATGCAGCAACACGAGCTTCGGAACAGCATTCCTGCGCTCGCGACGCGCGAGAATGCGGCCCGCGCTCGCGTACAGCTCCTGCGCGCGCTTGACCTGGTTGACGATCACGAGCGTCATGCCACCCGCCCGGTGGGCGTCAACGACGGACTCGGCCAGCCGGGCGAGGTAGTCCCGCACGTGCGCGGCCGAGGAGGACTCGGGTGCGGCCGGAGCCCGATGCAGGTGCTTCGCGGCCTGCGCGAGCTTGAGCAGCCTTGGGTCATCCTCTGTCGCTGGCTCTACCCGCAGCACCCTGGTTGGAGCTGGGTGATCCACGGTTTTGAGCCATTCCGGCTCGAGCGTGGCCGAGATCCAGAGGCTTCTGCAAACCGGCTCGCGCGACCGGCTTCCCGAAACGCCCCGTTCGTGCTCCCCCCGCCGAAACGCCTCCAGCTGCGCGGAGGTTGCGCGCCCCGCCCCCATCAGCTGCACCTCGTCGAACACCCACTGCGCGTCCCGGTGCAGCAGCGCGAATTCCATGGGCCACGCCGCCCTCGAGCACGCGTAGCCGCGCATCAAGGCCCTGGAGAGCATCATGTCCTGAGTTCCCACGAGGATCAGAGGACGTTCGGGTTTGAGGCGCCAATCCCCCGAATCCGCGCCGCCCATGACGACATGAACGTCTTCACGCCGCGGAATCAGTCCCTCGGGGTTGACTCCCTTCGCCTCGCATCGCGCCATCCACCCGCGAATCTCGTCGGCCGCCTGGTCCACGAGCGTGCGCATCGGCATGCACCAGATGAGACGGCGCGGAGTCGCTTCGGGCCGGTGGAGCCGACGATGCGCCCATGCCAACGTCACGCCGGCAGTCTTGCCGGATCCCGTCGGAGCGATCAGGACCTCGGGCCAGCTGCCGTCTACGAGAGCGCGCTGCCAACCGAGGGACATCGGTCGTCCGAATGCGGCCTGATAGAGACCTCCCAGATCAAGGTTCGCGGGAGCTGTCGCCAAGGCGGGATTGGTTGTCACGCCTTAAACTCCTGCCACGCAGTCCATTAGGTCGATGTGGGGGTGACACCGGCGAACGTACGCTCGCGCGAATCGAGGAGTACGGTTACGGTGGCCTCGGCGCTCCCGCCGATCTGGCGGTTCGTGAGCTCGGCCATCCTTCTTCTCCTCTGGGATTTGGGCGGTCGGGGAGTGTGGTCCAGCGGCCAGGTCAGTCAGAAGCAAGGTTAGTGCTTTCGTCCTCTTGGATATGGGTGCGATCTTCGGCGGGAATCACCCACCGAACTCGTAGTTGCAGTATGACGACTGAGTGTGCTCTCGTCAAGACTGATGTCCATGGGGATAGCGAATTGTGAAGCGTACTGCTCACTGACGGCTGAAGCCGATCTTCTGTATGACCAAAACGTGACTAATTCGCCTGTTATTATGTTCTTGTCGTGACCAGAACCTAGCCACGCGCCTTCTCTCGAAGTTCGGGTTAGTCAGGCAAGTGATTGCGGCGCAGTGACATAGTGCGATTCCGGGAGTGTACGCTACTGGGTACGGGTCATGGGCGGACGCCGAGGAGACGGAGGGCCTCGGCCTGGAGCGTCGTAGGGCGGGCGAGGATGTCGGCGGTCATGGCGCCGGGGACGGCGGGCCGCCGGATTGCCCATGTCCCTCGTCGCGCCACCGGCGTCCTCCACCAGACAATTCTGACCAATTTAGTCCAAATCGGTCCGCGTTGGGGCCGGGGAGCAAGGTCCCCCGCCGATCCCCGCCACCGTTTCCGGGGTTGCTCTCGGGTGGCCGACGGCGTGCGGCTACACCGACCGGGATCCGGACACCGTCTTCGGACCCGAGCTGGCGGGTCTGGACCGCAGTGCGATTCGCGACTGGGTACAGTGGCTAGCGGTGCCGCGACTGCTGGTCCACCGAACCGCCGTGGGGCGGGTTGCGAGAGGGGATGCCGCCGCCCGGGGATCGCCGTTGTCGGCACCGGCTTGACTCGTTCACGACGAAACACGACGGTGGATCGCAATTGAGATACAGGAGGTTCGGATGAAGACACGGAGTTCGATGGTGCATGTGCGGATGGACACCGAGATGAAGCGGAAAGCGATGGCGGCGCTCGCGGCGATGGGCTTGACGGCTTCGGAGGCCGTGCGGCTTCTGTTCCATCGCATTGCCGTCGATCAGGCGTTCCCGCTTGAACTCAAGGTTCCCAACGCGAAAACGCGAGAAGCCATGGCCGAGGTTGACGAGATGGTCAGCACGCGCGCGGCGCGATTCGCGAGCGCGGACGAGATGTTTGCGGAACTTGAAGAAGCCTCCGGCCGGTAAGCGGGCCAGGCCGCCGCGACGGGTTGACTACTCCCGACAGTTCCGGTTGACATTCGACCCCTCCGCCCCCTCAAGCCGCCCTGTAGGCCCTCGCGAACGCCACCCCGCTGACGTGCCGTGGCGCCGGGGGCCCGCTTCCGGTTCCGGGGTTGCCGCACCGGTGATGCAGTTCGTCGGCCGGCTCCCCGGTGCCGATCCGGGGCTTGTCCACCTGAGTGGCGCGGCGAGCGCGAAGACCGCTTTCCCGACCGCGAAGCGCGCCGCCGCCACCGACCTGCCCGCGGCCTCCCCCTCCCCTACATTACCCCGCATGATCGAGCGCGAGATCACGCCCGTCCTGGTCGGCCTGTTCCGCCAATACCCCTTCGTCACGGTCACCGGGCCGCGACAGTCGGGGAAGACCACGCTCTGCCGCGCCGCCTTCCCCGGGCTCCCCCACGTGGACCTGGACGCTCCCGACCGCCGGGCGTTCGCCAAGTCCGACCCGCGAGGCTTTCTCGCACGGTTCCCCCAGGGAGCGATCCTCGACGAAATCCAGCGCGTTCCGGATCTCGTGTCCTACCTGAAGGTCCTCGCCGACGAAGACGGTGGAACCGGCCTCTTCGTCCTCACCGGGAGCGAACAGTTTCGCCTCTCGGAGACCATCGGCCAGTCGCTCGCCGGCCGAACGGCGCTGCTGCGGCTCCTGCCGTTCTCCCTCGCCGAACGGCGGCGCACCGGAGCGAGCGACGCGCTGGACGACATCCTCTATTCGGGATTCTATCCGCGGATTCACGATCGCGGGCTGGATCCCACGCAGGCGCTCGGGGACTACCTCGAGACCTACGTCGAACGCGACGTTCGGCGAATCGGCGAGATCCGCGATCTGTCCGCCTTCCGCCGGTTCGTGCGTCTCTGCGCGGCGAGGGTGGGCCAACTCGCCGACCTCGGCTCCCTGGGCTCGGATGCCGGCGTGCCGCAGGCTACGGCGCGCCACTGGCTCACCGTCCTCGAGGCGAGCTACGTCGTTTTTCGGCTGCCGCCCTTCTTCGCCAACATCCGCAAGCGCCTCGTCAAGTTGCCCAAGCTCTACTTCCACGACGTGGGACTGGCCGGCCACCTTCTCGGCATCGAGAACGCCGGCCAGATGGCGGCGCACCCGGCGCGGGGGCCGCTCTTCGAGAAGGCCGTCGTGGTCGAGGCCCTCAAGCACCGCTTCAACACGGGCCGCCGGTCGAATCTCACGTTCTTCCGGGACGCGGACGGGCTGGAATGCGACCTGCTCTACGAGAACGGCAACGGCATCGGTGCGATCGAGACCAAGGCCGGGACGAGGATCCGCGGGAGTCGTCTCGCGGCGCTCGACCGCGTCGCCAAGCTGCTCCCGCGAGTCAGCGCCAAGGCCGTGGTCCATGGAGGAACGGACCGGCGGTCGCGGGGGGACTGCGAGGTCGTCCCGCTTGAGGACCTGCCCGCACTGCTCGCGCGACTTGACGCTTCCCCGCCGCTTCCCGCAGGCCCCGGTTGAGGGAGCGGGGGTCCCTCCCATGTAAACCCCACTTTACATTCTGTCAACCCCGGTTGACACCAGCTCCCCTCCGTACGCTCACCGCTGCCGTACTGCGGACTCGTTGTCCGCTGGTTGCCGCTGCCCGCCCGACCGTGACAGACGTCCGAATGGTAGCGCCGGGCGAGTTCCGCGCTTCAGGAGTATACCTGACCATGGGTCGCCGCCGGGCGGCCCTGCCGCGCACCACTCCACGGGAAAGGAATACTCCGATGTGTCACCCGCTTTCATCCGTACGCTCACCGCTGCCGGACCGCGGATTGCTTGTCCGCCGGTTGCCGCTGGCGGTCGCGGCCGTCTGCCTTTTCGCCTGTGGGGAGGACTCCGAGCCTCCCGGGGCGTGCGGCAGCATACCGCAACAAACGCTCGGCCTGGAGGAGGAGGTGCGCCTCGCGCCGTGCTTCGAAGACCCGGAGGGGGAGGAACTGAAGCTGACCGCGTCGTCGTCGGACGTGGAGGTTGCGACCGCCGCCGCGCAGGATTCCGCCATCAGCGTCAAGGGCGTCTCGCCGGGTTCGGCGACCATTGCGGTCGTGGCGACGGATCCCGCCGGCCAGACCGCCCGGCAGGAATTCGGCGTTGCGGTGCTAGGCAACCGGGCACCGGAGGTATGCGACACCCCGCCCCGGCCACCGCCACTGGAAGTGAGGGAGACCGTTCTTGTCGTACCCTGCTTCGAAGACCCGGATGGGGAGGAACTGCGGCTTACCGCGTCGTCCTCGAACACGGAGGTGGCCACCGTCCTCGTGTTGGCGGAGGCCGTCAGGATCAAGGGCGTGGCGCCGGGTTCCGCGACCGTTACGGTTGTGGCGGAGGACCCCGGCGGGTTGGCCGCTTCGCTCGACATGGAGGTGACGGTAGTCAGTTCCGGTTGACATTCGACCCCTCCGCCCCCTCAAGCCGCCCTGTAGGCCCTCGCGAACGCCACCCCGCTGACGATCACCGCCACCCCGATCCACACCGCCCCCCACGCCGTCGTCGACAGCGGCGTGATCTCGGCGAGCATGGCCGCGTCGCTTTGCAGGTGCGGCCTGTCGAGCACGTCGCTCTTGATGTCCAGGATCGCGTAGAGGCAGCTCGTGAGGCCCAGAGTCGTGAGCACTACCTTGCTCGCGAGCGGTCCGAGCTTGCGGCCGGCGATCAGCAGGGCGGACCCGAAGCCCAGGCCGAAGAGGAGCCCGAATCCGTTGCGCACGTAAAGCGCGGTGAGGAGCACGACGAGGCCGCCGATCACTGTGAGCAGCGTGGCGTTCGAGATGCGTCGCGCCCCCGCGAGCGCCAGCAGCGCCACGCCCCAGAGCAGGCTGCCAAGGTATCCCGCCGACAGGGTCAGGAAGGCGTTGCCGCCGCCGCAGTGGCAGGCGCCGCCCTGCTGGGGGTCCAGGACGATCCTGTCGATCGTGCCCCCCGTGGCCAGGGAGGCGATCCCGTGGCTGATCTCGTGGAGCATTACCACGAAGATCTTGAGCGGGTAGATGGCCGGCGTGTCCCAGAGGAGCCACAGGGCGGCGAAGTAGATGGCGAAACCGGCGACGAAGGTCAGCTTCCGGCGCGCGGCGGATCGGGTTCGGTCCGTGGTCATGTATCGTAGTCCCGTCTGAGGAAACTCCCTGGCTCCTTACGTGCCGGGGCGCCGGGGGGTTCCGGTTCCCGCACGCGAATTCGGCGCCCGCTTCCAGTCCCGGGGTTGCCGCGCCCGCGCCGGCCTCCGCGCCGCGGGGTTGCCCGCGCCGCCGCGCGACCTCGCCGGCGCTCCCGCGCCGTTGGCCGGCCCGCGCCCCTTTGGGTAGCTTGAGGCCACGTGTTTCGAAAGTCCAGCCGGAGGGGGGGTCCCGTGAGGAGAAGCCTAGTCGTTTCGATCGCAGCCTTGGCGTGGGCCGCGTGCAGAATGCCCGACAGACCCCTCGAGCCCGGCGACAAGGTGCCCGCCTTCGCCGCCTCGACGCTGGACGGCGGCGAGTTCGACGGCTCCGGCTTGGCGGGCGCTCCCTACATGCTCAACATCTGGGCCACGTGGTGCGCCCCCTGCCGGCACGAGATGCCCGAACTCCAGGAGCTGCACGACAAGTACGCCGGCCAGGGCTTCCGGGTCGTGGGGGTGAGCGTGGACGACCGAGGGTCGCGCGAGACGATCGTCGAATTTCTCGGCGAAGTGGGTGTCGACTTTCCCATCTATCACGACCCTTCCTGGGAAATCGCGGAAAAGTACGGCCTCGTCGGCCTTCCCGGCACCTTCCTCGTCGACGCGGAGGGACGCTTCGTCCAGCGGTGGACGGGCGGGTTCATGCCCATGGCCGAGGACGTGCAGGAAAGCGTGAGACGGGTGCTGGCCGCGATGCCGGGCCGGTCCTGACGTCGTTCGGGCGACGCCGGTTCGCTCTTGCAACCCATGGACGAAATCCCCGCGGCCCGGCGCCTCGCTGCTCTCGGTGCTCGCGGGGCTTTGTCCACGGTTCGCGAAGGATGCCGACGGCGAACCCGATCCGGGCGGGCCGCGAGCGCGCTTGGCGAGGCGGCGCGTGAAACCTGAAAGCCGGCCCTCGCGGACGCCCGGCGCCGCCGGCCAGGTCGCGGTCGCCGGCCTCGGCCGCGACCTGGGACTGGTCTCGGCGCTGGCGATCGGGACGGGCACCATGATCGCGGCCGGGATCTTCACCCTGTCGGGGCTCGCGGTCGGGTACGTGGGGAGCGCGGCGATCGCCTCCTTCCTGCTGGCGGCCGTCGTGGCGGCCTTCACCGCGCTCACCTACTGCGAATTCGCCTCGATCTACCCCTTCTCGGGCGAGGGCTACCTCTACGCGCGCAAGACCTTTCCGCCCCTTCTGGCGTACCTGGTGGGCTGGTGCATTCTGCTGGGCTACTCGTCGTCGTGCGCCTTCTACGTCGCCAGCCTGTCCAGCTACTTCAACGAGTTCGTCTGGCACGCGCCCCTGCCGGCGCTGCCGGGACTCGTCTTCCTCGCCGCGCTCACGCTGCTCAACGTCAAGGGCACCAAGGAGAGCGGCACCTTCCAGATCGTCGTCACGGCGGCCAAGATAATCCTCCTCGCATGGTTCGTCGCGGGGGGACTGGGCAGCTTCGACGCGACCGCCGTCGCCGAGCGCTTCAGCCGCGACGTTCCGCTCATCGCGTCCACCGCCGCGCTCGTCTTCATCACCTTCTTCGGGTTTTCGGCGATCGCGGCCTCGGCGGGCGAGGTCGCCAACCCCACGAAGACGATTCCCCGGGCCATATTCATCTCGATGGCGGCGGTGACGGCGCTCTATTCGCTGGTGGTGCTGGTCGTGGTCGTGGCCGACCTGAACGAGTACACCGAGGCGGCGATGGGCGTGGCCGCGCGGGCCTTCCTGGGACCGGTCGGGGGCGCGGTCATGGTCGGGGGCGCGCTCTTCTCGATGATCTCGGCCTCCAACGCCTCGATCATGGCGGGGTCGCGGGTGGCGTTGTCGATGAGTCACCTTCGCCACCTGCCCCGCTTCCTCGGCCGCATCGGCGCTCGCACGCATACGCCCTTCGCGGCGGTGCTGGCGGCCGGCGGGTCGATCGGCGTCTTCGCGCTGCTCCTGCCGCTCGAGTCGCTCGCCCACTTCGCCAACCTGGTCCTGCTGCTGGCGCTCTGCCTGGTGAACGCGGCGCTCATCGTCCACCGCCGCCGCTTCCCCGGCATCGAGCGCCCCTTCCGGGTCCCCCTGGTCCCCCTGCTGCCCGCGCTGGGGATCGCCGCGAACGCGTACCTCATCCTGCAGATTCCGATGCAGGGGCACATTCGGCCGGTCGTCCTGGTCGTCCTGGCCCTGGCGGCGGGACTGTTCGGCTACGCGGCCTGGCGCGGCACCCGCGCCGGCCTGCCCGACCCGGCCGGTCCCGGCTCGCGCGTGGTCGTGCTGCGCGCCTCCCCCCGCGCGGCCCCCTTCCGGATCCTGCTGCCCGTCCACAACCCCCGGACGGCGGAACCCCTCGTGCGCCTGGCCGCCGCGATCGCCAAGCCCCGCGACGGCGCGATCACCGTGCTGCGCGTGGTCCGGGTTCCCGACCAGCTGCCGCCGGAGATGGCGCGGCGGGAGATCGAGCGCGAGGCGGGGACGTTGAAGCGCCTGCAGGCGCTGGAGGGCGAAACGGGGGTGCCCGTCGCGACCGAGGTGCGCGTGGGCCGCAACGTGGGCCGCGCCATCCTGGAGGCCCGGCGCGAGAACCGCTCCCAGGTGGTCATCCTCGGGTGGAAGGGCTTCACGACCACCGCGCGGCGGATCCTCGGCGAGGTCGCCGACGACGTGGTGCGGCTAGCGCGGGCCGACGTCATGCTGGTCAGGTTCGGGCCCGAACCCGCGGTGCCGCGCCGCGTCCTGCTCCCGAGCGCCGGGGGCGTGCATGCGCGCAAGGCGCGGGGATACGCGCTCGCCATGACCGACGCGGAGGGGGGCGAGCTGACGCTGGCGGCGGTGGTGCCCGCGGGGGCGCCGGAGGGGCGCCGGGAGGAGCAGGCGAACCGGCTGGCGGCGGAGCGGGCGGAGCTGCCGGAGGGCGTGGCGGCGGGGACGCGCGTGATCGCGGGGCCGGGGGTGGCGGAGGGGATCGTCGGGGCGGCGGGCGAATACGATGCCGTGATGGTGGGCGCCTCGGGGGACAGCTTCTCGCACCGAATCCTCTTCGGGACGATTCCCGAGCGGATCGCGCGCGAGGCGCCCGGCACGGTGATCGTGCTGAAGAGCCACGACCGGGTGCGGGCGTTCGTGGGAAGGGTGGCGGCGGATTGACCGGGGAGTGAACGTGCGCGTGCTCTCCCGCGCCGACGTCCTCTCGCTGATCGCCATGGACGACGCCATCGACATCATGGCCCGAGCCTTCGGCGAGCTCTCGGCGGGGCGGGCCGAGATGCCGGCCAGGGTCGGGCTGGCGTCCGGCGACGGCATCTCGCTCTTCATGCCCGCGCGGCTCGGGGCCGGCGGCGAGCGGGGCGCGAAGATCGTGTCGGTGTTCGCGGGCAACCGCGCCCGGGGGATGCCTTGCGTCAACGGCGTGATCCTGATGCTCGACGACGAGACCGGACTGCCCGCCGCCCTGATCGACGCGGGGGAGCTGACCGCGATCCGGACCGCCGCCGCGGCGGGACTTGCGGCGAGGCTTCTGAGCCGTCCCGGGTCCCGCGTGCTGACCGTCTTCGGCGCGGGCGCGCTGGCCCCCCGCCAGATCGAGGCGGTGAGGGCGGTGCGGCCGGTCGAGGAGGTGCGGGTCGTCTCGAAGGGCGGGGAGTCGGCGCGCATGCTGGCGTCTTCGCTGGAGGGGGTGGACGCGCGGGCGGTTGCGAACCCGGCCGAGGCGGTGGACGGGGCGGACGTCATCGTAGCCGTAACGACCTCCGTCACTCCGGTCTTCGACGGCGCCGGTCTCGCGGCCGGCACGCACGTGAGCGGCAGCGGGAGCTTTGCGGCGGACGCGCGCGAGATCGGCGGCGAGGTGGTGGCGAGGGCCAGGGTGGTGGTCGAGGAGCGCGAAGCGGCGCTCGAGGAAGCCGGAGACCTGGTCATCCCGATCCGGGAAGGTCTCGTGCGGCCGGACGTGATCGACGCGGATCTCGGCGAGATCGTCAACGGGCGGGCGCCGGCCGGAAGCGGGGGACGGGATCTCACCTTCTTCAAGTCGGTGGGGACGGCGGTTCAGGACGTGGCGATCGGCGCGGAGGTGCTGCGCCGCGCCGAGGCGGAGGGCGTGGGGCGGGTGGTGGAAGTGTGAGGGGAACGTGCGAACTCCGGCGCTCCCGGCGACCGACGGCTGTAACCGGGAAGGTGAAGGGGCGTATGTTTCATGGAGTCCCCCAGTCCTCAACCGGGCGGGACCGCGCCACAGCTGTCCACGCGCTTCCCGCCCCTACATCGAGAGGAGGTCGTATGACTGCGACATGCCGTGCCGGAGCCGCAACGGCGGTTGTCCTGGCATCGCTCGTTCCCCTCGGCCGTCCCGCGCTCGCGCAGAGCGTGGGCGACCGCGTTCGGGTGACAACGCCCGGACAAACGGCGGTAGGGAAGGTCGCCGAGGTGGGCGAGCACACGCTCGAGCTGCGTGTCCCGGGGGGGTGGAATTGGCGGCTCGCGCGCAGCGAAGTCGAGCGGCTCGAAGTCAGCGCGGGAACACGACGGGCCACGTTGTGGGGGCTTGGCATCGGGATCGGCGCGGGGCTGATCGTTTCGGCGGTGCGCATCGACGCGAAGCGGGAGTTTGCCTGCAACACTGGTGGCACTATCGGTGGGGGTATGTGGTGCATGGCTCGGCGCAACCAGCACATTCCCCCCCCGAGCGATAGGGAAATCATGATATCGAGCACTGCCGTGGCCGGTGCCGTCGGCCTGTTGCTGGGCGCGCTGGTCAAGAGGGACGTATGGGAGACCGTTTCGCACAACCGTGCGGGCGTTCGCGCCGTGGATCCGGTGGCCGACGTGCGATACGGCCCCGACGGAGGGCCGGCCGTGACTCTGGGGACGAGAATCCGGTTCTGAGGAGTCCGGCATCGAGAGCCGGCCGCCGGGAAGACGGCCGTTCAGGTGGCCGCCGACCTCCGGTGGGCCGGCATGGACGCGACCACCACCCGGCGCGTCTTCTCGTCCCAGAAGTAGTAGATGCGAAGGCAGCGCCGCGGGTCGCGCGTGTTCGCGCCGCGCTTGACGTGCCACTCGACGCGGCGGCGCCGCCCTTCCCACGAGCACTCGAAGCCGTCCCCCCCGCACGGCACGTTGAAGACGCCGTCGGCGATGTCGGCGATGCGGCCGCGGAGTCGGGAGTCCCCGCCCCGGAGACGCGCCTCGCGGTAGTCGCCTGCGAGCCAGTTGAGACAGCGCGCCGCCAGGCTCACATCCTCGAATTCTGCCCCCCCGAGTTCGCGCCGCGCAGAGGCGGCGAGCACGAGTCGGCCCGCCAGGTTCTCCTCGCACCAGGGGGCGAATTCCCCCCAGGCGGTCGGGAAGGGGGTCTCGGCGTCCGGATTCCCTCCCAGCGACCGGACTAGTTCCGCCAACTGCCGCGCCCGTCGGCGCGCTTCGTCGCGTTCCCGCTCGGCGGTGGCCGCGCGCCGCTTCGCCCGCTCGTACCGGCTGGCGCGGGCTCTGGCCTTTTCGGTCGCGGCCCTTAGCTTGCGCCGCAGCAGCGGGGTCTCGTCCCGAACCGTCTTCCGGGACGCGCCGGCCCCGGGCTCCCGGACCGCCGCGGGCGCGGTTCCGGTTCGACCCGGAGCGCCGTCCGTCAACAACCGGCCCGCTGCGGCCCCCCTCGCGGCCGTGGAGCGCGCGTACTCGGGTCCTCGCGCGGTATGCCCCCCGAGCGTCCCCCGGATGAAAGCGACCAGGCGGGCCGGCCCGCGCGCGACTTCGGCGTTCTCCCGCGCGAGCGTCTCGTAGTCGAACGGGAGGGCGGAACCGGTTCCCCCGCGCATCCGTTCCGCGGCGGCCATGAGCAGGAACCGCCTCGTGACTTCCGCGACTCCCCTCCCGTCCTCCATCCTGTTCTTCAGGAAGAGGGGATGATCGGTTCTCTCCGCCTCGTGGTCGAAGCCGGGACGGTAGAACCTCCAGGCGCCCAGGAACACCGACCGAGGCTTGCCGACGAGGTCGCTGAGACGGTAGGTCATCGGCGGCGGCAGCACCCAGACTACGGCAAGCCCCGTTAGCGCGCGGGCCAGCTCCCGCCACTGCGATCGCAGCGTTCGGGTTTGCGGCTCGTCGGCCTCGGGCGGCACGGAGACCACCGCGAAGGGCGTTTCGCGGCGCGGGTCGACCAGCATGCGGTGAAAGCCCTGCATGGTATCGGCCGAATCCACGACGATCGGCCTGTGGCTGAGCTTCCGTCCCCCTTGAAGGAGGGGCACGCGCTCCGCCATCGCCGCCAGCATTCCGGCCGGATACTCCGCGGCGGCGTCGGCCGGCGCCACCGACCGGTCCACCACCTCGACGCCGACGGCCGGGAGCCGCCCCTCGCGCCCTCCCACGACGACCTCGGTGACGGTCACCCGTCCCGAGGCGGAACTGCGCTCGAACTGGGCTGCCCAATGGTCCCGGCGCCCGTCCCTGATCCTGACCGCCCGGCAGGCGGACTTGTCGCCGCCCAACGAAAACGACCGGTGGCGCAGCGCCTTGCGGGGCAATCCGCGCCCCATTCCGTCCCGCAGCCATCCGAGCGCGACATCTCGGCACTGGCGTGTCGCGGCGGGTTCCGCGTGCGGGGCGAGCTCCAGCGTCACCCGCAGCCTGCCGCCGGCGGGCGGCGGGGCGTGCCGCCCCAGGTTCCGGGACGCCGTCTGGCGGCGCCGGGCCTGCTCGGCCCGCTTCCAGTCCTCGATGGACTTGAATCGCTTTTCTGACATGATGCGCTTCGCTGGCGTGGCTGCTGGGGACGATCCACGGCACGGTCCGGTGCCGTCCGCTTCGGGCGCAACCGGGCCGGGAGATCTCCTCCGCGGGACGGCCGAGCCCGAACCGGACGGTATCACGGGCCGGACCGGGGCGGCTACCTTGATAGGCGTCGGGCGGGCGGACGGCGGGTCTGCGGCGCTCCCCGCCCCGGCGGTCAGCGGAGGCTCGCGATCCTCGAACCGGGTACCGTGACATGATAGCAACGCCGCGGTTCTTCGGCGGTGGCCAGGGTCCCCCGTACGGGGCCGCCGCGTTCGCCGCCGCGGGCGCCTTTCTGCTCTACGTCCTCACGCTGGCGCCGGCGCCGACCTGGTGGGACACCAGCGAGTACGTCGCAACCGCCCATACGCTGGGGATACCGCACCCGCCGGGCAATCCGCTCTTCGTGGCGACGGGACGTGCGTGGTCCGTTCTGCTGGCGCCGCTGGGGCTTCCGCCGGCCGTGCGGATCAACCTGCTGGCGGCCGCGACCTCGGCGGGCGCGTCCTTCTTCTTCTTCCTGGTCGCGCACCGCACCCTCGTCCAGCTGCGGGGACGCGGGCGCGAGGCGCTGGTCGGCGCGGCGGCGGCCGTACTGGTCTCTGCCACCGCCTTCACGGTCTGGAGCCAGAGCAACACGAACGAGAAGGTGTACACGGTCTCGCTGTTGATCGCGGCCGCGGTCAGCTGGCTTATGTTGCGCTGGGGGGACCGGCGCAACGACCCCCGCAGCGCGCGGCTGGTCGTGGCCGCCGTCTACCTGATGGCGCTGGGCGCGACCAACCACCTCATGTCGGTGCTTCCGGCCGGGGCGGCGCTCCTCTTTCTCCTTCTTACCCGGCCGAAGCTGCTCGCCCACCGGCGCTTCCTCTCGCGCTGCGCCCTGGCCGTGGTCGCCGGCATCTCCTTCAACTTCTTCCTGCCGATTCGCGCGGCCCAGCGTCCCGTCGTCAACGAGGGCGATCCGCGCTGCGAAGGGGCGGTGGAGGCCGCGGTGGCCATCTACACGGGCGGGGCCGCCGGATGTCCCGCCCTGGCCTCGGCGCTCAAGCGCGAGCAGTACCGAAAGCCCCCGGTCACGCAGCGCATGGCGCCCTTCGGACACCAGCTGCTGAACTTCTTCCAGTACTTCGACTGGCAGTGGTCGCGCGGGATGGATCCCGACGAGCCCCCTTCCCCGGCGCGCCTGCCCTTCACCCTGCTCTTCATCGCTCTTGGAGGGGCCGGCCTCTTCGCCGTCTGGCGGGGAGACCGCAACACCGGCGCCTACGTCGCGGCGTTCGCCGTCACGCTGTCGGTTGCGCTTGTCTTCTACCTCAACTTCAGGCTGGGGTACTCGCTCGCCCCGGAGGTCACCGCCGAACGTTCCCACGAAGTCCGGGAGCGCGACTACTTCTTCCTGCTCTTCTTCGCCCTCTGGGGCGTTCTGTCCGGACTCGGGCTCTCGCGCTGCTGGGCGTGGCTCGGCGAGCGCGCGGGGGGCCCGCGCAACGCATCGCCCGTGCTGGCGGTCGCCCTGGTCCCGTTCTTCCTCAACCTAGGCTGGGCGAACCGCGCCGGGGACTACGCCGCCCGCGACTGGGCGTACGGCCTCCTGAACAGCGTGGAGCCCTACGGGGTGCTCTTCACCGAAGGCGACAACGACACCTTCCCGCTCTGGTACCTGCAGGAGGTGGAGGGAATTCGCCGGGACGTGACAGTGGTTGTGGTCCAGTACCTGTTCACGGACTGGTACGCGAGCCAGCTGCGCGAACTGACCGAACCGGGGCGCCAGCGGCGGTACGTTCCCGCCGAGGGGCTTCCCTACGCGGACCGGGATCCGCCGGCCGGTCCCGTCGTCGATCTCACGGACGCGCAGCTTGCGGCGGTGGGGGACGGGCGGCTGCCCGACACGATGCGCTTGCGAATCGGCGGCATGCTGGTCGAGTACCCGAAGGGAACGGAGCTGCGCAGCGGACACCGAATTGCTCTGTCGATCATTCGGGCCTCCGCCCCCGAGCGGCCGGTCTACTTCGCGTCGAGAAGCGGAGAGATGAGGACGATGGGGCTTGCGGCGTGGGCTGTCTCGGAGGGCCTGGCGGTGCGGCTCCACATGCGGGACCTGGACCGCGAGCCGTCGGCCGGATACCGGCGGACGGACGAGGGCCTGGGCGGCGAATGGTTCGACTATCCGCGGTCGAGGCAGCTCGTGGACGAGGTCTACAGCTACCGCGGGCTCCGTGCGCGCGAGATCTGGCAGGACTACTCGACCCGCCACATCCCGTACTCCTACTACCGGTTGACGGCGCTGCTGGGAGCGTTAGCCGAAGCCGAAGGCGACACGGAGACGAGTCTGCGCTACCGGGAGATGTCGAAAGAGTTCCTCCACGGATACCTGGGAGGATCGAAGGCGAGGCGGGAGCGCGCGCCGAACATCGCGGTGGATTGACCGCGGCCGCCCGGAGTCCCCTACTTCTTCGTGAAGATCCGGATCGCGCCGCGCTCCCCCTCGTCGCCGTACAGCTCCCCGGCCCTCTCCCCCTTGACGACTTCGATGCGGTCGATGCGATCGGCGACCAGCGCGGGAGACAGCCTGTCCACCCCGGATCCGCCGCCATCCAGGCGTACGTCGTCGACGTAGATGACCGGACTCCAACCCGGGGGCGTACCGGAAGCCGCATTCTCGGTGAGCCACTTCGTCCAAGCCGCCGTCTCTGCCGTCACGACGAGTTCCGTGGCCTTCGGCTCGCGCAGGGATTGTGCCCGCGCCTGTCCGGTCGTCACCTGCCGCTGCCGGTACTCGCCCAACGCCCTCTGGTAGTCGGCTTCCGACCTCCGGTAGTCGGCTTCGAGCTTGCCGATCTCGGCTTCGTACTCGGCCAGCGTCGCCTGCAGTCTCTTCCGGGCGTCCTCCACCGCCTTCGTTAGCACCAGGATCACCCCGCTCGCCGCCTCGTCGCCGTACAGCTCCCTGGCCGCAGGTCCCTTCAGCACCTCGACGACGGCGATATCGCGGGGATCCAGCCGGGACAGCGGATCCTCGCCGTCGGACGTTTCCCGCGGCCCTGGGACCCGGACGCCGTCCAGGTATACGATCGGGCCGGAGTCCCGGCTGCGGCCCGTGACCGCAAAGTCCCGCAAGAGCCGGAGCCGCACGCTCCGTCGTTCCATTTCCGCTTCGGTACGCTCCACGCGCCGATCCGCGGTCACCTCCTCGAACGCCTCCCGCACCTCGGTCGGTACCGGGGTATCGCACGCCACAACGACCGCCCCCACCGCCACCGCCGCGAGCAGCGCCGCATGTCCCGCATTCGGTTTCCTTCGCTTCTCGCTCATCGTCTTCAGCCTCCGTTCGAGCAGACTCTCGGGTTGACCCATGGCCGGAGCGAATCCCCAGCGGCCACGGGAACGGCATCCCGCGTTCAGGAGAACGTCGCCGTAGTCGGCGACCCCGATCCCCGACGCCAGGACCCGTTGGTCGCAGTCCAGTTCCACGGCGGCGCGGAGCCGCCGGTACATCCACCAGATCGCGGGGCTCCACGGGAAGGCCGCCACCGCCAAGCCGCCGCAGAGCAGCACGAGGTGGTCCCTCGCCCGGGCGTGTTCCAGCTCGTGCCGGACGATCGCTTCGCGGGCACGCGGCTCCAGCCGCACCACCCACGCGGGGAGTACGACCTCCGGTCTGGCTATGCCGACCAGGGCGGGGCCGAAACCGCGCGACACGTAGACCTCGGTGCCGCACATCGTCCTTCGCTCCCAGCGGCGGCGCCCCCGCGCGACAAGCGCCAGTACGCCGCCCAGAACGGCCAGCGTCGCCAGGGAGCCCGCGCCCCACGCCATGGCCGCGATCCTTCCCGTTGCGATTCCCCGGGGAGCGGTCAGGGCGGGAATCGCGCTCCAGAGTTCACCGACCGCGACTCCCCCGGCCGCCGCGGGTTCGGTGGCGACGATCTCCGCATCCGGCGCCGGCGCCGGCTTGCGCCATCCCCCCGCCGGCGGAATCAGTACCGCGAGAGTCAGGGCCGCCAACCACCCGATCCTGCGCGGTTGCCCTGCCGCCGCCGCCAGTCGTTCGAGCGCGAGGCCGCCGATCGAGACCGTCACGCCGACCGCCGCCGCGTACACCATCCAGGCGATCATTCTTCGTCTCCCCTGCGCTCCGCCCGGTCGAGGATCGAGCGCATCCGGGCGATCTCCTCGGCGGTGAACTCGCGGTCCTCCACCAGGGTCGCCAGGAGGCGCTCGGCCGAGCCGTGGAAGATCTTGTTCACGATGCGCGTGAGCGCCCGTCCGCCCGCCCGCACCGATTCCACGAGCGGGAAGTAGCGGTAGGCGCGGCCTTCCTGCTCGTGGCCCACGGCGCCCTTCTCCTCGAGGATCTGCAGCATCTTGAGGACGGTGGTGTAGCCCACCTCCTCGCCGAGCGCCTGCCGCACCTCGGTGACCGTGCCCGACCCCTCGCGCCACAGCACGCTCATGACGTCGAGTTCCCGTTCGGTGAAGCCCTTCGGCTCCCGCCTTCCTCGCCGGCCGGTCATTCGCCCGCCTGTCCTCTCATTTTTTCGCGCCACGAAGGTTCTCGTAGATGTTCGTGGTCATACAGTAGGGGCGCGGGAAGGCATTTGTCAACGACAATCTTCGTAAACACGTCTTTGAAACCGCAGGTTCCGGAGAAAGTTGAGCAACCCATGCGTGGGGTCCGGCCTTGGGCAAACATGACAACTGTGCTTTACATTATGTAAATCGCAGTTGACATATTGACCCCAATCAGGTCAATCGGCGAGCCCTCATTCCGTGGATAAAGGCGCCCGGGGGGGTGTCCACGGGCTGGTAGAGCCGGGCAACCAGCCCCCCCTCCAGCCCTCCCTCATCCCCCAGCCCGCCCGGCCGCCACCTTCTCCATCACCTCCCGCACCCGCTCGCCGAAGCCCCGCGCGCGCTCCATCACCTCCTCCTCGTCCACGGTGACGATCTCGCGGTCGCGCACCACCACGCGGCCGTTGACGATCACCGTCGTCACGTCGCTGCCGCGCGCCGCGTACACGAGGTGCGAATAGACGCGGTAAAGCGGCGTCAGCCCTGGGCGCCGCACGTCGACCAGCACGATGTCGGCACGCTTGCCCGGCTCCAGCGACCCAATCTCGCCGTGCAGGTTGAGCACCCGCGCGCCTCCCGCGGTGGCCATGCGGAAGACGGTCTCGGCGGGGAGCGCCGCAGGGTCGCCCAGCATGAACTTCTGAACCTTGGCGGCGGCGTCCATCTCGTCGAACATGTCGAGATCGTTGTTGCTGGCGGGCCCGTCCGTTCCCAGCCCCACCGGGATTCCCGCCGCGAGCGCCGCCGCGACCGGGGCCGCCCGCGCTACGCCCAGCTTCATGTTGCTCTGCGGGTTGTGCGCTATCCCGGCGCCGCTCGCCGCGATGCGCGCGATGTCCTCGTCCGAGAGGTAGACGGAGTGGGCCAGCACGGTCCCGGGCCGAAGCGCGCCGATGGAGCCGAGCGCCTCGACCACCCCCATGCCGGTCAGCTCCCGCGCGGCAGCGTCCTCGGAGGGGTCCTCGGCGGCGTGGATCTGGAAGGGCGCGTCGTATCGTTCGGCGAGCCGGAAGGCGGCCTCGACCGCCTCGAGGGGGGTGGTGTAGAGGGCGTGGGCGGCGACGGCCGGTACCACGGTGGGGTGGTCGCGGTACCGCTCCATGAACTCCGCCGCGCCTGCCAGCGAGGCCTCGGGGGTGGCGAAGTCGGGGGTGGGGAAGCCGATAACGTGAGGGCCGGTGACCGCGCGGATGCCGGCGGCGGTCGCGGCCCGGGCCATGTCGTCGCGGAAGTAGTACATGTCGGCGAACGTGGTCGTCCCGCTCTTCAGCATCTCGACCGAAGAGAGCAGGGTGCCCCAGTAGACGAAGTCGGGCGCGACGAGCGCGGCCTCGGCGGGAAAGATGTAGTCGTTGAGCCAGGTCAGGAGCGGGAGATCGTCGGCGAGACCGCGCAGGAGCGACATCGCGGCGTGGCCGTGCGTGTTGACCAGTCCGGGGATGACCAGGTGGCCGGTGGCGTCGATGACCCGGGCGCCGCCGGGACGGGGGTCGCCCGGCGCGAGCAGCGCGGAGATTCGGTCGCCCTCGACGACAACCGCGGCGCCTTCGAGGATCCGGCCCGACTCGTCCATGGCGACGACGGTGCCGCCGTCGATGACGAGGGGGCCGCCGTCCGGCGGGGGGGCCGGCGCGTCCCCGCACCCCGGGAGCAGGAGGAACAGTCCGTGGATAAGGCCCCGCGAGCACCGAGAGCGGCGAGGCGCCGGGCCGGCAAGGCGCGACGAAGGGGGAATAGCAGCGCTATTCGCCCGAGGAGCAACGCAGAGCGAAGCCTTGGAGGGGCAAAATGTATAGCAAACATTACATAATGTAGCGTATACTTTACAGCGTGGACGGGTGAAGCGAAGCGGCCGGCGCGGATGCGTCGCCGCTCGAATGCCGGGGGGATTTTGTCCACGGGCTGGTAGGGGCAGGGGGGCGATCCGGGCGGAGAGCGCCGCGGTGCGAGACCGGGAGCGGGCGCGAGGAGGGTGAACGGCCATCGGAACGCGGGGTGCGGTGGCGGGTTGGGTGTCGGCGGCCGCTCAATGGTACCCGGCGGCGGTGGTCGGTTCAACCGCAACGCGCCGCGCCGCGGTCGCCGCGTCTCCCCCCGCCCGGAACCGCGTGGGCTGTGCGGTTGGGTGGATGGACGGACCGCACGCGGAGCTGGTCATGGCGGCTGGGGATGGAGCAACGCCGGTCTCGTCGTGGACGGCGGAGGGAGTCGTCGGGTGGACACGCTCTTCGACCTCGGGCTAACCCGAGCGGACGGCGGCGCTCGCTCTCCTCCGCCGAGCGGATCATTTCCGACGGCGCCCGCAGCCGGTCGTCACCCCCATATCCGCCCCCCCACCCACTCCGCCATCTCGCCCGGGACGCCTGCCGCGCGAGCCTGCTCCCCCCACCCCCCCACCGCCTCCTCGACCGCCGCCACAATCTCACGCCCTCCCCGCGGCACATCGAAGATCTCCCCCACCTCCAGCAGGTCGCCCCGCGTGATCTCCCGGAACTTCCCCCGCACCGACATCTGGTGCTGGCGCGTCCACGCATCGTTCTCGGCGTAGGTCACGTCGTACGCGGGCGCCAGCCGCCAGCGGCTCGCCCGGTTCATGAGGAAGCCGCAATTCTTGACGTGATCGTCGAAGTTGACGGTGGCCACGTGGAAGACCATGCGCCGAAACGCCTCGTTCACCGAACGCTGGCCGAGTCCGATGGCGCGGATGGTGTCGAAGTACCCCTCGTAGCCGAAGACGTACTGGTCGTTGAAGTCGATGTGCTGCAGGCCCCCCAGACTGTGGAAGTGAAGCCTCCGGAAGGTCCCCGTGGCATCGTTGCGCACCCGGTCGAAACGCCTGACCATGAAGTGCGCGAACGGCCCGTCGCGAAGCAGGCGCGTCTCGGGTATGTCGATCCCCGCCTCCCGCGCCATGCACGAATACGCGTACTCGATGCGTCCCCACGGGCCCGGACCGCGGGGGCGGCGCAACCCCCGGCCGGCGGCGTCCGCCGTCACCCCGTCGAACTTGATGAGCCACGGCTCCTCGCCGGACTCGGGGCGCGCGAATCCGGATCGTACGCGGTTCGCGCACCGGTCCCAGAGGATCAGCGCCTTCGGCCGGGCCCCTCCCGCGCTGCCCCCGACCTGCATGATCTCCGGCACCGACACCGACACGTCCCCATCGACGACCCGGCGGGCCTGGTCGACCAAGTCACGGAAGCCCGGCGGATCCTCGCCGCCGCCGAACAGTGGAAGGACCGATGCCTGCTCGGCGGAGGGTCCGTGTTCACCGGGCAGTCCCTGTGGACGCGCGAGAACTTCGAGGAGTTGCGGCGACTGTATGTGGATCGTCCGATCGAGACATCGGAGTCCTTCCTGACCAAGCTTGAACTTCAGCTCGGCCCGGGGCCGAAGGAAGCCAAGTGCCTGTGGGCCGAAATGGCGTGGTTGTACCGGCTGATCGTGAGCCGCTCGGCAGTGAGGGCCGAGACGAAGCGACAGCACGTTCGCACGATCTGGAGTTGGTCGGGGCGGGATTTCCCCGAAGAGCACGAACTCCTCGGGGATGACGTGCTCGGGGCTGGAATCGCCAGTGTGGGGACCGCCTACAACACGCACATGTGGGCGGAGTACCGCTTCTTCGCGGTCGCGATGCTGGACTGGTTCTCGCTGGATGCGGATCGCCGGCACGCTCTGGCCGGGGATCCGTGGAAGTTCGCTTCCTGGCTCGACTCCACCGAGTTTGCGGACAATCGGATGTTCCGCCACGCTCTTCTTTTCTTGATCTTCCCGGACGAATTCGAGCCGATCGTGTCGAGCGGCCACAAGAAGAAGATCTGTCGTCTCGGGGCCAAAGAGGCTGCCGACCCGGTCGCCGTCGATAAGGCGATCCTGGAAGGCCGACGGCGCCTGGAAGCTGCATCCGACGATGCGGAGGTTCACTTCTACCGGTTGCCATACGTCGAGTTCTGGGACGATGAGAAGGCCGACTCGTGGTTCTGGGAGCAGTTTGGCGACGGGAGCTGGTGGCTGATGAACATGAACGTCAGCGGAGAACGCATGTGGCCCGGCGTGGTCGAGGACGGCGTCGCGTCGATCGGCTGGGACGCTTGCGGAGATCTGCGTAGGTCCGCGGAGGCGATCCGTCAGGAACTGGTCGACCGGGGATCCGGCCCCAACCCTTCCAACAGGGTCGGATTCCTCTGCGGTTTCGCCAGCGGAATGGAAGTTGGGGACCTCGTGATCGCGAGCCGGAAGAACGGCCGTTACTTGCTGGGCTGGGGCCGGATTACCGGCGAGTACCGCTACGATCCCGACGCGCCCCGCTTTCGCGTTCACACTCGCGCCGTGGATTGGCAGCGCTGCGCGCACGAAATACCACTCGGACCCTACTGGGGCGGCTGGGCCGCGAAAAGGCTGACCGGCTTTGGGTCAAGGTATGCGAATTGGGTGCGACTATACCTGTGGCTCATGGACTTTCAACAGATCAACCCGCCTCCACCCCCCGCCCCCTACACCCCCACTCACGCCCACCGAGACCTTTTCATCCCCCCCGACCGCTTCAACCGCCTCCTCACCTCCATCAAGTCCCGAAAGAACCTGATCCTGCAAGGCCCGCCCGGCACCGGAAAGACCTTCATCGCCCGCCGGATCGCCTGGTGCCTGATCGGCCGCAAGGACAACGGCCCCATCGAGATGGTCCAGTTCCACCAGTCCTACGCCTACGAGGACTTCGTGCAGGGCTACCGCCCCACCGACGACGGCGGGTTCACCCTCAAGGACGGCGTCTTCCACCGCTTCTGCGAACGCGCGCGGGCCAAGCCGGACACCCCCCACGCCTTCATCATCGACGAGATCAACCGGGGCAACCTGTCGCGCATCTTCGGCGAGCTTCTCATGCTGATCGAGGCCGACAAGCGGAGCGAGGACTACGCCGTCGCGCTGACCTATTCGGACGCGCGGTTCCACGTCCCCGCGAACGTCCACATCCTCGGCATGATGAACACCGCCGACCGGTCGCTCGCCCTGGTCGACTACGCGCTGCGGAGGCGTTTCGCCTTCGAGACTCTGGAGCCGGCCTACGAGTCGGACTACGGCCGCACCGCGTTCGGGCAATACCTCACGTCAAACGGCGCCGACCCCGCCTTCCCCCGCCGCATCTGCGAGCGGATGGCAGGCCTCAACGAGAAGATCCGCGGCGACCGCGAACTTGGCCGCGGCTTCGAGGTCGGCCACAGCTACTTTGTCCCCGACGACGGCGACAAGCCCGCCGAAGACTGGTACCGGCATATCGTGGACACCCAGATCGCTCCGCTTCTCCGCGAGTACTGGTTCGATTCGCCGGAAGACGTCGAGAACGCCGTGGACGGACTCAAGGCCGACGCCTGACCTTGAACCGAATCCCGATCCTCAACGTCTACTACCTCCTCTGCTATGCGTGGAGGCACGTCCAGGAACGCGATACGAAGCGGCTCGCCAGCCTTGCCGACCTCTCGACGGTGCAGGACCTCCTCGGCAAAGTCCTCGCCACCGGCGTCAATCACCTCGTCCGCCGCGGAATCGACCGCGGGTACGTGGAACGGCGCGAGGACCTCGCTGGTATTCGCGGCAAGTTGGCGGTCAGCGAGACGGCGAAGCGGGCGCTGCGGTCGCGGGCCCGGGCCGCGTGCGAATTCGAGGAGCTGTCGGCGGACATCCTGCCCAACCGCATCCTGCGCACATCGCTCCGCCGTCTGCTGAGCCCCAGGATCACATTGGACGGAGCCGTCCGCAGCGAGGTACGCGCCGCGTACAGGAGGCTCGACGGCGTATCGCGCCTTCGGCTTAGGAGGAACGCCTTCGGCCAGGTCCAGCTGGGAGGCCAGCGCCGCGTCTACCATCACCTGCTTTCGGTGTGCTGGCTCCTCTACCGGAACGCGGTCGTCGACGAGAACACCGGCCATACCGCCTTCCGCGACTTCCGCCGGGACAAGGCCACCATGTGGAGGCTCTTCGAGGACTTCGTAACGGGATTCTACGAGCGCGAGCAGCTGGTCTACCGGGTGAATCCGGGAGGCCGCCGGATCGCCTGGGCGGACCCCTACGCGGACGATGCCGCGAATCTGGCACGGATCCCCGTCATGGTGGCGGACGTCATCCTCGAATCTCCCGACCGCCGCATCATCCTGGACACAAAGTTCTACCGCGACGCCCTCGCCCGCGGACGCGGCTCCGGCGCCGGCAAGCTGCACTCCAACAACCTCTACCAACTTCTCGCGTACCTGCGGAACCGCCAGGCCAACCGTCCGGACGGCGCACGGCACGAAGGCATTCTGCTCTACCCGCAGGTCGGCGAGGAACCAATGAGGGCCAAGGTCCGTTTGGAGGGATTCTGGATTCAGGCCCGGACGGTCAACCTCGACCGGGACTGGCGGGTGATCCACGAGGAGATGCTGGACACGATCGGGCTGTGCGGCGACGGCAGACCGACTTGATTGATCTGACGCGCTTGAGTCGTGCGACCGAAGCTTGCCGGAGATGCCCCGGTCCCGTTCCTTTGGGTGCGGCGCCGACGCGAAGGAGACCCCTTGGCAGGAGCCGTCGGCGTGATCGATGTGTGGAATCCCGACGACGCTACGTCGGCACCCTGCCGCCGGACGATCCGCCCATGCCGGACGCCTTCGGCCCCGATGGGCTGGCCGCCTGGGTCGAGCTGGAGACTGGCGGAGGAACTAATCGCCGTCCGCGCCCCGCAGGAACTCCACGATCCGCTCGGCCACGGCCTCGCGATCCCTCGTCTCGCATTCCCAGATCACCGTCACCCGCCAGCCTAGCTCGTGCAGGGCTTCCTCGTTGCGCCGGTCCCGGACCACGTTGCCCTCGAACTTGTCCTCCCAGTACCGCACGCGCGTCTTGGGGCTGGAGGCGTACTTGCAGCCGGGATGCCGGTGCCAGAAACACCCGTGGACCATGATCACGGTCTTGTGCTTCGGAAACACGAGATCGGGGGAGCCGGGAAGGTCCCCGCGGTGGAGGCGAAACCGGAACCCGAGTCCGTGCGCGATCCTGCGGACGATCATCTCCGGCCCCGTGTCGCGGCTGCGGACCCGGGACATGATCTCGCTTCGTTTCTTGCGGTCGAAGATGTCCGTCATCGCGCGACGGTAGGGCCTCGGAATCTCGGCGGCCCGATCTCCCGAAATGTGCCTCCTCGCTGTTTCAGGTGGGCAGGTTGAAGGTCAGTTTGCCGCATACCAGG
>JAPPNM010000040.1 GCA_028873825.1 Gemmatimonadota bacterium | reverse complement strand
CCGCGCGTCAGTCTTCGAGACGGTTTCGGGCGGCTCGTCCGCGACCTTCGCCCTTGGTCCGACACCCTCGAGTACGGAATGGCGGCGCCATGAAGATCCTGCAGGTCATCCACGGCTACCCCATGCGCTACAACGCCGGGTCGGAAGTCTACACGCAGACCCTCTGCCAGGAACTGGCCGAGAGCCACGAGGTCCACGTCTTCACCCGCGAGGAGGATTCGTTCGCGCCCGATTTCCGCCTTTGCGAGGAACGCGACCCGGACGATCCCCGGATTTTGCTGCATGTCGTCAACAATCCGCGCAACCGCGACCGGTACCGGGAGCCCGGGATCGACCGCCGTTTCGCGGAAGTCCTCGACCGCCTACACGCGGACGTCGTGCATGTCGGCCACGTGAACCACCTCTCGACCTCATTGCCGTTCGAGGCCGCCAAGCGGTCCATCCCGGTGGTCTACACCTTGCACGACTACTGGCCGATGTGCCCGCGCGGCCAGTTCATGCAGACCTTCCCGCTCGACCCGGAAGACCCCTGGGCAGTCTGTAACGGGCAGGAGGACCGCAAGTGCGCGGAGCGCTGCTATGCGCGCTATTTCGGGGGGCAGCCGGAAGAACGCGAGGCCGACGCCACCTACTGGACAGGCTGGGTCGGACGCCGGATGCGCCATGTGCGGGAGATGACCGAACTGGTCGATTGCTTCATCGCGCCGTCCCGCTATCTGCTCGACCGCTACCGGGACGGGTTCGGGATTCCGGCGAACAAGCTCGCGCATCTCGACTACGGTTTCGATCTCTCACGGCTCGGCGGCCGGCACGACCGCCCGGAGGGCGGCCCCTTCGTGTTCGGCTACATCGGTACGCATATCCCGGCGAAGGGGATCCAGCACCTGATCCGCGCCTTCGGGGAAGTCGACGGCGACGCACGGCTGCGCATCTGGGGCCGCCCGCGGGGCCAGGACACTGAGGCGCTCAAGGCGATCGCCTGGAATCTGCCTGCCGGAAAGGCAGGCCGGGTGGAATGGCTCCCCGAATACCGCAACGCGGACATCGTGCGCGACGTGTTCGACCGCGTGGACGCGATCGTCGTGCCTTCCGTATGGGTCGAAAACTCGCCGCTGGTGATCCACGAGGCGCAGCAGGCGCGGGTCCCGGTGATTACAGCCGACACGGGCGGCATGGCGGAATACGTCCGGCACGGCGTAAACGGCCTGACCTTCGAGCACCGGTCCTGGCGGTCGCTGGCGGAGCGGATGCAGCTGTTCGTCGACGATCCCGCGCTCGCGCGGCGTCTTGGACGGCGCGGCTATTTGTACTCGGAGAACGGCGACGTTCCTTGCATCGAGGACCACGTCCGCGCGGTAGAACACATCTACGGGCGTGTCCTCGAACGCCGCGACAGCGCCCGGCCGGGCGACATGCCGGGGCCGTGGCGGATTACTTTCGACACCAACCCCGATGCCTGCAACATGAAGTGCGTAATGTGCGAGGAGCACTCGCCCCACAGCCCGCTGCAAGCCTCCCGGCGACGCGAGGGACGTCCCCGCCGGTCAATGCCGGTCGATCTGATCCGCAGGGTCGTCGCGGATGCGGCGCCCCACGGTTTGCAGGAGGTCATTCCGTCCACGATGGGCGAGCCGCTGCTCTACGAGCATTTCGAGGAGATCGTGGCGCTGTGCTCGGAATATGACGTGCGGCTCAACCTCACGACCAACGGCACCTTTCCGAGACTCGGGGCGAGGGCATGGGCCGGGCGGATCGTACCCGTCGCTTCCGACGTGAAGATTTCCTGGAACGGCGCGACGAAGGCCACCCACGAGGCGATCATGATCGGCGCCCGATGGGAGAGGTTGCTGGAAAACGTCAAGACCTTCATCGCCGTCCGCGACGCCCATGCGGCCGGCGGCGGCAACCGGTGCCGGGTGACATTCCAACTGACCTTCATGGAGTCGAACCTGACGGAACTCGCCGGCATCGTGCGCCTGGCGGCCCGCTTCGGCATCGACCGCGTGAAAGGACACCATCTCTGGGCGCATTTCAGGGAGATCGAGGCGCAGTCGATGCGCCGGGACCGGAACGCGATCCGGCGCTGGAACGAGGCGGTCCTCGATGCGCGCCAGGCCGCCGCCGAGCACATGCTGCCGAACGGCCGGCCGGTGCTGCTGGAGAACATCGAGCTCCTCGACGAGGACGGCGCGGCCCGCGACCTCGCGCCCGGCGGACCGTGCCCGTTCCTCGGCCGCGAGGCCTGGGTGAGCGCCGAGGGCCGCTTCGATCCTTGCTGCGCCCCCGACTTGCAACGGCGGACATTGGGGGAGTTCGGCAATCTGCACGAACGCGGCCTGATGGACATCTGGCGCAGCGACGCCTACCGGACGCTCGCGGCCACATACCGCAACCGGACGCTCTGCCTCGGCTGCAACATGCGCAGGCCCGCGGAAGGCCCGTCGTGAACTGGCGCGGCGCGACCGTGGCGCCGTCCGGCACGCACCATGTCCGGGACGGCAGGCCGCTCTACGACCAACGCTTCGACGAGGTGCTGAAGTTTCACGAGCCGGGCCTTGCTGCGGTTCGCCGGGACGGCCATGCGTGGCACATCCGGAGCGACGGAGAACCGGCCTACAACCGGCGCTTCGACCGCACCTTCGGATTCTATGAAGGTCTTGCCGCGGTCGCCGCGCCGGACGGTTGGCGGCATGTCCGCCCGGACGGAACGGACCTCTACGAAACACGCTACGCCTGGTGCGGCAACTTCCAGAACGGTCGCTGCGCCGCGCGCGAGCCCGGCGGGGCCTACCTGCATCTCACGCTCGAAGGCGTCCCTGCGTGTGATGCGCGATGGCGCTATGCCGGGGATTTTCGGGACGGCATCGCCGTCGTACAGGCGGAGGACGGCCGTTCCACGCATGTCGACCGGCTCGGCGAGCCCACCCACGGCGCCTGGTTTCTCGATCTCGACGTCTTTCACAAGGGCTTCGCCCGCGCCCGTGACGAGGGTGGGTGGATGCACATCGGCGCCACCGGGCGCCCCCTGTACGGGCGGCGGTTCGCGGCGGTGGAACCGTTCTACAACGGACAGGCGCGGGTCGAGCGCCTCGACGGCGGCCTCGAGGTCATCGATGAGGCGGGCGCTTCCGCCGCGGAGCTGCGCCCGGCGCTCAAGAGCGAATTCGCGGCGCTGTCCGACGATCTCACCGGGTTCTGGCGGACGCAGACGATCTGCGCCGCCGTGGAGCTGGGGGTCTTCGAGGCGTTGCCCGCCACAGCCGCCGGGCTCGCCCGCACCTGCGGGCTGGAGCCGGACCGCGCACGGCGGCTTTTGCGCGCGCTTGCCGAGCTCCGCCTCGTAGAGGACGGTGACGGCATGTGGCGCGCGACCGGGCGCGGCGCCTTCCTGGCCGCCGGCCACCCGTGGACGCTCGCCGATGCGGCTACGGAGTACGGGCGGCATTTCCCGGCCATGTGGGTGACGCTGCCCCGGGCGCTTAGGGCCGATGACGGGTGGCAACATCCAGACATATTCGGGGAGGTGGCTGCCGACCCGGACCGGGTGTCCTCCCATCACCGGATGCTGGCGAGCTACGCCCTGCACGACTACGGTCCGGTGCCCGTCGCTCTCAAACTGCGCGGCGACGAGCGGGTGATCGACGCGGGTGGCGGTCTCGGGGCGCTCGCCGGGCTTCTCACGGAAGCCTACCCGCAACTCCGGGTCACGGTTCTCGACCGCCCCGAGGTGATCGAGCGCGCGGCTTCGGAGGTGCAACCGGACCGCGTGACCTTTCGGGCAGCGGACTTGTTCCAACCCTGGGGCATCGAAGGCGATGCTTTAATTTTCGCCCGCGTGCTGCACAACTGGGACGATGGCTCAGCGCTTCGTCTTCTCCGGCAGGCACGCAGCGCACTGCCGCCCGGACGGCCCGTGTTCGTGGTCGAAATGGTGTTGCCGGAAGATGGAGCGGCCGGCGGGCTTTGCGATCTTCATTTGCTGGCCGTCACCGGCGGCAGGGAGCGCACGGCCGCCGAATACACCGCACTCCTCCGTCGTGCGGGTTTCGCCCATGGCGGCCAGAGCCGGCCGCCGGGACTGCCTTCGGTTGTTGTGGGGATGCGGAAATGAGCGAGTCGGTCGGACTCCCTTACATGGATGCATTCATCGCATTGATACTATCGATATTGTCCGGCGTGATCGTCAGCCTGGTCACCCTGTGGTTCGCGGGGCGGCAGCATGCCAGACAGGAGAGCCGGGCAGATGCTCGGCGGCGGGAGGCAATCCTGTCCGCGATCGGACGCGAGCTGCAATGGAACCGAATCGCCACAAGAACAACGCTGGATGCCGGTAATGCCCATTACATGATCGGAAGGCTGTCAACCGTCGCCTTCGAGCGGCACGGCTCGGACCTGACGATTATCGCACCGGACAGCGTTGAACTTGTGTTCAAGCATTACTCGACGGTGGGCATGGTGCGGGAAGGCATCCGTGTCTTTGCGGGACCGCCAGATAGCGACGCAGAAAAAGAGCTACGTCTGCAATGGATCGAATTGTCGGACCAGGCCCGCACGGAAGTCAGCAACTCGGCGACCGAAGCCCTGAAGAGCCTGGGTTTGCCGCTGGAATCGCGGGACAGCATCGACTGATACCACGGGCAAATGATGCACAAATCGGAGAATATTCGGCGCATACCGACTGAGCGAGCCGGTTGGTTCAGCATAGGCTGCCCTTTCTCGTTCGCGTCCAGCCTGCCAGCGCGCGGCGAGGGGCTGCCGTTCATCGGTGGCGATGCCGTACTTTCCGAGGTAGACTAATTTGGCATGTATATGCCTTGGATTTTCAGAGTATCATATGAAGCAACTAAATTACCGAAGGCATCGGGTTAGTTCGCGTTACATTCCAGTTGTTCCTTGGCGTAGTATTTCTGGATTTCGTCGGCTAGGATAACAAGGTCGTCCATACCCTTTAGCGTTGTATCTGACAATTGGGAATAAATCCGAGCTTGGAGAGGTACTCCCCTACTCCAGAGTCGGCTTAACGCTGCGGAGAGACTTGCTGCATGCTCGTAAATCCGCTCTTGGTATCTTTCCAAGCCACAAGCCTCTGTACGAGAATCTATCTCAAGCATTACGTTGGGAATTCTTGGAACGTAATAGTCATTGTTTTGGCTTAGCGCGTTGTACTGCAACATACTCTGTGCGTTTGCGAGTTGTGCCATTGTCATTTC
>JAPPNM010000020.1 GCA_028873825.1 Gemmatimonadota bacterium | reverse complement strand
GGGTCCACAGGTGCTCCGTGTGGGCCCGCTCCACCTCCGAGATGTCCAGCGGGTCGGGTAGCCGCCATGGCGAAACGGCGGCCCCCACCGGATGGACCGCCGCGGCCAGGTCAAGGCGTGGCAAGTTCGTAGTCACGTACCAGGACATCGGCTGGAAGACCCCATTCCTTCGCGAGCATGCGGATCATGGCGAGGGAGAGGGGGCGGCGACGGCGAAGCACTTCCGAGGCATGGGATTGCGAGCCGATCAGCTCCGCCAGATCCCGCTGTCGCAGTCCGCGAGCCTCCATCACGTGGCTGATCGCCGAGATCGGGTCCGGAGCGTCGATCACCCAGTGCTCCGACTCGTACCTCTCGACCAAGGTCACCAACACCTCCAGCCTGTCGGACTCCGGCGTGCCCGGAGCGACCCCCATCAGGCTGTCGATCTCGGCCAGCGCCTCGTCGTAGTCGGTCTCGTTCCTGACTGGCCTTATGGTCATTCCGGACTCCTCTCTACACCTGTGTGGCGTCGATCCGATCGTACTCCGCGTGGGTTCCCACGAATCGCACGAAGCCGATTCGACGGGAGTAGTCGAAGCGAACGACCAGTCGATACCTGTTACCGCCAATGTTGAACACCACCCGGTTGCCCGCGACGATGCTGGCGTTCCCGTACACGGCCTTGACGTCCGCCGGAGACGACCAGTCGACCTTCCGGGCGACCGCGTACCATGCCTTGAGGGGTTGTTCCGCCCTGGGCTCTCGCTCCCAGAAGGTCCGAAGCGTCCTCTTCGCGATGATCCGCATGGATGGAATCTAGACATCCCCGTTCGGGATGAGTAGGGTCGTCCGCATCCGGCGAACCCCTGAACGAGGACCAGAAGGCCGACCTGGAGCGCAGGTTCTCGCGCCTGGATGCGCTCTCCCAGTCCGAACAGGCGATTCGAGCCAACGCGCTCGACATCTCCGAGCACTTCCGCTGCCACTGGCCGGTGACCGGGTTCAAGGCGCAGCTGGTAGGTCCTCCGTCGCTTCCTGCTGGAGATGAAGGGGAGAGCAGGCGCTCCCGCCGACCGGAGATGAGCGCAGGCCCTCAAACCCCCGGCGCCATCAATCCATGCGCCTTCGGTAGAAACTCCGACATCATGCGCGCAAAGTGCCGGTAGTACTCGTCCCAGGACATCCCGTCGAAGTCCCGCGGGTTTGCCTCGATATTCCCCTCCAGCCGCCGCGCACAGAGAGCCTCCGCCACCACCTCCGCCAACAATACCCGGAAATGGAGCTGGTCCTGCCCCGGATACTGTTCCGATTTCGGCCCCAGGTACCGCTTGAGCGCCGGGTGCCGCGCGCCGATCTCCAGCACATTCTTGTTCCACCGATACCGCGGCGCGCCATGGTTCACGTCCTCCAGCTTGATGACGATTCCCGCGCCCGAGGCTGGCGCGGCCCTGAGCTCGGTCTCCGCCTCCTGGTCCCCGAGGCGCGCCGTCACCCCGGTGGGCACCGCATCATCGTCCAGGACCACCACGGTGAGCTTGCACACTGCAACCCCCAGGGTGGCGTTCAGGATCAGCTTTCTGGCGCCCGAGACACGGAAATCGTCCGAGGACACGTCGAGATCGAACTCACGGCCAGCTGAGCGGGCCAGCGCCGTCGGCGCCAGCAGCCGGATGCTCCTGCGGGAGCCGCCACGGATACGGTAGCGCTTGCGCTCGAACTGAAGCTCCGTGACGCCTGTGTACCTTTCGGCCTCCGAAGCGAGCACCGCGATCGTCGACTCGGCCTTGATGGGACCGACACGCGCCTCAAGGCCGGTCGCGGGCGTCTCCGTCAGCGCCTTTACCGACCAGGTCGCGCGCAAAGCTCCCTCCTGGGCCTCGAGGGGTTGCAGCGGAACGCTGGGCCGCTCCGCCCGAATGTCGTCGGTCAGGCATTCGACCTCCACGAGCGCGCCTTCGGCGATCTCCGGGAAGGCCTTGCGCCGCACCGTAAGCCAGCACTTGAGGGACTGCTCCCGGACCACCTGCGCGTATTGCGGGCTAAGCGAGTACCCATGGATCTGAAACCGGCTCCCCCTCTCCTTTCGCTTCGGATCGCGGGACATCTCCTCGTCGGAGTAGTCCTCCATGAACTGATTCGCCGCCTTTTCGAGGGCGTCGAGGCGCTTGCGCGTCTTCTGACTCTCCACGGCGCGCGCCCGCTCGCGCTGCTCCCGGGTCCGCTCCTCTTCCACCAATGGCCGGAGCAGTGTCAGCGCCCGTTCGTAGAGGGCCGCCACGAAGGGGTGATCCGGGATCAGGCCCGACTTGCGCGAGGGGTCCAGGATCGGAACCGGGTTGTTCGCCGGATGCCGCTTACCCTGCGCCTGACGCTCGTCGTATTCGTTCCAAAGATCGTCGATCGCTTCGCAGGTCAGCCGGCCGTGGAACCACTGCGCGTGGGCGTCCCATTCCAGACTTCGTTCGAAGAGCGTCGCCTCGTGAATTGCGTGTCTCGACTTGACCAGGATCCCCCCGAGCCGGAACCGGTTCGTACCCGCCTGGAACTTCCTTCTCGCCCGATAGATCACCAGCTTGGCCTTCGCACCCCGGTACCCCGGTACCGTAAACGTCTGGGAAACACGCCTCTTGCCGGCGGGCCGGTGAAGGCTGACCTCGCGGTCCTTCCCCTTCGTCAGACCCCGGGCCACCAGCGTGGTCTGCTTCTGCCAGACGATGTCGCGCAGGCGCACCAGTCTGGCCACACTCGGCACGAGCGTGTCGATCTTCGGGATCCGGTGGGTCGGATCGATCTCGATCGTCACGACCGTGCCGGTGCCCTCGCCGATTCCCAGGCGCTTCCGGACCGCCGGAGTGGCCTTGCGCGAGTTGTCGGCCTCGTACTCCATGTTCGGGAAGATCCGGCAGGTGTGCATGCGCCCGTCGCCCGCGATCGATTCGAAGGCGACCTTCCCGAGGGCCGCGATGTCCTTTGCGCCGCGGGAGTTGGTGCCGCGTACCGCCTTCCCTTCCTCCATTCCGCTCACCCTCCCGCCGATCCGGCCGAGCTTGCGGTTCATCTGCTCGGTGGTCATGCCATCCGCGAAGTCGCGCACGCGCAGGATGGACGACTGGCCCCTTCCCCGGCGCCCCAGCTCGATCTCGACTCGTCCCGAAGTCCCGAGGATCTGGTAGCGGTCGTCGGAGTTCGTGACGAGCTCGACGATGGCGTCGTAGACATCTCGGATCGCCAGCTTCGCGTCCTGAGCGACCCGTCTGGACGCAACTTCCAGCTGTCTTCGCTTGACGGCGGCCATGGGTACAAGGTCGGACAGCTGTTCACCGTTTTCAAGCCGCATGATGCAGGGCTCGACCATGCGGCCTGAGGCGAAGCTGCAGCGCCGGGATGCCCGCACCCCCTCCGGGCCCCTCCGGCAAGCTCGCTGCGTCCAAGTCGCTCGTCGCCTCCCTCATCCGCTGGAGGGGAGAATGGTGATGGGCAGGGTGGACCTGCAGCGGCCGCTGGCGTTTCTGAGTGTCGGTCGGCGAGTCGTCAACGAAGACTCGACCACTGCCAGAAACAGCGCGCAATGTCGATTCTACTTGACATAATGACAATCGCAGTTGTCACTGGTTGCGTATCTCCGGGCTCTGTGGGAGTAGTGAGAGGGTTCTGCGGCCAGGCAGAGGTATAGCGCTCACTTGGCTCCGGTATCTTGCGACCGGTGCTCGGACACCACCACGTTTCGGCCCTCTCGCCCATCCAATTCCCTTCACGTCACACAGCCGTGACCTCTACCCCTTCCGCGAGCGGGGTTTCGGGACCAACCCGTGGTCGACGCACAGCCGCTTCCTCGTTTCGCACCGGCTGCTGGCGGATTCGACCTACGCCGACCCCATGCGGGCGTGGCTTGGCGCAAAGCGCGCCGGAAGCCTGCTCGTTCTCGACGAGGCCCACCACGCCGCCCCCAGTCACCGGGGACGGTACGGCATCGAGTCCAAGTTCACGCGCGCCGTGCGCGATCTCTGCGACCGCTTCGAGCACCGCCTGTTCCTGTCGGCCACGCCCCACAACGGCCACTCGAACAGCTTCTCGACGCTGCTGGAGCTGCTCGATCCGCACCGCTTCACGCGCGGCGTCAAGGTGCGCGGGAAGAAGGACCTCGAAGCTGCGATGGTCCGGCGGCTCAAGGAGGACATCCGCGAGGAGGTGGGCGGGTTCCCCATACGCCGCGTCCTGCCCGTGGTGATCGACGGGCTGCCGGATGACGCTCCCGAGCTGGTTCTTTCGCGCCTGCTGGACGAGTACCGGACCCTTCGCAGCCGCCGTTTCGCCAACGCCACCGCCCGTGGGCGGGCCGCAGCCGGGCTCCTCGTGGTTGGCCTTCAGCAGCGCCTGCTCTCTTCCATCGAGGCTTTCGCCCGGAGCTTGAAACGGCACCGGAAGACGGTCGAGAGACAGTGGGCCGAGGGTGGAGGAGCGGCGACCGGGGCGACGAAGCCGGGCGAATCGAGGTCTGTTCGCGCGAATGGTACAGACCTTGACGGGGCCGGGTTTCTCAGGACCGCCGAGGCCGACGACGACTCCCCGGACCACCTGGGCCCGGGTCCCGACCCCGACGAGGACCGGGATCTGGCCGCCGACGCCGAGGCCGCCGAGGAAGCCGAGGAAGAACTGCTGATCGAGGCCGCCAACCGCGAGGCCGAAGCCGGGCTCCGACGTGACGCCACCGCGGAGGAGATCTGGCGGGAGGAACTCCGGCTGCTGGACAGGATGCAGGCGGTTGCAGACGAGGCACGCACCCGGCCGGACGCCAAGATGAACCGTCTCATCGATTGGATCCGTTTCGTCCGGACGCCTTCCGCAAGGCGTTGTCGTGCTCGCTCGGAATCCAGCAGGCCTCTGCGGCGGGAACGGGACGAGAGCGGGCGCGAGGTCTGGCGGTTTCCCGAGCTGGGCGGGCGGGTCGCGGCGGATCCCTCTTGGGCGGCCACGCTCGACACGCTTCGGGTTCCCATCAAAAGCGCTTCTAGACGAGTTGTTGGCGAGCGGGCGGGCTTCGCAGCCGAATGAGACGGTGCGACGGCGCCTTCTCGGGTCCGCGGCACGCGACATCGGCGAGTTGCGGCCCCAGCTGGAGCCCAGAGCGGAAGCGCTGGCCGAACGCGCCGCCCTGAAATTGCGGGAGAGGGGCGCACGGGAGGCGAAGGAGCTTCGCGAGACTCTGGTGCGCCAGAGGGACCGGGTGAAGGCCGAGCTCGATCGGCACGAGGCAGAGGTCGCGCAGCTGGCGCTGGATCTCGACGCCGCCGACAAGAGGCAGCTGGAGGCCAACAAGCGCGCCTGGCGGGAGCGTCTCC
>JAPPNM010000175.1 GCA_028873825.1 Gemmatimonadota bacterium | reverse complement strand
CTCTCCGGAAGTCCTCGCCAAGTCCTCGGCCGCCCCGCCGGCCGGCGGGAAATATCCGGGCGTCGAGGACTTGCCGCGAAGGCCCGCGCCGCGGCGGCGAATACTTGCGCGCCAGACGGCCCGGAATCGGCCCTGGGAGCGCCCAGGACGCGCGTGAGGGGTTTTCGGGTACTTGGGCCGGAAAAACCCGACTCGGCCATTCTGGGGCCTCCTGAGGGCTCCTCTCGTCCGGTTCGACGCCGGCGAGCGGGCCCGGGGACGACGATCGCGCCGAAAATCGCCCTGGGAGGGCCGTGCAGGTTCAAATCCCGCCCCCGCAACCACGGGATCTGTTGCATGCCACGCCACAGTGCGGCATGGTGTGCGCCATCCGGATCAAACACAAAGCACTACGGCGATTCTGGGAAGCCGACGACCCCCGCGGGCTGCCGCCGGACATGGCCAGGCGGCTGAACTTGCGGCTGGGTCACCTGTCCGAAGCCGCCGAGCCGCGAGATCTCGATCTGCCGGGGTATCGGCTGCACGCGCTGAGTGGCGATCTGGCGGGCTGGTGGAGCATCCGCGTGACCAGAAACTGGCGCCTGATCTTCCGCTTCGAGGACGGCGAAACCGTCGACGTCGACCTGGTCGACTACCACTAGGCGAGGAACGAACGATGACGCTGCATCATCCCGTGCATCCCGGCGAGAGCATCCGCGACTGTCTCGAGGAAGCCGGCCTGACGGTCACCGAGCTGGCCGACAGGCTGGGCATGGACCGCAGCACCTTGCATCGCCTGCTGTCCGGGCGGATCGCGCTGACGGCGCGCACCGCGCTCGCGCTGGAACGGATGGGCTGGAGCACCGCTCGGCACTGGCTGCGGATGCAGGGGGCCTTCGACCTGGCGCAGGAACGCCGGCGCGAGACGGCCGCCTGAGCCGCTGCCAGCGGGTGTCAGGGGATAAGCTTGATCGCGGCGACGACCAGGGCGGAGAACGTTGCCATGACGGCGACCAGCCGCCAGGTCAGACGGGCTTCGAGCTCGGCGAGATCGGCCCTGGTCGCTAGGTGCTGGAGATCGTCCAGGCGGGCATCGCGCACGGCGGCGGCGGTGTCGAAGCTCTGGCTCATAGCGCCAGCTCCATCGTCTCGGTGCAGCGGTCGGGGGTCGGGTGGGTCCCGGACCATCGCAGCCAGATGCGGCGGACGGCGGCGCGGGTCCAGGGCGCAGCCGTGACCATGCCGCGAGCGGTCGCGGGCGGCTCGTGCGAGAGGTCCATCAGCCCGGCGATCCGGCCCCAGCTCATCCCCTGCCGGCGGTAAGCGTCGATAACGGGGCCGCACAGGGCGTCGTGGTGCGCCTGACGGTCCCGGATGGCCCTGAGGCCCCTGTCGGCCAGCATGGCGCGTCTGTGGCGCTCTGAGGGGCTCGGGAAGGATTTCATGGCGAGGGATTCTCCCTTGTCGGCGTTGTTGGTTTGATACAGTAGCTCGGACCAGCCGACAACCCGCGTCTGGTCAGCACCTCGTTCGAGCCCTCTGGCGAGGCGCTGACTGCTGTCCGGACGGATCGCGCTGACTGCGCGTACGGCGGTGGCGCTGGAGCGTCTGGGCTGGAGCAACGCGGAATTCTGGATGAGGCGGCTAAATCAGTTCGACCTGGCGCGGGAACGCCGGCGCGAGGCGACCGCCTGAGCCTCTCCCGTCGAGGCCGTCCCCGGGCTATCCCCCGCTGTTCAGGACTGCCGATGCGGATCGTTTCACGATGACCTGGACGATCGGGCCAGGTACAGCGCAAGGCTGCCCCGATCGGTCGAGCGACCTGCCGGCGGTTGCGGCGGCGGAGCGCGGAGCGCGGGCGGATAGTCCGGCGGCCGTTCTTCCCCGCCATGGATCCTCGCCGCCGATGCGGCGATCTCCGACAGGGACGCATCCGACCCCGCCCGCATCGCCAGGGCAACGGGAGATTGTGCCGGCAGCCAGCGGCGAGGACGTCTTTTTCTGCCCATGGGGTCCTGCCTTTCCCCGCACCCTGTTGCAGCTCGTCCTAGACGTACTCCCCGGTACCCCGGTCCCGGCGAATCGCCAAAGGGTCCGGGCGGAACTTTATCAAAAAAGATAAATATCGGGGGGTCTGCCTGTGTCGGCCACGGCGCCCGCTTCCACCGGATCACGTGGAAGCGGGCACGCGTCGCCGGTCGGCCGCCCCTCCCCCCGGACCCCCCTCCCCAGCGCGGTGGCACCACCTCGAATCCTCTCGAATCTTGAAATATTATTTCAAACTTGAGAGGGGGGGGATTAGGTTCACCGAAAAACCTGAACACCTCGGACCACCTGATGCACCGTGCCAACCGACACGCCGTGCTCACGGGCAATGGCCCGCATCGAGTAGCCGATCGCATGGGCGCGGCGGATTGCATCGTTGCGCATCGCTTTCGTCCTAGACCGCAAAAACAGCGGCGCGTCCCGGGTGACGATGTCATGCACCGTGGCGATCCCGATGCCGTGGCGCTCGGCGACCCGGCTGTAGGGCATCCCGTGCGCGACGGCGGCGCAGATCGCGGCGTCCCTGGCGGCGATCTCGGGCTTGTGGACGGTCCGACCGGGCGCAACCCCGCGCCGTACCTTCCCGGACTTGCGGCCGCGCCGTACCTGCGCGGGCGGACCGTGGTCGATCGGACCGCCGCCGCTCCACGTCCAGGTGGCGACGTTGCGCGCGATCGTGAACGCCTCGGCCTCGTCCAAGGGGATCGGAAGACGCTCGTTCGCCGCCAGGGCGTGTCGCAGCACGCGGGCGAACCAGCCCTCCCACACCGTCCCCTTGTCCTCGCGGTAGGCGATGAACCGGACATGATCGAAGACCGCGTTGTTGCGCCCGCCAGGCGCGACCGTTTCGAGCTCCGGGAGGTTGGATGGGATCGGGATCGCCATCGCCTCCCGGGGCCGCAGGGGAACGGGCTGGTACCGGGCCGCCAGGCCCGCCGCCTCGAACAGATCGACCGGGAACGGGTTTTCATCGCGCGGCCGCGTCGCCAGAGCGCCCACCAGGCGTTCCGCGCCGCCCGGATACAGCACCAGGAAACCGCGCCCGGACCGCACCTCGCCCCCGCAGCCGTACGCCGCCCATTTCCGGTTCGGCCGCGGCGTTCCGTCGCGGTAGTAGGCGTGATGCCCGCGTGGGCTCGGGTTCACCACGAGTGGATCCGTCGCCTCGACCAGCTCGCCGATCTCGCCGAAGTCGATATCGAGCGCCGACGTCCCCACGCTGAACGGCACGATCCCGATGTTGTCGCCGTGGGCGAGAACGACCTCGATGGCCGGACGCAGCTTGTGCCACTTCCACCAGAGCGGCCGCTTGACCACGCACAGCACCAGATGCCCGCCGAGCGCGTAGAGAGCCCGCAACGCACCTGCGTCGGTCTTGCGATTCTCGGAAAAGGTCTCTAGGTTTTTCATCGCGTTTGCGGGTCTCTTCCGCAATCGTCGCCGCCGCGCCGCACTCCCAATGCGGACACGGTTTCCAGGGCCGCCCGAACCATCCCGGGCGGCCCTTTCTCGTTCACGCTAGCCCGAAATCGCCGAATCGGCAGCGGGTTCCGGTCTCGAGCCTCGCCTCAGGGCGATTCTCGCGCAGGTCATCGTCCCCGAGTTCGGCCGCCGGCGACGAGCTCGACGAGAACCGCCGCTAGGGAGACATTCCGCCGCGCCCTGCCCCTTCCGGCCTCTCTGGCGGCGTGTCGCACGCCAGCAATCTTGGGCACTGAACCGCTCGAGGGCTCGCTCCAAGTGCGAAGACCGACGGTCGAACCTTCATGATCGCTTGGCGATTCTCGCGCAACAGGGGTACCGGTACGCTACCGGTAGCCACGCAACCAAACGGAACACCATGGGTTACACCCTCGGACAGGCCGCGAAGGCGGCGGGGAAGAGCAAGTCAACGATCCTCCGTGCCCTCAAGAAGTCGAGGATATCCGGGACGAAGGACGCGCATGGGAACTGGTCGATCGATCCGGCCGAGCTGCACCGGGTGTACCCTGCCCCTCACCTTGCCGTTACGGAGGGGAACGGTACGGCCGAGGATGACGCAACCAAACGGAACACCGAGGGGAACGACGTGGTCCGCGCCCTGGAAACCCGTATCGAGGAGCTGCGCCAGGACCGGGACGCCTGGCGCGACCAGGCACAGCGTCTGCTGCTTGCCCGGCCCGACGAGCGCCGCCCGTTCTGGCGTCGGTTGTTCGACCGCGGCGGGTAGCCGCCGGAGCCGGTCGGGATCAGTCCTCGATCTCGTCGGCCCAGTCGCCCGGACCGATGTCGCGCTCGTTGAGCGAGCGGCAGCGGCCGCAGACCGGCACCCCTAGCTCCGCCGCGTGCTCGTCCAGGGCGTTGCCGCACTCCGCGCATTCCCGGGCCATGTCCGGTGCCCGATCCATCGTCATCCGTCGAACAGCGGAAGCCGGAGTTCCTCCCGGGCGATCTCGCGCTCGGCGCGCCGCCGATCCCGGAAGCGGGCGACCCGCGCCCGGGTCGTCTGGCGCCGGCGTTCGTGCCGGCACCGGTCGGCTCCGCAGGTGACCTGGCGGCCGGTGAGAACCGCCGGAAGGGGATCGCCGCAAACCGGACAGCGCGGCCTGGCCGCCTCGCGTTTCGCTTCCTGCCGGCGTCTCCTGGCGGCACGCTGTCGGGCCGATTTCCGCTTCGCCATCCTTCCCTTCCCGGCTCTCAAAAAAGCCCGGCTTCCTGCGGGATTGCGAGCAGTGTAACGCATTGGCTGCACCTACGGTGCCACGGTCCATGGAGGGAATATTGCGTTTCTCGCGAGGCATCGGGGTCGAGTCTCGGACGGTGTTGCGAGAGCGAAACGTGGAAATTCAGGCGTGGGATCGGGCGGGAAACCTGCGCGCGATCGAGGGGCGTTGGCGGGCGAGAAGGAAAGTTGCGTCGGAGATTCGAGCGGGGTTTCGGGGGACGAAACCGGGCGCGTAAGTGGCGCGGAAAGCGCGGGTCGATGCGTGCCGGAAGGGGACGGCAAGGGGGAGAGCGCGGGGATGTTCCGGACGAACGGTCGAGGGGCGGCGCGGCCACGGGAGGGCCGGGAAGGAAAGGCGGATCCGGCGGCCGGGGACGACGAGCGCCGCGAGAATCGCCCTGGGGGGAAGCCGTTCGCCTCGATGAGGCGCGGTCAGGCCGGCGCGTCGGTCAGATCGAGGCGGCGCTCGATGCGCTGCAGCCGTTCGCTCACATGATCGAGACGCTGGTGAATCAGAGCGACGTCGCCCTGAAGATTGGCAACCGTACGTTCGATCGACGAGACGCGCTGGCGCAGCTCTTCTTGCCCGCGTCGGATATCGACGAGCTCGCCGCGGATCGCGCGCAGCTGCTCGAGCACCAGGTTCTCGACGTCGGCGTTCATGGCGCCAGCCTAGCCGGGATCGGCGGTGTCACCAAGGGCCGCGGTGTCGCATAACGGCGCTTACGGCACCTCTCCGGAAGTCCTCGCCAAGTCCTCGGCCGCCCCGCCGGCCGGCGGGAAATAT
>JAPPNM010000007.1 GCA_028873825.1 Gemmatimonadota bacterium | reverse complement strand
GCGCGGGGGGCGCCGGGTAACCGGCGTCCCTACCGCAATTGGTCATGAGGCGGACAGCGGGGTCTTCCCGCTGACTGCCGCCCTCGTGGATGACCTGCGTGCACGCCTGGTGGATGGCGAGCGCCACGCCGGCCGGGTTCGAGGCGCCGGGATCGACGATGGCAAGGGCGTCCTTGTGGCGGTCATAGCCTTCGGGGAGATCGGGGAAGCTCATTGGCCTGTCCTCCTTACGCGGGCGACGAGGCCTTCCACCATGCCGGCATCGGCGCCGCAGGCTTCACCCCAGCCGCGGATGTTCGTCTCGAAGTCGTCGAGCGATCCGAGATGGCGGTCGAAGAATGGATTCTCGTCGGTTGCGGCCAGCACGCAGTTGCCGGAAACGGCGACGTTGGTGATGGCCGGGCTGGTTATGGGTTCGAGACCCAGGAGCCAGGACAGGAACGCCGCGAACATGGGCGAGAGGTCCCGGCCGCGGCGCGGGTCCATCGGGTGCATCGCCGGCGGCGGGCCGGGGGGATACTGACTGGTCATAGCAAGCCCTCCCTGCTGAAGCTGAAGAAGCGGTCGTGCCCACAGACGACGTGGTCATGGACCCGGATGCCCATCACCTCACCCACCTGCCGGAGCCGGTGGGTGATCTCCACGTCTTCACGAGAAGGGTTGGGATCTCCCGACGGATGCGCATGGCAAAAAATGACCCCGGCGGCGCTCTCCCGGATGACAGGGCGGTAGACCTCGCGCGGATGCACCACGGACGTGGACAGGCTTCCCGTGGACACCCGGTGGTGGCGGATGAGCCTGTTGCGGTTGTCCATCATCAGCACGTCGAAGTGCTCCCGGTACTCGTTGACGTACCGGGGGCGCATGTAGCGGTAGGCCTCGTCGGGAGAGCTGAGGATGGGGGCGTCTTCGTGGAGGGAGGCTTCGGCTTCGAGGAGTTGGCGGCCCAGGTCGAACGCCGCCTTGACCCTGGCGGCCTGGGCCTGGGTGAGTCCGTGTTGCCGCAGTTCCCGGACGGTCATGGAGTCGAGGTCGAGCAGGGAGAGGCCGTTGAGCCTGCTCGCGCCGTTCGCGCCGATCAATGCTTCCATCGGGTTCGGGGTGTCCATGCAGCGCTTCTCCTTGTGGCGGGATGAATGTGGCCGGCGGGCAACGGCCGCTCCCGCGCCCCGGCCGCTCCGCGACCGGGAACCGGCCCGGCTCGGCTCCGGGCGACGTGGGGAACGCTCGTGGGAGGATGGATGAAATGCCGGCCGGCCCAAGCGAGCCGTTCGGCCAACGTGCTCAGGCGGCGGGTTGGGCGGGATCGCCCAGAACGATCCGGACGTCGGGCCGGCTGATGGAGATCTCCACCTTGCGGCCGTTGGGAACGAGGTGGAGGATCTCCCGGCGGACGGTCTCGGCAATGGAGAATTCCAGAGCCGAGTCCTCGCTGTACAGGAGCCTGGTGGCGATGTGGAGCGCGTCCTCGTCGAACCGCTGGGCTTGAGTGCTCCAACTGTCAGCGTCCGCGTCGTCGGACGCGGCGAAGTAGCCCCGGCGCAAGAGCTCCGCGAGTTGGTGCGGTTCCAGGGCGCTGTCCCGTGTCACGAGCGGCAGCGCGTCGCCGATCCAGCTCCAAGCCTCGCCCGCGAAGGCGAGATCGGCGGGGAGATGGAGCGCACGGCTGGAGCGGCCGGCTGTCCTGACCGTAAGCGTCATGCGGATCGCCGCGGGACGCTTCGGCAAGGGAGTCGTGGCCGCGTCCTTCCGTCCGGATACGGGAAAGTCCCGGAGCGGCCACGCCCTGCCGTCGTCGGTGACCTCGGTGTCGATACCCGTGACGCGGTCGAGGCGGTCATACCACTCGTAGCCTTCGAGGCGCCTGTCTGCCTCGAAGACCCTCTCGGCCAGGCCGGCGCGCCCGGCCGCGCGCCACAGCGCCTGCGCCTCGGGGGGCTCGGGATCGCAGTCCATCACCAATGCGTCTGGACCGGCCGGCGCGGGCTTCGGAGGCTCCTGCCAGTCGTCGATGTCGGCAATGGCCGGACGCCAGGGACGGAGCACCTCCGGAGGCGGCGTGAGGTCGATCCCGGCGTCGCGCGCCCGTGTCCGGTCGGCGAACGAGGGACGCGGCTCCCGGTCGGCCGCCATGGCGCGGTAGATCGCCAGGCGGGCCGCCTCACGCATCCCGGCCAGAAAGCCATTCTCCACCGCTTCGCGGCGGGCGGGCAGCACGAGTTCGAGTCCGGGGCAGTCCACGACATCGGCGCGGACGGACCAGACGGCGCCGTGAACGGTCTCGACCGCGGGCAGGCGCACGGGCACGGTCAGGCCGAAGAAGTTGAGGTCGGGCTCAAGGTAGTTCTGCCTGCGGTTCCGGTAGACGCCGAAGGCGAGTCCGTTCCATGCCTCGGCATGGACGGCGCCGTCGAGGAAGGCCTTGCGTTCAAGCGCCTCGCCTTCGAAGGTGACCGGGAGGGGGTAGTGACGCGCCGCACTGGCGAGCGCGGCGCGGATCATGTCGGCGGACTCGGCAGCCTCGAACCGTAAGGCAGTGCCGGATGGATAGGGCGCTGTGTCATCGCTCCGGACCAAGGCGTCGCTCCGGCCCGTGAAGTGTTCCGGCTTGAGGTCCACGGACCAGCCCTGCCCGGCATGGCCGTCGGACGTACGTGCGCGCGAGGATATCCGGCAGCCCCGGTGTGCGAGGCTCAGTATCCCCATGCCGGCGGCGTCCTCGCGGGCCACAAGGTCGTCGGACCAGCCGTTCTCGCCGAAGCTCAGCAGGACGGCGGGGTCCTCGATCCCGGCGCCGTCGTCGGTGACGGTCACCGCAAAGCGTGGTTCGGGCGGCTCGGACGCGTGGCCGGAGGGCTTGGTCAGTGTCTCTACGGTGACGCTGACGCGGGTGGCTCCGGCGCGACGCGAGTTCTGCAAGGCTTCGAGGAAGATTTCGATCGGGCGGGAAGCCCAGAACTTCGTGACGCGCTTGAGCGCATTCTCGTGGACCCGGGCGCGGATGGTCGCGGCCGGCGGATTGGCGTTGTTGGTCATGTGGGTCTCCGTGATGGGCTGCAAAAACAAACGCCCCGCCCTGCGGTGTGCGGGGCGGGGCGCTTGCGGGCAGAGGAAGGTTCAGACGCGGCGCAGGAACTCGGGCAGATCGAGCCCGTCGCCGTTGTCATGGCCGTTGGCGGCACGGACCACGGCATCGCCGTTGACGGCAATGGTCGGGGCACCGGGTTCGACCGACTCCGTGGCTTTGGTACTTTCGCCCACGGAGACCGGCTCCGGCGCATTGGCAGGTGCGTCGGCGCTCCGCGGTTCCACCTGCTCCACGGGGGCGGCCTCGTCCGGTTCCGCCGACGCTTCCGCATCGGCCACAGCTTCCGGCGCCACTGCGTCCGCGGCCATCTCCGCGCCGGCATTCTCGACACCCGCGCGGCCCGCGTCGAACGCGGCGAAGCCGGGCGGCGTCCAGGCCAGCGCCGCCGCGTGGGCGTCGGCGGTGACGCCTACCGGTGGCGGGCCGGCCGCGAATGCCTCTTCCATCGCCTTGGCGAGCGCGGTCTTCTTGCTCTTGGCCCTTGCCGAGGCCCATGCCGATCCCAGGGTCTCCCTGGCGATCTCCAGGATGCGGCCCTTGTTGATGCGCGACCACAGCATGTCCGCGGTCGGGCGCACCCGGCCCGCGAAGTCGATGTCAAGCCGGGCGATGGTGGCTTCCAGCTCGGGACGCGCCCCGGGCTCGAAGGCCAGTTGGCCGTTCACCGTGCGCGCCACCGAGGCCGCGAACAATGCCTGCTTCTCGGCCTCCGGCAACGCCCGGAGCGCCGCGAACGATTCCCCGTCGTCCTGGATCGCCAGCCAGTCCAGCGGCAGGCCGGAGCGGTCGGCGAGCATGGCCTCGCCCGGGCTCCAGGCGCCGAAGTCCTTGTCGTTCATGCGCATCGTCGGACGGTCGGGGGTCTCGCTGATCGCGATGTCCAGGGCATGGGCCTGGGAGCCATGCGTGAACACGGCCCGGCCGAGCTGGAACAGCATCAGGTCGAAGGCCGCCTCGAAGTCCTTGCCCAGATGCGCCTTGACCAGGGCCGTGCGGATCGATCGGAGATCGTCCGAGAGCCCGATCCCCACCCCCGCCTCCTTGCGCGCCTCCGCCTCGGGATCCGGGGCCGGGGCCAAGGGGCCGGAGATGGACGGTCCCCGGAGCCGGTCGGACCCCGTGGCGTCGGTGCCGTCACCGGCCTCACCGCCGTTGCTGCTGCCGGCATCGGCCGGATTCGGCATGTCTCCGGGGCGCACCAGTCCCTTGATGACCTGGAGCTTGCCGTCCCGGCCGATGGTGGCGATGCAGCCCGCGATGGCGTAGTCCTCCGCCTGGTAGGCCGCCCGGGCCTCCACCGCCGCGTGGATCTCGTCCGTGCGGGTCTCGATGGCGCAGGCCTCCTCGCCGAGTTGCTCGGTCCATTCGTCCTCGTCGAGTTCGCAAAGCTCGTCCTCGCGGGAGCGCAGACGCTCCAGCTCGGCCGCCTCCTCGGCCGTGGGTGTTACGGGTTCCGGCTGGATGCGCCCGTAGCGCGCAAGCTCGGTCCAGTCGACCTCCGGCACTGCCGTTGCCCAGCGCCAGCGGGTCGCCAGGTCCTTCGCGGTTTCGTCCAGCTTCTCCATGGCGAGATTGTTCAGCAGCACCGGGTCCTCCAGCCAGACGCCGCTCTCGTCCTCGTCCGAGAAGAGGTCCCGCAACACCGCTCCGCCCGCGGCCTCGTAGGCGTCGACCCCCACGAAATGCGCCACGGCGGAGTTGGCCGGAACCCGGTCCTGGGTGAGGAGCCGCTTCACCTGCCAGGCGGTGGGGCGGTAGCCCTGGCTGGCCACCTGCTGGTAGACCGTCATCTGGCGGTGATGGTCGGTGGTGACGGCGAAGCCCTTGAGCGTCTCCAGGTCGATGGCGCCGGCGCGGTAGGCGTCGAGGAGTTCGGGCGCGGCGTTGCCGAGCCGAAGACGCTGTTCGACCAGGCGCTCGGAGATGCCGAAGCGGGCGGCGATGGAGGACACCGATGAGCCGGACTCGGCCAGGTCCCTGAACGCCGCCACCTGGTCGGCCGGATGCATGGCGATGCGGACGACGTTCTCGGCGAGGGACAGCTCGGCGGACGGGGCATCGCCGTCCACGACCAGGCAGGGGACAGGATGGGCGGCGTCGACCGCGCCGTCCGCGGCTAGGGCGTTGAGAGCCGCCAAGCGGCGTCCGCCCGCGATCACGGCGTAGTTGTCGCCGGGGCAGTCGCTTCGGACGACGAGGTTCTTGAGCAACCCGTGTACCGCGATGGAGGCCTTCAACTCGGCCTCGGCGGACGCATCAGCCGGTGTCTTGCGCACGTTCTCGGGCGCGACAGACAGCCGGTCGAGGGCGATCGTGCGGATCTCCGGCTCGTGGATGGGAGCGGTATGGTTCATCGATTCCTCCTTGCATGGTGGTTGGCGGGTGTAGCGGCTCTCTCTGCCCATGTCCGCCGCCCGGCCTCCCGCCAGGCTCCGCCTCCGGGCGGTGCCCGTGTAGCGGACGGGGCGCCGGCGGACCGCGGACGGCGTTG
>JAPPNM010000001.1 GCA_028873825.1 Gemmatimonadota bacterium | reverse complement strand
CGCGGATGCATCGCCGTTCGAATGCCGGGGGGATTTTGTCCACGGGCTGCTAGGCTCCCCCGTCGGCCCGGCGCCTCCCCCGCCCGCCCCTCCTCCGCGCCCGCCTCCTCCGAAACGGCATCGCCAGCATCCCGGGAAGGGTGGCCCAGTCGCGCCGCTCCGTTTCCTCCAGCCCGAGCGTGAGCGCCCTCGGATCGGCGACCAGCCGGAAGCTGCCGAAGACCCGGTCCCAGAACGAGAACACGCTCGAGAAGTTGGAGTCGGTCTCGGGCCGGTAGTCCGAGTGGTGCACCCAGTGCATCCAGGGGGTGACGATCAGCCAGCGCAGCCACCTGTCGGCGCGGGCGGGCACCCCCACGTTGCCGTGGTGGAAGAGGATGACGGGGAGCAGCACGGCCTCGTAGACGAGCACATGCGCGACCGTCATTCCCAGCAGGGGCAGCACGGCGAGGCGCGCGCACGAGGACAGCACGATCTCGCCGGTGTGGAAGCGCAGCCCCGAGCTGGCGCTCAGCTCGCGGTCCGCATGGTGCACGGCGTGGAAGCGCCAGAGGAGGGGGACGCTGTGGTTCAGCCGGTGCCAGAGGTACTGCCACAGGTCGAAGAGAACGAACCCGAGCGCGAAGGCCCCGGCGCCCTCGACGCCCAGCCAGCGCAGGACGCCGAAGGAGTTCGCGCGGGCCCACTCGGTCGCGACCAGGGTGGCCCCCGCGAAGACGAGGGCGGCGGCGGCGGCGTTCGCCACTCCCAGCAGCACGTTGGGGGCGTCGTGCCGGATCCGGTCCCGGCGGCCCTCGAACATGGGGACCAGCCCCTCCAGAAGCCACATGACGGCCAGGGCCGCCGCGGCTATTGCGGGCTTGCCGGCGAAGATCGACTCGGTCATGCGGTTGAGCGGCTGGGAGTCGGTGGAGAGACCCGGTTTCGCACCGAGGACGGCGAGGCGCCGGGAGGGAGGGGCGCGCCCGGCACGAACCGAAAGCTAACCGCCGGTACGGCGGGGGACGAGGCGGTTGCGCGGCCCCCCTGCGACCGGCCGCGGCCCGTTGTCTCCGAGCGCGGTCGCTACCGTACCCTACTACCGTACGCTCAAGATGCTGACGGAGGTGGTCAGGAGGGCGTGGGCAACCGGCGCGGACCAGAACGCGATGTCCGTCCCCATTCGGACGAGCAGCACGCCCATGGCCACACCCGCCGCCGAACCGAGCACACCCGTGTCGAAGCTCCCTCCGCCCAACGATGCCGCCACCGCTGGGCCAAAGACCGCTAAGGCCACGGATAAGGGCACCCACCCCACCCCATCACCATGACCAAGAGCCATCACGGAACTCAACAACAGCAGGTCGGTCAGGGCGGTAGCGGCGAGCGTCGGCCAGAACACCCTGTGGAAGGACGGCCCGCGCGCGGAATCCGGGGACTGCCGCTCTTCGGCACCGAGTACGGAGATGCGGCCCGGACCGGCGACCGGCAAACCCTTGACCGCGGTCGAGGCGTGGAACGGACTCCGGAGCGCCTCCGAAATCGCCGGGCCGAGCGTGCCCGCGTCCATAGTCGGCGGCGCGGCCTGCGCAGCCGACCCGGCCGGGAGGGCCGTGCAGGCGGCCAGCCCGATGCCGTTGAGCAGGGTGTGTGCGGGTCGCGGCTTCGTGATCATTGCTCAGCTCCCGTGACAGCGTGACGTGACGGTTGTGCCACACGCTACGCGGAGCCGCGCGGAGGAGTTTCGCCGCGTCACGCTTCCCCCAGTCCGCGGACAAGGCCGCTCGAATGCCGGGGGATCTCTGTCCCGCGGGTATGGGAGCCCGTTGACGAGATCCCCATGTCCACGGACTCCTGGAACGGAAGTGCGGAACTCACAGATCGCTACCCGCTATGCTGCCGAACGTGGTCAGGAGGGCATGGGCGACCGGTATGGCCCAGGCCCCGATGGAGTCGTCCAGCCCCATCTCCGTCCCCGATTGGAAGAGCCCCCAGCCCAGGGCCAGACCCGCCGCCGAACCGAGCAGACCCCCGGCGAACGACCCTCCGCCCAACGATGCCGCCGCCGGTGGGCCCAGGACCATGGCTGTGGATGTCGCGGCCAACGCCGTCGTACCACATCTACTACCCTGACAATAAACCGCGTTTATCAGGGAACCCAAAAACAGCAGTTCGGTCAGGGCGGTAGCGGCGAGCGTCGGCAAGAACACCCTGTGGAAGGACGGACCGCGCGCGGAATCCGGGGACTGCCGCTCTTCGGCACCGAGTACGGAGATGCGGCCCGGACCGGCGACCGGCAAACCCTTGACCGCGGTCGAGGCGTGGAACGGACTCCGGAGCGCCTCCGAAATCGCCGGGCCGAGCGTGCCCGCGTCCATAGTCGGCGGCGCGGCCTGCGCAGCCGACCCGGCCGGGAGGGCCGTGCAGGCGGCCAGCCCGATGCCGTTGAGCAGGGTGTGTGCGGGTCGCGGCTTCGTGATCATTGCTCAGCTCCCGTGACAGCGTGACGTGACGGTTGTGCCACACGCTACGCGGAGCCGCGCGGAGGAGTTTCGCCGCGTCACGCTTCTCCCCAGCGGACAAGGCCGCTCTCGCCGCTCGGGCGGCTTTATCCGCGAAACTCGGGGGGCATGGTTTCAGCTCACGCGGGGTGGCCACCCCAGCCGGCGTGGCCATGACCGTTATCCGCGGACTTCTAGCCTTCGAGTCTGCCGTCGGCGACGGCCCTGAGCACGTCGAGGGCGGTGACGATCCCGACCAGACGCCCGTCCTCGACCACCACGGCCCGCTGAATCCGGCCCCGCGCCAGGTAGTCGGCCAGCTCGGGCACGCGCATGTCGGGGCGCACGGAGTAGAACGCCGGCGTCATGATCTCTTCCACCGTCGTCGTGTCGAACCGGCTCTCGGGCGCGGCGTCCAGGACGGCGCGGGCCGAGAACGGGGACTCCTCCGGCAGAAAGAAGCCGTAGGGGTCGCGCTCGCCGGGATCGTCCTCGGGGTCCCGGTCGTCGTCGTATCCGGGTGTCGCATGGAAGTCCGCGGCCGTCGCAGCCGCGCGGAGGCCCTGTTCGCGCGCGGCCAGACGAACGAGGTCGGTCTGGGACACCACGCCGACCAGCGCCCCGTCGCCGTCGACCACGGGCGCCCCGCTGATGTCCTCGCCGGAGAGCTTGCGGGCGAGCTCCCGTGCGTAGAGGTCGGACGTCACCGACACCACGTCGGACTGCATGATATCTCGTACGACGATCATCTCTCTCTCCCTCGCCTTCCTGCAATTTCGTGGGGCGGTTGCCGAGCGGCCGACAGGGAAGATGCGGCGGAACCCGCCCGCGGTCCAGCGAGCCGGCGCAACCCCCTCCCCCCGCCCCGCCGGACGCCCTATCCTATCCGGCATGACCAGCCCAGCTTCTCCCCGGCGGCACCTCGGCCTCCTCGGCGCTACCGGCATCGGCGTGGGCGCCATCGTCGGAGGGGGTTTCCTGGCGCTGGCGGGGATCGGCTTCCGCGCCACCGGCCCCAGCGCGATCCTGGCCTTCGCCCTGAACGGCGGAATCGCCCTGCTGACGGCGTTCTCGTTCGCCGAGCTGGCCGTCCGGTTCCCGCGCTCCGGAGGCACCTACGCGTACGCGCGACGGGTGCTCACCGTGGAGGCGGCCTTCGCGGTGGGGTGGGTGGTGTGGTTCGCGTCGGCGGTGGCGGCGGTGCTCTACGCCATGGGGTTCGCGGTCTTCCTGGTGCCCTTTCTCGAAGAGATGCTCCGTCTGGCGGGCGCCGAGCCGCCGTCCTGGCTGGGCGAACGCCTCGCGCTGGTCGGCTACGCGCTCTGCGCGGTGGCCTTCTACGTGTGGCGCCTGACCCGTCTTGCGGTGGGGGGACGCCAGTGGGAGACGATGGGGAAGGTGGTTGTGCTGGTCGTGCTGATCCTGGCCGGGTTCTTCGCCCTGGCCACCGAGGCGCCCGCCCCCGGAGAGCTGGCCGAGCGCTTCCGGCCGTTCTTCACGGAGGGCTTCACGGGGCTGCTGCAGGCCATGGGGTACACCTTCATCGCCCTGCAGGGATTCGACCTCATTGCGGCGGTGGGCGGGGAGGTGCGCGACGCGGAGCGCAACGTCCCGAGGGCGATGTTCCTATCGCTGGGCACGGCACTCGCGATCTTCCTGCCGCTGCTCTTTCTGATCGTGGCCGTGGGCGTGCCGGGCGGCACCGTGACCGAGGCGGCCGCCGAGAACCCCGAAATCCTGGTGGCCGCGGCGGCCCGCAACTTCATCGGGTCGGCGGGATACTGGCTCGTCGTGGCCGCCGGACTGCTCTCGATGCTCTCGGCGCTCCAGGTCAACCTGATCGCGGCCTCGCGCTTCGCCCAGGCGATGGCGACGGACCGGACGCTGCCGCAGAGGTATGCGCGTCTCACCTCGGCGACCGGAACGCCCACCGCCGCGGTGCGCCTCACGGCCGTGGTGGCCGCATTTCTGCTCGTGGCGGTTCCGAACGTGGCGGCCGCGGGCGCCGCCTCCAGCCTGGTCTTCCTCGGGAGCTTCGCCCTGACCCACACGATCGCGTATCTGGCGCGCAGGCGCGCCGGGCGGCCGCCGGGTTTCCGTACGCCGTTGTTTCCGGCGATTCCGATCGCGGGCGGTTCGGCGTGCACGCTGATAGGCCTCTACCAGGCGGTGGCGGTGCCGTCGGCGGGCGTGCTCGCCGCGCTCTGGCTGAGCGCCGGAGCGGTGCTCTACGCGCTGTACCTGGGCCCCCGGGCCCGGGCGGTGGACGCCTCGTCCGAGGCGCTGGATCCGCAGATCATCAAGCTGCGGGGACGCCGCCCGGTGGTGCTCGCGCCGGTCGCCAACCCGGCCAGCGCCCCCACGATGGTGGCGATGGCAAAGGCGCTGGCCCCGCCCGACGTGGGACGGGTGCAGCTCCTGTCGGTGGTGGAGTCGCCGGAGGGACCGCGCGGAGAAGAGCTGTCGGCCGGAATCCGCGACGCGCAGGCGGTGCTCGGCGGGGCGCTCCGCACGGCGCTGGACGTGGACCTGAGGCCCGAAGCGCTGATCACGCTGCACAAGGATCCCTGGAGCGAGATCTCGAGGGTGGCCGAGGCGACCCGCTGCGAGAAGCTGCTCCTGGGCGTCGGAGAACTCGACGACTACCTGATGAAAGGGCCCCTCGCCCGGGTGATCGGCGCCGTCAACGCCGACGTGGTGATCCTGCGCGCGCCGCCCGGCTGGAACCCCGACCGGGCCCGCTCGATCCTGGTCCCGTCGCGGGGCGGGCGCGACCAGAGCCCGGTGCGGGCCCGGCTACTGGGAAGCCTGGTCCGGCACGCCCCCCGGGACGTGGCCTTCCTGGGCGTGGTGTCGGGGACGGTGGGCGGAGGCGTCCGGCGGCGGGCGCTGCGCGACCTCGAACGCCTGGCGTGGGACGAGGCGGGCGAGCAGGCCCACGCCGAACTCGCCGTGAGCGACGACGTGGTGGCGCAGGTGGCGCGCCGCGCCGAGGACGCCGACCTGCTGATACTGGGGTTTCACCGTCGTGGCCGGCGGCGGGCGATTTTCAGCTCTCTCATGCTCGACATAGCGCGGGCGACGACCTGTCCGCTGGTCATGATCAGCCACCGGCGGAGCGCGCCGGTCCGGACGAGCCCGTCGCTGCTGGCGAGCAGGCCCGCCGCCCGGAGATAGCAGCCCGTGGACAAAATCCCCCCGGCATTCGAACGGCGACGCATCCGCGCTG
>JAPPNM010000113.1 GCA_028873825.1 Gemmatimonadota bacterium | reverse complement strand
CCGGCGCTTCGTGCCCGGCGCGCTCGGCAGCTACGAGTTCGGCAGCCTCGAGGAGCTCGCGATGAACCCGGACCGCTACGCGCTGAATCGGCCGGACCGCTACGAGATCACGATCCCGAACACCGGCCAGGGGGCGGCCCCGTCCTTCGGAGTACAGGAACTGGCGATCTACGCCCAGGACGAGTGGGGGCCCCACGACCGTCTCACGCTGCGCGCCGGGGTGCGCTTGGACGTCCCGACCTTCACCGGACGCCCCGAGCCGAACGGCACGCTGGCGCGCGAACTCGATATCGACGTGTCGAAGCTCCCCGTCGAGCGTACCTCCTGGTCGGCGCGCGCCGGGATCAACTGGCGTCCGTTCGACGGCACGCAGCTCAGGGCCGGCACCGGACTGTTCACGGGCCGGCCGGTCTTCGCCTGGCTGGCGAACGCCTTCCAGAACAACGGCCTCGCGGTCACCACGCTCCTCTGCAGAGACGAGCTGGCGCCGGCCTTCGACCCAGGGACGCCCGCGCCCACGGAGTGCGCCGGCGACCCGGAGGCCGGGGTGTCGCCCCCGGTCGTCAACCACTTCGACCCCGGCTTCCGCTTCCCGCAGGACTGGCGCACCATGTTCGCGCTCGACCAGCGGCTTCCGGGAGGCGTGGTGCTGTCGGCCAGCTGGATCTCCAACATCGCGCGCAGGCAGATCTTCATCACCAACGACAACCTCGGCGAGAAGACCAACTCGGGGCTCACCGACGGCTTCGGTTTCACCGGACCCTCCGCACGCGACGTGTGGGGAGAACCCGTCGAAGACCAAAAGGAGGTCCTGTTCGCCGGCGGGCGGATCAGCGACCTGTTCGGTCCCGTGCTGCGGGTCGGCAACCGGGACGGCAACTACACCTACGCCGCCACGATCGAGCTGCGCAAGAGCTTCGGAGACGTCCTGGAGCTGCGGACCGGCTATTCGTTCACGCGCTCCGCCGATCTCCAGGACCTCCTGTCGATCGACGTGACCTCGAACTACGGGACGACCCCCATCAACTTCCACCCCAACGACCCGCCCCATCAACGATCGCGGTTCGACCGGCCCCACAAGATCGTGGCGAGCGCCCGGACGCGGTTGCCGCCCCGCTTCGGCGGCACCGGGATCAGCCTGATGTACGTGGGACAGTCGGGGGCCCCCTACTCGTACGTGTACGAGGGCGACGTGAACGGAGACGGCTTCCCCGGGCCCCGCGGCTCCAGGCTCGCGAACGACCTCATCTACGTCCCGGAGTTGGCCCGCCAACTCCCCGTCGGCATTGCCGCCCAGAGAATCTGGGCCTCTCTCGTCGAGCAGGAGGAGTGCCTCCAGGAGCAGTGGAACCGCATTCTGGCCCGCAACACCTGCGAAACGCCGTGGTCGAACCGGCTGGACCTGCGCGTCTCGCAGACCGTCGAGGCCCTCGGTCTGTCGGCCGACCTCACACTCGACATGATGAACGTCCTCAACTTCCTGGATCCGTCCTAGGGAATCGTGCAGGTCTCCAACCCGGTGGTCCAGATCTTACGTGTCCGCAGGGAGGGCGGTTCGTCGCTGATTGCGTACTACATCGGAGCGCTGCGGCGGGATCCGGAGGCCGGCCGGAGCCAGGTTCCGCGGGCGGCGCGGCCGTTCGCGCCGGAGGTGCCGACCTCGCAGTGGCGGGCGCAGCTGGGGTTGCGGGTGCGGACGGGACGCTGAAAAACGCCGGGGACGCCACGGCGTTGCCGGTTCCATGTGGACGGCAAGGGAGTGCGCGGAGGGCGGACGCCGGCGGTCAGACCGCGCTGGAAGGGCATCGATGCGACACCGGGCACCGGTTGCACAGGGGCCGCCGCGCGTTGCAGACCCGGCGTCCGTGCCAGATCAGCAGGTGCGCGAGCATCGTCCAGACACGCCGCGGAAAGAGCGCCATCAGCTCTTTCTCGATCTTCTCCGGAGTGGCCTCGGCGGTGAAGCCCAGGCGCCGGGACAGGCGCTTGACGTGCGTGTCCACGACCACCCCTTCGTCGATGCCGAAGGCGTTTCCGAGGACGACGTTGGCCGTCTTGCGGCCTATTCCCGGCAGGGCCGACAGCTCCTTCATGTTCCTGGGAAGCTCGCCGCCGTGCTCCTCGACGAGGGCGGCGGCCATCCCGATCAGGTTGCGGGTCTTGTTGCGGAAGAAGCCCGTCGAGCGGATCACCTCCTCCAGCTCCTCCGGGAGCGCCGCCGACAGCGCCTCCGGGTCGGGATAGCGCCGGAATAGCTCGGGCGTGACCATGTTCACGCGGGCATCGGTGCACTGGGCGGAGAGGATCGTCGCCACCGCCAGCTCGAAGGGCGACGCGTGGTCGAGCGCGCACTTGGCGTCGGGGTACTCGGCGAGGAGGAGGTCGTAGATCTCGGCGACGCGTTCGCGTCTGGCGGCTGCCGATTCGCGTGCGGTCATGGCCGGGCGTGCGGGAGGTGTCACAAGGCGGCGAAGGGGAGCGCCGAGGGGCGGGGTCGCGCGGAGGAGTCCGCCCGCCTGGGCGCGCGGGCCCCGGGCCGCTCCCGCACCGCCCGGCCGAGCACGAGAGCCGCCAGCCTGTAGACCTCGGCCGGAGTGCGGATCCCCAGCAGGCCGTCCAGCTCGGCGCCGGGCAGCCGGGCCTCGAAGTCGGCGCCGCCCTCCCGGACGGGTCCCGACTCCCAGCCGGGCAGGGCGTCGAGGGGCTGGGGGGGGACGGGCACGACCGCGTAGCCGGGACGGTCGCCGCGCATGCCGGCCACAAGCGCCAGGTGCAGCACGCCCGCGTCGTCGCCCACCCAGAAAAAGCCGTCCACCGATTCGGGCGGGACGCTCCGCGCCTCCTCGAGCCAGAGGAGATGCCGGGGAAGCTGGACGTACCCCGCGCGGCCGCCAAGTTCCGTCGCCCACGACGGCCCGCCGCGCACGCCCTTCGACCTCGCCCCGCCCCCGAGGAGCTCGCGCACCGTGTCCCGCCGCGCGAGCACCACCTCCCCGCCCGACCGCCACATGTGGTACGCGAAGAAGAGGACGGCGCCGTGGTCGTGCACCGCCCCGGACCCGGCGTCCTCCTCGCGCAGCTCGGCCAGCGCGCCCTGCACGGCCCCCAGCATCACGAACGCGGCCGGGTTGCCGGCGTCCATCCCGCGCTCCTCCGCCTCGGCCCCGATCCCGGGAAAGCTCCGGTCCGGATACTCCGCGTCGGGGAGCAGAAGCTCGTACGGCGTGAGCCGGGCGTAGGCGTCGTGGATGGCCACGGTCCGGGCCGCCGGGCTACCCTCGCCCGCCGCGGTCGCCCGGGGCCGCCGCCTCCCCCCGCGCCGCCGCGATGCGGTTCGCCAGCCACCGGTTCGCCAGGAGGAGCACCAGCAGCACCACCGCCCACTGGATCAGCACCGAACCGACGTTGTACGGGGAGAGGAGCGTCCAGGTCTCGGGAGCCAGGAAGTTCTCGCCCCCGGCCTGCCACAGCCACCAGACCATCAGCACGACCGCCTCGATCATCACCAGCCGCACCGCCCAGTCCCACCACTTCCCGATCCGCACGTCGGAGTGCGGGGTGTTTATGAAGGTCTCGCGCCACTTCGTCACCCCGTACTTCAGCACGGCGAAGGCGAAGAAGAAGCCCGAGAGCATGAGACCGACGCCCCACACCCAGTCCTGGTTCCGGAAGATGCCGATGCGCATCGCCGACGGAACGCCCAGCAGGAAACCCGCCGAGCCCACGATCATGATCGCGCGGCGGCGGTCGAGCCCCAGGTCGATCAGGATGCGCGACGCCAGCTCGATCATCGCCACCAGGCTGGACCAGGCGGCGAAGACCAGCGCGAGGAAGAAGAGCGCCATGAAGAACTGTCCGGCGGGGATCCGGTCGAAGAGCTGCGGCACCCAGATGAAGGTCAGGCCTTCGTTCCCCGCGCCCACGATCTGGCCGGCCGCTTCCGGCATGACCGCGAAGATCGTACACAGCACCACGATACCCGCCAGCAGCGACATCGAGTTGTTGCCGAAGCCGATCACGAAGGCGTTGAGCGCGGTGTCCTCGCGCGCCCGCATGTAGACCGCGTACGAAAGCACCAGACCCCACCCGGCGCCGGTGTCCCAGGCGTTCTGGGTCAGCGCCTCGAGCCAGATCCCGGCATCGCCCAACCGGGCGAGGTCCGGGGTGAAGAGGAAGGCCAGTCCCTCCGACGCGCCGGGCATCGTGACCGCCCTGACCGCCAGCGCGACGACCAGCACGACCAGCGACGGGATCAGGAAGCGGGCCGCGGTCTCGATGCCGCGCACCCCCTTCGCGACGACGAGGACGCCGAGCCCGACCGCGATCGCGTGGAAGAGCACCGCCTGGGGCGACGAGTTGAAGGCACCCCAGAACTCGCCCGGAACCGCGGCCGGGATCTCGCCGCCGAGCGTCGCCGCGAAGAAGCGGATGGTCCATCCCATCACCACCGTGTAGTAGAACATGATCGCGGTGGCGACCCAGGCCACCCACGCGCCCATCCATGCGAACTTCGGCCCGACGGTCCCGACGAACGACCCGATGGTGCCGCGGCGGGTCGCCTTCCCCATGCCGAACTCGAGGATCAGCAGCGGCACCGACCAGAGGAGCAGGAAGACGACCCACGCCACCAGGAAGCTGCCTCCGCCGTTGGAAGCCGCGACACGCGGAAACCGCCAGATGTTCCCCGTGCCGACGGCCATCCCGAGCATGGCCAGAAGCATACCCCAGCGCGAGGTGAACACTTCCGATCGGGTCGGCACGAACGCGGCTCCCGGTTGCGGGGTGGATGTTAGGTGATACCCTACGGTCTCGCGCGTCGCGAGGCCAGCCGGAGGGCGGCGGGCGGGCGGCTACGCGAGCCGCTCCCGGATCCACCTCGCCACGTGGTCGAGCCCGACGCGATCCTGCGCAAGGGTGTCTCGGTCGCGGACAGTCACGCTGCCGTCCTCGCCGGTTTGGCCGTCGACGGTAACGCACCACGGCGTCCCCGCCTCGTCCTGCCGGCGGTAGCGGCGCCCGATGGACCCCGTCTGGTCGTAGGACGCCGGGATCCGCGCGCGGCGCAACCCGTCGAGCAACTTCCGCGCCGTCTCCGGCTGTCCGAACTTCTTCATGAGCGGAAAGACCGCCGCCTTGATCGGCGCCAGCCGCGGATCGAGACCCAGCACCACGCGCTCCCGGCCCGCGACCTCCTCTTCGCGATAGCCGTCCACGAGCGCCGCCAGCGCCGCCCTCCCCACGCCCATCGCCGTCTCCACCACGTAAGGGACGTAGCGCTCGCCCGAGCCGGGGTCGATGTAGAAGAGCCGCTTGCCCGAAGACTCCTGGTGCCTGGACAGGTCGAAGTCGGTGCGGTTGTGAACGCCCTCGAGCTCCTGCCAGCCGAAGGGGAACTCGTACTCGACGTCGACGGCGGTCTTGGCGTAGTGCGCGAGCTCGCCGGGTCCGTGGGCGTGGAAGCGCAGCTTCTCCGGCCGGATCCCGATCTCGCGGTGCCAGGCCAGCCGCCGGTCGCGCCAGTAGTCGAACCACTCGTCGTCGGAGCCCGGCTTGACGAAGAACTGCATCTCGGCCTGCTCGAACTCGCGGGTGCGGAAGATGAAGTTCCCGGGAGTGATCTCGTTGCGGAACGCCTTGCCCAGCTGGGCGATCCCGAACGGCACGCGCTGCCGCGTCGTCCGCTGCACGTTGAGAAAGTTGACGTAGGACCCCTGCGCCGTCTCGGGCCGCAGATAGACCACCGACGCGTCCTCCTCCACCGGGCCCATGAAGGTCTTGAACATGAGGTTGAAGA
>JAPPNM010000153.1 GCA_028873825.1 Gemmatimonadota bacterium | reverse complement strand
GGGGGGGGGGGGGGGGGGGGGGGGGGGGGGGGGGGGGGGCCCCCCCCCCCCCCGGCGGGGGGGGGGGCGGCCCCCCCCCCCCCCCCCCCGGCCCCGGGACGCTGGTTGTCGACGGCTCCAGCAGCCTGTACCCCCTTTCGGAAGCGGTGGCCGAGGAATTCGCCCGGGAGCGCCCCGGATCTCGCGTCGTCGTGCGGGTTTCGGGCACCGGGGGCGGGCTGCGGCGGTTCTGCGAGGGGGAGGTCGATCTTGTCGGCGCATCGCGGCCGATTACCTCCGCCGAAGCGGCCCGCTGCCGGGCCGCCGGGATCCGCTACGTGGCCCTTCCCGTGGCCGCGGACGGCGTGACCGTGGTGGCCAGCCCCGCCAACGGCGCGGCGGGCTGCCTTACGCTGACCGAACTGAGGCGGCTGTGGGAGCCGGGGAGCGGCGTTGCGACCTGGCGTGACCTGAGGCCGGATTTCCCCGCCGAGAGGATCCGCCTCTTCGGCCCCGGCAACGATTCGGGGACCTTCCGCTTCTTCACCGCCGTGGTCGTCGGCAGGCCGGGAGCCAGCCGCGCCGACCACTACCAGACCGAAGACGATCACCTGATCGCGCGCGGGGTCGCCGGCAGTCCCTGGGCGCTGGGATATCTCGGGTCCGCCAGTTACGCCGCCGGCGAGGAACTGGTGCGCGCGCTCGCGGTGGACGCCGGTTTCGGCTGCGTGCATCCGACGCCCGCCGCCGTCGGCGACGGGAGCTACAGCCCGCTGGCGCGGGATCTGTACGTGTATGTCAGGACCGTGTACGGAAACGTGCGCGGAATCCCCGACGACGTGTACGGACTCGCCGCGCACTATGTCTCGGCCGGTGCCGCGTTGGCCGAGGAGGCCGGCTACGCGCCTCTTCCCGCGGCGGAGTACGCCCGGGCTCTGGCCCTGCTGGAGGCCGCACGCGAGGACCCGTCGTGACCGTGGCCCGGTTGCCGGGTGCGGGTGCCGCCTCGCACGGGCTGGCCGACCGTCTCGCCGGCCCGGTCCTGCTGGCCTGCACGGTCGCGGCCGCGGGGACGCTGGTCGCGCTGGCGGGCGTGCTCGGCGTGGAGGCGGGACGCTTCTTCGCCCAGGTGTCCCCGGTGCGCTTCTTCACCGAGGCCGACTGGACCCCGTTCGCCGAGGAACCGCGTTTCGGGGTGCTCCCGCTGCTCGCGGCCACCGCGCAGATCACCGCGGGCGCCGGGGTCTTCGGAGTTCCGGCCGGCCTGATGACCGCCGTCTACCTGGAACACTACGCCGGGGCCCGGACCGAGCGGGCGCTTACCGCGGTGACGGCGCTGCTGGCCGGAGTGCCGACCGTCGTCTACGGCTGTTTCGCCCTCGATTTCGTCACTCCCGCGCTCAGGAGCCTCTGGCCCGGCACCGAGGCGTTCAACGCGCTCTCCGCCTGTCTCGTAGTGGGGCTTATGATCGTGCCCACCGTGGTGCTGCTCTCCCGGGCCGCGCTGAAGTCGGTGCCGGCGCAGCTGATGGAGGCGGGTCTCGCCCTGGGGGCGAGCCGGGGCCGGGTGGTGGCGCGGGTGCTCGTGCCGGCGGCCCTGGGGGGCATCGTCGCGGCGGTGTTTCTGGCGCTGGCGCGGGCCGTCGGGGAGACCATGATCGTCACCCTGGCGGCGGGCAACCAGGCACAGCCGACCTGGAGCCCCCTCGAGGGACTGAGGACGCTCACCGCCTTCATCGCCCAGTCGGGCCCGGGCGGCGCTCCGAGCGGGTCGCTGCAATACGGGGCGGTCTTCGCTGCGAGCGCGGTCCTGCTCGCGTTCTCCTGGGGACTCCACGCGGCGGGCATGTTTTTGGTGTCGCGCCGACGCCGGGGAGGCGCGCGATGACCGCGCCGGCCCGCCGCCGGGATCCGCTCGGCATGGCGTGCGGCGCGGCGGCGTTTGCGGTTGCGGCCGCTTTCGCCGTGCTCGTCGCGTTCCTCGCCGTCGAAGCCCGGCCGGTGGCCAACCCGGGTTTTCTCCTGGAGATGCCCTCCCGCATGGCGGACGGCGCGGGCGTCGGTCCGGCGCTGGCGGGCACCCTGTGGCTCGCCCTGCTCACGGCCGGTCTGGCCGTTCCCGTCGGGGTCGGCACCGCGGTCTACCTGGAGGAGTACGCGCCCCGAACCCGGCTGGCCGCCCTGGTCGGTTCGGCTTTGGCCAGCCTCGCCGGAACGCCGCCGGTGGTGTACGGGGTCGCGGGGCTCGCGCTCTTCGTGCGGGGTCTGGGCATGGGACCGAGCCTTCTGGCCGGCGGCTGCACGCTGGCCGCTCTGGCCCTCCCGACCGTGGTCGTGGCCTCGCGGGCGGCCATCCGGTCGGTCCCGCAGGGAGTGCGGCTGGCGGCCTACGGCCTGGGAGCGACCCGGTGGCAGGTCGTGCGCGGCGAGGTGCTTCCCGCGGCCGCGCCCGGAATGCTCGCGGGCGTGTGCCTCGCCTTCACGCGGACCGTCGGGGCGGCGGCGCCGCTCCTGGTGCTGGGAGCGGTCTCGTTCATGACCTTCGCCCCGCGCGGCCCGGCGGATCCGCTCACCTCGCTGCCCACCCAGATCTTCGCGTGGACCAAGCGCTCCGAGCAGGATTTCGCCGCCCTAGCGGCGGGCGCCGGCGTCGCCCTCCTGCTGGTGCTGCTGGCGATGAATCTGGCCGTGCTGGCCGTGCGCCGCCGAATGGAGGACGCTTCCCGGTGAGCGCCCCCCCGTCGCGAACCGACGCGGTCCCCGCGCTGGCCGCCGACGACCTCTCGGTCAGCTTCGGCCCGAAGACGGCCCTCGCCGGGGTGACGCTCTCGATCCCGCGCGGACGGGTCGTGTCGATCATCGGACCGTCCGCGAGCGGGAAGACCACCCTCCTGCGCGCCTTCAACCGGTTGAACGAACTCACTCCTGGGGCGGTGACCACCGGGGCGGTGCGCTTCAACGGGATCGACCTCCACGGCGGGGAGGTCGATCCGGTCGAGGTCCGGCGGCGGATCGGCATGGTGTTTCAGCAGGCGACCGTCTTCCCAAGGTCCGTCTTCGACAACGTGGCCTTCGGCCCCCGCGCGAGCGGCTACGGCGGCGACCTGCACGAGCTCGCCGAAGAAGCGCTCACCGCCGCGGGTCTCTGGTCGGAGGTCGCGGAGGATCTGGACGCCCCGGCGCTGGCCTTGTCTTCGGGACAGCAACAACGCCTGTGTATCGCACGGACGCTGGCGCTGAAGCCGGAAGTGCTGCTTCTGGACGAACCCACCTCCGCCCTGGATCCCGCGGCCACGGCGCGCATCGAGTCGTCGATCCACGCGCTCAAACGCGACCACACGATCGTGTTGGCCACTCACGGACGCCGGCAGGCCGCGCGACTGTCCGATCTGACCGCGTATCTGGCCGGCGGGGAGCTGGTCGAGTACGGTCCTACCGAGACTCTCTTCACGAACCCGCGCGACCCCCGCACCGAATCCTATCTGACCGGCCGCATCCCATGACGGAACCCCGTCTCATCCGCGTCCCCGTCGAAACGGAGCTCGACCGGCTTCGGGAGATGCTGCTGGAGATGGCCGGCCGCGCCGAGGAGCTGGTCGGAATGGCCATGCGGGGGCTGGGCGAGCGGGACCGCAGGATGACGAAGCTTGTGCGCAAGGCGGACGACCGCATAGACGAAATCGAGGTCGAGATGGACGAGCGGGTGCTGGAGCTGCTGGCGCTTCAGCACCCCATGGCGGGCGACCTGCGGCTGGTGTTCGTCGCGCTCAAGGCCTCCAACGACATTGAGCGCATCGGCGACCACGCGGTCAACATCGCCAAGGCGAGCCGGCGCCTGGCGAAGCATCCCCCGCTGCCCGACATCACGGAGACCTGGGAGATGGGCGGGCAGGTCCGGAAGATGCTCGGCACGGCGCTGGACGCCCTGGTGAACCGGGACGTGGAAAAGGCCAGGGGCGTCATAGCCGAGGACCGGCGTGTGGACGACCTGCGGCGCTCGGCCATCCGGACAGTGGTCTCCCACATGCTGGAGCAGCCGCGCTACATCGGTCCCGGGCTCGAGATGATCCTGGTGGTGCAGAACCTTGAGCGGATCGGCGACCTGGCCACGAACATCGCAGAGGACGTGGTGTTCCTGGTGGAGGGAAGGTCGATCAAGCACATGGAGAGCCCGTGGTGAAGGCGCCCGGGGAGGCCGGCGAGGCCGTCGAGGAGCTGCTGAGCCGGGTGGGGACGGAGCCGGGCCCGGCGGTGGCGCTGGAACCCGAGCCGCCGGACGGGCGCGTCGCGGTCGTGACCGGGGGCTCCAGCGGGATCGGTCGCGCGACCGTCGTGGCCTTTGCGCGGAGCGGCACGCACGTCGCCTTCAACCACCTGGACGCCGGGAAGGAGAGCAGGCGGGCGGCGGAGGAGACGCGCGAGATGCTGCGGGAGACCGGAGTCGGAGTGTTCGCGCGTGCGGCCGATGTCAGGGATCCGAAGGAGGCGTCCGCGTTCATAGCCGAGGCGCGCGACAGGCTGGGCGGTCTGCACGTCCTGGTCAACAACGCCGGCATCGGGCGCGACCGGGCGCTCTGGCGCATGACCGACGACGAGTGGCGTTCCGTGATCGACACGAATCTCTCCGGCGCCTTCTACTGTACGCGCGCCGCCGCCCCGTACCTGCGCGACCAGGAGTTCGGCAAGATCGTCAACGTCTCTTCGGTGCACGGGCTGTCCAGCGAGTTCGGGCTCGCTAACTACTGCTCGACGAAGGCCGGGCTGATCGGGTTCACGCGCAGCGCGGCGCTGGAGCTCGGTCCGTCGAACGTGAACGTGAACGCGGTGGCCCCCGGTTACATCCGCACCACCGAACTCACGGACCGGGTGCCGGCCGAGATGCTCGACAGGGCCCGCGAGCGGAGCGTGCTCGGCCGCCTGGGCGATCCCCAGGACGTGGCGTCTGTCATCCTGTTCCTGTGCTCCGAGGCTTCGCGTCATATTACGGGGGCCGTGATTCCCGTGGACGGGGGGTATCTGATCTGAGGAAGACCACCGAGCGCGACCGGGGCGGAATCCGCAGTAGCGATCGCGAATGGCGCCGGACGCTGACGCCGGAGCAGTACCGGGTCACCCGCAAGGGCGGCACGGAACGAGCCTTCACCGGCGAATACTGGGCTCACAAGGCAGACGGAACCTACGCGTGCGTCTGCTGCGGACAGGCTCTCTTCGAGTCCGCCGACAAGTTCGACTCGGGGACCGGGTGGCCCAGCTTCACCCGTCCGTCGGCCGCCGGCAGCGTGGGCGAGAAGGACGACCGCAGCCTCTTCATGCGGCGGACCGAGGTTGTGTGCGCCCGCTGCGACGCCCACCTGGGGCACGTCTTCCCGGACGGCCCGGGGCCGGGCGGCCTCCGATACTGCATCAACTCGGCGGCGCTCGACTTCGAGGCGGGGGACGACGGGTGAGGGGCGCATGAGCAGCACCGTCACGGTGATCCCCGGCGACGGGATCGGACCGGAGGTGACGGCCGCGGTGCTGAAGGTCCTCGACGCGGCCGGGGCGCGGCTCGAGTACGACGAGCGGATGGCGGGCGAGACCGCGCTCAGGTACCAGGGCAGCCCCCTCCCGCAGGAGACGATCGACTCCATCGACGCCAACCGCGTGGCGCTCAAGGGCCCCCTGACCACGCCGACCGGCTCGGGCTTTCGCTCGGTCAACGTGGCCATCCGCAAGGAGTTGGACCTCTTCGCCAACGTGCGGCCGGTCCGCACGATCCTGCCCGGAGGGCGCTACGAGGACATCGACCTGGTGCTGATCCGCGAGAACACCGAGGGGCTGT
>JAPPNM010000033.1 GCA_028873825.1 Gemmatimonadota bacterium | reverse complement strand
GCCTGACTCTGAGCGGCCTGACGCTGGACCCGGATTTCGATTCGGACGAAACCGAGTACGAGGCCACGGCGAACAACGACGACAGCGTCACCACGGTCACAGGCTTTCCGTACAACCGCGACGTGGACACGGTGATATACACTCCGGCCGATGCGGATGCGGACGCGTCCGGCCACCAGGTCAACCTGGCGGAGGACGAAACGACCACCATCACGGTCACGGTCACGTCCGAGGACGGAACGGAAACGGAAGAGTACACCGTCGAGGTGTTCCGGAAGGGCACGAACGACGCCACGCTGAGTGACATCACGGCGTCACAGGGCACGCTGGATCCGGCCTTCGCGGCGGACAACGCGGGTCCCTACACGGTGGAAGTGGAGCACGACGACGGGGCCGTCACCTTCACTCCGACAAAGAGTGACGGAAACCAGACGGTGACACCCGCCACGATCAGCCTCGATCCGGCTGCGGGAGCGTCCGCAGACGGTTCCTTCGAGGTCGTGGCGGCGGACGAAACCGACACGATGACCTACATGGTCAGGGTGACCCGGGGAGACGCGCCGGATCCGGCGGAGCCGGGCCTGACGTTCCTGAACGCGGACGGCGACGATGTCACCGCCGCCGGCCTGGAGATTCCGGAAGGCACCGCCGACACGGCCGGCGCCACCACGTACCAGGTGGTCCTGAACACCCAGCCGGATTCGGCCATCGAACTGAGCGTCATCGTCCCAGACGGGGTGACCGCCGATCCGACATCGCTGGAGTTCGACACCCTGAATTGGGACGATCCGCAGGCGGTCGCGCTGACTGCCACGCCGCAGGACAGCAATGCGGTAGCCCACGATCAGGATACCGTTGTTAGGCACGCGGTGACGGCAGCCAGCGACCAAGGCGGTGACGGATACGAGGAAGCCGATACGACGGTACTGGACATCATTCTCACCGAGAGACACACGAAGGGCGTCATCCTCAACGCGATGGCGAAGGAAATCTCCGAAGGCGTGGCCGGCACCTACTCTGTCAGGCTGAACTCGGCGCCGACCGAAAATGCGACCGTGTATGTGACGGGCGTGCCGGCCGAGGTGACGGTCTCTCCTACGCAGTTGACGTTCACCGCGGGTGACGACGGCAACTACGCCACTGCGCAGGACGTGACGATCACTCCGACCGCGGACACCGTCACTGCTGCGTGGGACGCCTTCGATTTGGGCCACGATGTTTCCGGCGGAGACTACCACGGCGACACCGGACCCGATCTGTCGGTCCAAGTCCTGGACGACGAGGCCCCTGCGGTCTACCTCACCATCACGGAAATCTCGGGGAACGAAGGAGTGACATTCACGTACTCCATCGGCCTGACCCAGGCCCCGGCCGCGGGCGAGACGGTGACGGTCGATCTGTTGTTCGACACGCGTGACTTCACCATTCCCACAGTGTCCTTCAACTTCACAGCCGTTACCGCGCAGGCTGTCACGGTGACTCCGAAGTCGGTCGATGCGGACGCGACCAAGAGCATCAGCCATGCCGTCAGCAACACGGACGATGTGACCGATTCGGTCTACGATGACGTGACCGAGGCTTCGGACCTCACGGTCCACGTGAAGGACGTACCCGACGACAGCTAACCCCAATCCCTCTCGGCATCCCGCCGAGAGCGGCCTCTGCCTCGCCCCCGTCCGGTTCGCCGGGCGGGGGCGAGGCTTGTCTATCCCCTTCTCCGGCGGACGGTCCGCCCCGCCGCGAGCGACAACTTCGGCGTCGGCGGAGCGGCAACGGCGGCGCTCACTGTGAACGCCGGGCGGATGAAGCGACAGGCTTCACAGGGCCTCCTGGAGGCGGCGCGTCATCGCGCTTCAACGCCCTCCGGAGCGTTCGCTGAAGGTCCACTGACGGGACCTGGGGCCCTGCCGGTTACATTGGAGGGAAGCAGCCGCTGCCCCTTCGACTACCCGTCCGGCGTCCAGCTTGGAGGTTCACACCCTTCGAATGACGATCGAAGAAGTTCGCATCCGGAACTTTCGCGGAATCAGAAGCCTCGACCTCAAGTTGGGTGGGGTCACGGTTCTGATCGGCGAGAACAACAGCGGGAAGACGTCGGTTCTCGATGCCCTGAAGCTGTGCCTTCGGGAACTCCGTCCCCGGCGCCAAGCCGTCCGGGCACTGGACTTCCATCTGGCCGATGTCGACTCCGAGCCGTCTTCGGCGGACCCCATCGAGATCGAGGTCCGATTCTCGGAGTGGCCCGGCGAGGAATGGGACGACCACCTTGTTGGGCGACTGAACCGTGCCGAAGTGCTCCAGGTTGACGACGACGGACGGCGGCATGTCAGGCTGCGAGTCACATGCGGGTACGATCGGGGGACGAGGGAGTTCGCGCACGACTGGTCCTTCCTGGACCTCAACGGCGAAGCGCTGAGCCGCGCGAACCGCCGAGCGCTCACCATCCTGCAGCAGGAGGTTCGCTTCTTCTATCTCAGGGCGCTCCGGGACGCGGCCCGGCACTTCGACGCCAAGGGTCCGTTCTGGAGGCCGTTCCTCCAGGACTCGCAGCTGTCGCCGGACAGGAAGGCCGAGGTCGAAGCGAAGCTCAAGGAAGTGAACGACCTCGTGGTCTCGTCGCACGCCAGCTTCGAGCAGGTGCAGACCGGACTCCGTCGCGTACAGTCCGTGGTTCCGCTCTCGACCGGCGAGGCCGTTTCCATCGAGGCCGTCCCGGGTCGAATGTTCGACATGCTCGCAAGAGCCCAAGGTGCAGCTGGGCACGGCCACGGGCGCGAAGATTCCGTTGAGCCGACACGGGGAGGGCACGCAGAGTCTGGCCGTGCTGATGCTCTTCTCGGCGTTCCTGGAGGCCCGGCCGGAGGGAGCGCCGGTGCTCGCACTGGAGGAGCCGGAGGCTCACCTGCATCCGTCGGCGATACGGGCGTTGTGGGATCTCGTACGAGGATTCTCCGGGCAGAAACTGATCTCGACGCACAGCGGCGAGTTCCTAGCCGCGACCGAAATCGGCGATGTTCGTCGGCTCGCGCGGACCCCCGATGGAATCAAGGCGTTCCGCGTACCGCGCGACCTGCTGTCCGATGACGAGACGAGGAAGTTCAGCTACCACATCCGGCGGGCTCGCGGCGAACTGCTGTTCGCCCGGTGCTGGCTGATGGTGGAGGGCGAGACGGAGACCTGGGTGTACCCGGCCGCCGCGCGCGCGCTCGGGTTGAATCTCCATAGGGAAGGCGTGCGGCTCGTCGAATTCAGCCAGTCCGATGCCGGCATGCTCGCCAAGGTCGCCGACGCGCTGGGAATCTCCTGGCTCTGCGTGGGCGACGACGACAGCAATCGGGCCAAGGTGGAACGCGCGCTGGGGCCGCACGTAGACGGCGCGGACCAAGTGGACACGCTCGTATTCCCGTACCCTGACATCGAAGTCAACCTGCTCGGCCATGGCTACGACGCAATCTACCGCAACCACATGCCGACGCAGAACTTGCAAAAGCTCACGAAGGCACCCGGCGACTCCGGGTACTGGCAGGAATACGCGGCGAACCTTCCCAAACGCGCCAAGACGAGAGCCGCGTCGGAAGTGGCCGTCGAAATCGAGGCCCGCGGCAGGTCCGGGGTGACTCCCGAGATCCGGAGCGTGCTGGAGGAAATCGTTGCCATGGTACAAGAGGGCGAACCATGATCACGTTCCAGAACCTCAACGAGAACCAGCGCCGGGCCGTGGAGTGGAACGGGGGTCCGCTGCTGGTTCTCGCGGGACCCGGTTCGGGCAAGACGGGCGTCCTCACGCTGCGGGTTGCCCGGCTGCTGGAACGGGACGAGAACGCTGCCGCGCTGGCGTTGACGTTCACCAACAAGGCCGCCGCCGAGATGCGGGAGCGGGTCGACCGGCTGCTCGGCGAGCACCTTGATCGCGCCCGGCTATGCACCTTCCACACCTTCGCGGCCGATGTTCTCGGGCAGCATGGGAGCCACCTCGGCATCCGGCCGGACTTCGGCCTCTTGACCCGGGACGAAGACAGGATCGCCATCCTCGAAGATGTGGTCCGCGACCTGCAGGCCGCTGGAAGCGAGCCGACCGGCGATCTCAGAAACCTGCTGAGAGTCGTAGATCGGCTGTTTTCAGAGTCCTACCGCGGCAAGGGAGAGTCGATGTCGATGGCTGAGACCCCCGACTGGTTGCCGTCTCTGTTCGGTCGCTACTGCGACGCGCTCGTCGGGGCCAACCGGCTCGACTTCGGCAGCCTGCTCCACTTCGCCGCCAGACTCCTGGGCGAAAAGCCCGCCGTGGCCGGAGTGGTCCGCCTGGGCTGGACGCACGTGTGCGTCGACGAATTCCAGGACACCAACAGGGCGCAGTACGATCTGCTGCGTCTGATCGCCCCATCCGGTCGGCACAACCTCTTTGTCGTGGCGGACGACGATCAGCTGATCTACCAGTGGAACGGCGCGAGTCCGCAACGGTTCCGGGATCTGCGTCGCGACTACGAGCTGAAGACGATCGAGCTCCCGGAGAGCTATCGCTGCCCACCGCCGATCGTGTCGTTGGCGAACCGCCTGATCTCGCACAACTCCCGGCGCACCTCCGACAAGACGACCACCAGCGTTCGCGACGCGGGCCGGCCGTACGGCGATGCCGTGCGGACCGCGGTCTTCGCGTCGCCGGAGGACGAGGCGGCGTTCGTGGCGCGCGACGTTCGCGAGCGCCGACTCCGGGCTTGCGACTGCGCGGTTCTGGGCCGAACCGCCCGGCTTGTCCAACGGGCTGCCGAGACCCTTTGCGGCGCGGGCGTCGAAGCGATAGTGCCCACGAGGAAGCTCGACTTCGATTCGCCCGCCGTGAGGGTTCTGGTGGAGGCCCTTCGGCTGGCCAATTCCCGGCATGACAGGGTGGTGCTGCGACGAATCTGCCTCGCCTGGGAAGGACTGACGGGCGTTTCCGTCCAACCGGACACGGTGGAGGCCGTCGGCGCGCTGACCGGGGAGGATTTTCTGCGCGCTTGGGCGACGGCGGCGACCGGCGCGGGGGCAGGGCGCCACGAGAGCGTGCTGCGGCGTCTGCAGGACGATCTCGTCGATCGACTCCGGTTCAAGGAGGTGGTCGATTGGTTCCTGGAGGACGGATGGGCTTCCTGGACCGACGACGACTTCGCCGACCTGACCGGAGAGGAAGTGGGGATCTGGCGGGTGCTGCATCGGGACATCGTCGCCGAACGCGGGCGTGAAGTGATTCTGAACACCTATCTCCAGCAGCTGGACTTGTCGCCGAAGATGCCGCCGCCGGGACGGAACGCACTCCGCTGCATGACCGTGCATGGCGCGAAGGGGCTCGAGTTCGAGCACGTGTATCTGATCGGGATGGCCCAGGAGGTGTTCCCGTCCTTCCACGCCCTCCGGAAGGGGCCGACGAGCCGAGAGGTTGAGGAGGAGCGGAGGAGCTGCTTCGTGGCGATCACGAGGGCTCGGGAGACGCTGACGCTGACTCGGTCGAAGCAGTACCTCGGGTACGCGAAGCGGGCGTCGCAGTTCCTGGGGGAGATGGGGATTGGGGGGGCGGGGTAGGAACGAGCGTCACGCTCCTCGACCCCGATGACGAGCTACCCCAGCAGACTCCGCAGCATCCGCACCTTGTCCAGGTCCTCGGGCTCGGACGAGTCCGGCCTGAAGTGCATCACGTCGTTGCGGACCTCGCGAACGTCGTTCAGCAGCCCGACGAACAGCTTCCGGTCGATTCCCAGCCGCAGCTTCCTCCAGTTCTCCCGATCCTCCAACAACCGTACGTACTCGCCGAACGTCAGGTCGCCCGCATCCTCGACCTCCCGCGTGTCGTCGCCCGATTTCTTCGCTCTCCCGATCTCCGCGACCGACAGATTCCGGCCGATCAGGATCCGGATGCTGTCCTCCACCTCCTCCAGCAACAGGAATGGCGCAGCCTTCCGATGATACTCGCGACTCAGGTCGCTCGTGGTCACGATTCCGGTGACGGTGCGGTTCTTCCCCCGGACCAGGACCACCTCCTCCTCGGCGATCGTGTCCACCGCCTCGAAGAACGGGGCGTCCTGCTCGAGTATGCGGACGGGCTCCAGGCAGTCGCGCACGTGCTCGCAGGCGCCGCCCCTCGCCCTCGCCCGGCCCATCGACCGCCAGCTGATCATTCCGTCTATCCGGCGCATGTCCTGCGTGACCGGCAGCTGCGAGTACCGGTGCATCATCATCAGCGTCGTGGCCTCTTCCACGGTCTTGTCGCGCTTGATCGTCAGGATCTCGTCGGGGGGGCGGTTGGCGGCCTCGAGCATGCCGATGCAGAACTTCGACCCGGCGCCCTCCGGCGAGGGGCGATCCCGTCCGTCGCCGCCCTCGATGGCCTCGGACCGGTCCCCCTCGGCGGGCTTGGCGCCGTCCCCGCCGCCGCGCGAATCGGCGGATTCCGCCGCTGGCCCGTCAACGGTCTCGGGCGACGCCTTGAACTCGATGTAGTCGTGTACGCCTCCGGACGTGAACGCCGGGCGGGTGAGGAGACCGGCCTCGCCCAGGGCCTCCTCGATGGTCTGGACGACATGCTTGCCCCGGCCCTTCTGTCCGAACCAGGATAGGAGCGTCTTGATCTTCGCCCAGCGGCGCTTCCCGGCCGCGATGTCCTCTTGGACGGCGAGTAGCTGGTGGGGAATCGGCGTCATTCCGGACTCCGTGGGGCGGTGAGTGGTGGGCGGGAAGGTCTCCGAAGGGTCTGCGACGGAATCGACAGGCCGCCCAAAATAACCCCGCTGGCATCGATCCGACGAAAAAAGTACATAATTCACGACAATTATTGACTTTTTCCCCGTCCGTCGCCGTTGTTCGGGCCGGAGGACGCGTCCCCTGCAATTTCTTCACCGCGGGGACTGCGGGAACCTGCCATCCGTCGCAAGAGCTCCTTCGACAGCTCCTCGAAGTCCTTGTACGCGGCGTTCGCCGCCACGGAGTGAGCGCCCATGGCGCCGTCGGCGGGAGTCAGCGAGAAGATCGGCTTCCGGGCCTCCTGCCCGAGGGCGATCAGGCTTCGGAAGTGCTTGATTTCCGCGACCATGTTGGGATCGTCCTCGGGCAGGATGCTCTCCGACACCGACGCGTCGTCCAGAACGCTCCTGGCGTACTCGGCGGGCATGCGCCTGAACCAGCGGTCGTAGGCTCTGACGGGCCGGCGGAGTCGCACGCCGTGCTGCTGCATCAGATACCCGATGGGACGCATGTCGCCGACGGGAAGCGGGAACTCGGCGTGCGTCCAGTGTTCACGCCTCATTCGCCAGTCTCGACGCCATCTGCGAAGCGCCGGCCCCAGGTTCCGCAGTCCCTGAAGCGAGAACAGGTCGGCGCCCAGCGGAACGACCATGAAGTCCGTGGCGATCAGCGCCGATCGGTTGATGGCCCCCAGACTGGGACCGACGTCCACGAGGACGACATCGGCCCGCGACGCGTCGACGGCCATCCGGATGACCTGCCAGAACGAGGTGATGGATCGGAAGGCGCGGTACGGCGCACTCCCGAGGCAGTCCGGCCACTCCCTGGAGAGCAGGTCCTCGAAGTCCGAAAGCGCCAGGTCCCCTGGAAGAAGATGCAGGCCGGCGGACACTCGGCGGAGCCGGGGCGCCCGGATGTCGCCTACCTTCGTAAGCGGCTCGACGCATCGGTGGATCGTGGTGGCGGAGTCGCACGGGCTCTCCCAGAGATCGACTAGGTCATCTTCGTCGAGGAAGGCCGCCGTCAGATTGGCCTGGGGGTCCAGGTCGACGGCGAGGACGACGTGATCCAGCTCGGAGAGCATCCATGCCACGTGGTAGACGAGCGAAGTCTTCCCCACTCCGCCCTTGTTGTTGAAGAAGGTCAGCGTGGTGGCATTCATGGCCGTGCTCCGATGGTGCAGTGGACCCAGTTGGACTGGACCTCGAAGCTGGGCTCGGGTTGGTTGTTTCGGCGCAGGGAGCTGCGCGCGACGGTGATACCCATGCCGAATCGCTGGACGATGCCGAGGACCCGCATGGCGTCCGCGAGGCTGGGGTTCCTGTAGTCGGCGATCCACCGCTGGCCGAAATTGTCCGCGGTGACCGCTCCGTAGGGTCCGCCCGGGCTCACGATCTCGACGCGGTCGTCGAACCAGCTGACGCGGACCGGTGCATGAGTGGCCTCGTAGGTCCTGTGCATGACAGCGTTGTAGGCGATCTGTCGGAGTCGAATGCGCTCGATGGGGCCGTTCTTCCCATCGGGCGCGGTCCTGAGCGATCCCTTGCGCTCCACGAGCTCGGACTTCATGTCGGCCATCATTGCTTCCAGTTCGGTGTCCGAGTAGGTGGGGGTCACGTCTACTTGCACTGGTTCCTGGGGGGTCGAAAGGGGTGTCGGTGGGGCTGGTCTGGCTCTTGGGAGGCAGTACGGTTGCGGACGCGGGAGGTGATGGAGGCTCGCCACCCCGGTCTTGCAGCAGCTCTGGACACCGTTGGCCCGCTGTTCCGGTCGAGTGGAAGGTCCACTTGGAGTGGGCTCGCTTGTCCGCCATACGGGGCGGAAATGGCGCACGGGGCGTTACGCCCGTGCAAGATGCTCGTCCACCGTTTCCCGAACCGCACGCTTGAACTCGTCGGCCTTCGTCGCCGACACCGTCCCGATCGGGCGCGCCTCGGCAGTCGTGACGGTCCCCGTCAGGGTGCCGTCGGCCTCATCGATCCGAACGGTTGCGCAGAATCCCTTGTAGCGCATGGTTCCGCGGCCGTTCCTCCTCACGAGCGCTTCCCATTTCCGGAGTTCCGGGTCGGGCGCGCTCGCGAGGTCTGGTTCGGGGTCGGGGGAATCGCGGTCTGGCGGCGGAGAACGATCAGGTGGATCGGCCATCGCTCCAGCCGCGCCCGGATCGGCGGCCGTGTCGCCGGTCAGGTCGGTACCGTCCACCCAAGGCGCAAACTCCTGGGGAAGGATCCGGACCAGGGCCTCCGGGCTCATGCCGTAGACGTCGTGTGTGCGTTCGAGCTGATCGAGGACGCGGAGCAGGTGCCTCAGCCCGCCGGGCTGGTCCCGGAATCCGCGTTTCGACCGGGCACCATTCGTGTAGAGGCTCAGTACCAATCGCACGACCCCGGCTGAGTTGAAGATCCGCTGCGACTGGAATACCTCATTGGCGATTCCGCCCCTGGCCCAAGGCGGCTGATCCAGCAGGAAGGCCGCATCGTCTCGATGCGTCTCCCAAAGCAGCCAGGCCGACCGCAGGTAGTGTCGGTGCATCCCCCGCAGGTTCTGCTTGTCCAGCCTGTCGATCACGAAGGTCTCGTCGAGCGGCGACAGCCGGGCGGCGCCGTCGACGATCCGCACCGTGTCCTCGAAGTGAAAGATCCCGAGCCATGACCACAAGGAGGTGCGGTCGGCGATCCGCGCCCGAAACGGCGCCAGCCGCGGCGCGAGATACTCGCCGATCTCGCGCCGCGATCGGAAGCCGTGCCACCGGGAGTCCACCAGAAGACGACCCCTGAACGAGCGCGTGTGCCGCGCCCCGAGCAGGAGTTCCTCGGGTGGAGTCTTGCGCCCCGCCGGGTTCCGGCGCACCTCGGCGAGGAACTCCCGCGCCTTCGCAATCCCCCGGGCATTGAACTCGCGCGCCCTCATCCGCCCTGCCATGCCTGCCTGTACCCGTCCAGCGCCTTGACCCTGTCGGCCGAGAACGCTTCGACGACATCGTCGATCCAGAGATCCGCCTGCGCGATCCGGTCGTCCTGGGCGTCGCGATCCACAACCGGCGGATCTCGTCCGGGCAGGATGTCCCCGGCGAGATCGAACCACGGCGACCAGCGCCCCTCCGGCTCCGCCGGGTCCTCGCGGTCCACCAGCAGGGCCCGTTCCAGAATCGACCGCAGCACCTGGGGCATCACCAGCGCCCGGAACCCGGGGTCGGTCCGTACTGCCCGGCTGAAGTCCGGCAGGCCTTCGTTGACCTTGAGCACCACGAGGTCGTCGCCCTGCCCGTAGTCGAGGCGCCACACCTCGCCGCCCAGATCGCCCGACACCAGGGGGAGCAGCGATTCCACCGGGAGCTTCGGGCGCAGGCGGTCCGCCAGCCCGAGCAGTAGTCCGGTGTCCCCGGCTTCGATGACCGAAACGCGAAACAGGCAGGTCTCCGGCACGTCCTTGAGGATCCTCCCGGTCTCGTCCGGCGGTGCCGACCGCCCGACCGTGCCCCAGTCCCAGCGCTGGGACGCGGTTCCGCGCCAAGCTTCGACCCTGATGCGGGCATCGGCCGGGAAGCGGAAGCGGTCCAGACTCAGCTTCAGGTCGAAGGACCACCTGGTCTCGACGGCGCTGGCGGTCGGGTCGCCGACAGGGGAGCCACTGCCGACCTGCTCGAGACGCCGGAGGGTCACCGCGGCATTCGACCGGGGAATGGCCACGCGCCCGGTGCTGTTGAAGCGTCGGATCATGATCCCTCCCCGGCCGGATAGGCACCCGCCTGCCACCGTGCGAGGGGCGTGACCTTGACCACCACGTCGCGGTCGTCGAAGCCGGTCACGCTGAACGAGAAGTCCGGCCCGCCCACACGAATGTGGACCTCGTTCTCGGACTTCACCGCGACCTTGCACTGGTTCAAGTCCACAGCGAGCCTGCCGTTCCCCAGCGAGAAGTCGGGGCATCCGGCCCGGAGCCCCCGGTCGAACCGCGAGAACGCCGTGTTGGTGGTGCCGCGAGCGACATCGTATGCCATGCGCACCGCGAAGGCGGACCCCGCTAGGTTCTCGGTTCCCGAAGACGCCAGCTCGAAACCGCCGCGCACCTTCCTGATGCCCAGGGGGTTGGGTGCCGGGGGCTTGTCCGGCGGCGGTCCCGGTCCCCCTCCGCCACCCGCTCCGGCCCGCGCGCCTACGTTCCCCGGGAAGAGGTCGGAGAGCGCGTCCCGCTGGACCTCGGCGGGCTGCTCGGCGAGCGCGTCGAGAATCCTCGCGGCGGCGTGCTGCACCTCCCGCACGCGCTCCGCCGCGGCCGGCCATCCCTTCTCCTTGAGCCTCGGGGCGTCCGCGCGCCACTTCTCGTGGGAGGGACCCTCGGCGTCGCGCAGCAGGTGACCCAGATCGGACTTGTTGTCCACCACCACGAGCGCCCTGGCGCGATGCCGCACCAGGTAGTCCATGCGCGGGATGTGGAGATGGCCCCGGACGAAGTAGTCGTGCCCAGCGGTTAGCGTGTCGTCGCGCTCGATGAAGACGCGGAAGCGGTTGCGCCTTCCGGCCACCGTGACCTCCACGTGAAACGCAAGGCGTTCGCCGCTTCGGTAGCGCTCCCGGAGCGGCTGCGCCTGGTCCTCGGGGATCGCCGGCCTCTTCCGGCGTCCGTCGACTTCGATCAATCCGGTGCGATGTCCCTGTCCCCATCTGGCCAGCGCGATTGCGCCCACCAGCGCTTCCACCCGCTGCTCCGGGTCGTCGGTGTCGCCATTGCCAGTGCGACGGGCTTCCTGTTCGATCGTCCCGGCATCGATCGTGCGCGCGGGCTGGTCCGGCGCGACGACCTCCACCACGAGGTCGCCGGCGATGATCGGGTGGAAGTACTGCCTGATGACGGCGTAGGCCAAGTTCGAGGGATCGGTGAGTTCTTCCATGGGATGCGGGATCACCACCGAAGTTCCGGGTCTCCCGTCCGGGCGCAGCCCGAAGTCGCGGATCGCCCCCTGAACGAAGCCGCCGCCGCCGGAGCCGAGAGTGCCGTCGCCGTTGTCGCCGAGCCCCGAAGACTCGACTGGCATCGGCAGCCAGTCCCCGTCGTCCTCGGCGGATCCGGCGGCGAAGAACCCCACGGGAGGGAACTTGCGCCCGTCCAGCGTGTGCAGCTTGAGCATCGCCTGTCCCATGAGAAGGAACCTCGACTCGTCGGCGCGCCGGGTCACGCCCAGAAAGGCGTTCAGCTTGGAGGCGTCGGGGAACACCCACTTGCCGAGTCCCCAGGAGCCGCCGGCGTCCGCGTCCTTCGGCGAGATCCCGATCGAGCGGAAGAATCCCCAGAAATCGTTGCCCCTGGCCCGTATCTCGTTGGCCCGGATGTCGCCCCGCAAACCGTTCGTATCGAAGTCCTCGACGGTCAGGAAGGGAAGGGGACCGTCGAACAGGGCCTCGCGTGCCCGGAGCTCCCGCAGCCGGTCGGAGTCGGCGTCTCCGCTGGCGGTCTCGGCACGCACCGCGGCTTCGAAGTGAGGCCGGAGTCCGTTCAGGTAGTGCGGAGCACGCCGTCTCGTGACGGCGCCCTCCGGGCCGCTGACGGTGAACCGGACCGTGACGGGCTTGGATCCCGCGCGGGCGTCGAGGGAGTTCTGCACCGACTCCCGCACGAAGCGCTGCGGTAGGTCGGAGCTGAAGAACTCGCCCTGGAACGGGTTCTGATTGGGCTCCGACGGGGCCATCGCGCGAAAGCGCCATCGCGGGGGGGCTGATTGAACTGGCATCGGTGGCTGGGCGGGTCGCTGGTGGGTCGAACGGGGTGTATTCGGAAAGCGGGAGTGGGGTTTCGTATTAGGGGCGGACCGCGTGCGCGTCAAGCATCGGGGCATGCTGGGGGACAGGCTGTGTAAGGTGAAGTTTCCATTATGGAAACTGTGCTTTACATGGAAACGTCAGCCGCTCGGCTGCATCCGCCGCAACAGTTCGTCCGCCGGCTGCTTGACGTCCGCGTGATGCGGCGCTCACGGCCACCGACCGGCAAATGGCCTCTGTCCGGTGCGGTCGGTGTTACGTTCGAGAGGGATCGACAGCGTGGAAGGTGGAGGGGGGAATCCCCGACCTGAGCTGGTTCGACCCGTGATCCGGACCGTCAGCGACGGTCCCATGTCCTCGAAGCCACTTGCCGGGAGCGAGCGCCGTGTCAGCGCACCTCATGGACGACGAGATAGCAACAGCCCTCTCTCAGGGGGAAGGGCAGTTCCGCGAGTTCAAGTCGGCTTGGGACCGGAGTGCGGGCTCGCCCCGGAAGCTGAATTGGAAGACCCTGCGGGACAAGATCGCCGATGCGGTTGCGGCGTTCGCCAACGCGGACGGCGGCCTCCTCTTCGTGGGCGTGGAGGACGACGGACGTCCGAGCGGCCACGGCTACTCCGACAAGCATGTGGAGGGCCTGCTGGCGGTGCCGGACAGCCGGCTTCGGCCGGGAGTCCGCTGTAGGACCGCCCGAGTCGAGATCGATGGCAAGGAGGTGCTGGTGTTCCACGTGCCTCAGTCCACGGAAGCTGTCATGGTGGAGGCCGATGGCTTTCCCTACCGAGTTGGTGCCGGGATCCAGCTGGAGCCGCAGGAACTGATCAACCAGCGGAAGCAGGCGCTACGGGTGGTGGGCTACGAGCAGCGATTCAAGATGGAGGCCGGTCTCGGGGACCTTGATTTGGAGCTCGCCACGCGGTTCCTCGAATCGACGCCGGTCGGATCCCGGCCCGTTGAGGAGGCACTGCAGTTCTACGGCTTGATTGAGCAACACCTCCGCGAGTGGAAGATCACGAACGCCGCGCTCCTTCTCTTCGCTCGTCGTCCTGCGCTTAAATGGCATCCGAGAGCGGGCGTTAGGGTGTTCCGGGTAGCGGGAAGGGAGCGGCTCCACGGACGGCAGCGCAACGTAACCCAGGTCGGGCGCGCCGATCCGCCGCTTGCGATGGCCCTGCCGGAAGCCAAGGGCCTGGCGGGTTCCCAGGTGGGGCGCAGCGAACAGCTCAACGGCCTCTTCTTCGAGTCCGTCCCCGAGTATCCCGAATTCGCGTGGCAGGAGGCGCTGATCAACGCGATCGCTCATCGTGACTACGAGGTCACGAGTCGCGAGACCGAAATCTGGTTCTACGACGACCGCGTCGAAATCTCCAATCCGGGGAACCTGATTGCGCCCGTGACGCTCGATCGCCTTCGGGAGGGCGGTCCCGCCCACGGAACGAGGAACCCTATGCTCGTCAGGGTGCTGGCGGAGGCCGGCGCCATGCGGGACGAGGGAGAAGGCGTCGCGCGCATCTTCAGGGAGATAGCCGACCGCCAACTGCCCGCCCCGCGGATCGACGTGGAGAACGGACTGTTCGCCATAACACTCTTCGGCGAAGGAGCACGTTCCGCTTAGCTGGCGCTACCAGTGCCCCCCGGCCCGCTTCCTGAGCAACGCCATCATCCGCGTCCCGAGTTCCTTATACCTTCTTTGCAGCCAGCGATTGGGGCCTAGGACTCGATGCGCTCCCCTAGCCAACAAGTAGTTCTTGAAGGGGCCGTCACGGTAGGTGCCTTGCTCTATTCGCTCCAGCACCAGAGCGGCGAGGCTCCCTCCTTCGGCCAAGTACCCCTCGAGCAGCTCGAGTTCCGACACGGCGAGCACCTGCATTGGCCGCGCCTTCCTGTGGGTCAGCGCGTTGTCCTTTCGGATGACCTCTTCGATTGTTCGATAGAAGAACCCTTCGACGGGCAGCGTGTCCAGTGTTATCACGACCGGCAGGTAGCGGGCCACACGGTTCGGCCTAACCAGGTCACCAAGGTGCCCGTCCTCAATGGCTTGGATCGTGTGGTCGAATTGTGTCGCGGCGTAGCCGAAGGTGTTGGCAACGTACGTTCGCAACTTGTCGAGATTTCCTTCAGCTCTGACAGCCCGGGGCAACAACGTAGCCTTGTATTCGAGCAGCAGCACGGTGTCATTGTCGACGATGACGCCATCGCACCCTCTTCTTGCCGACGGAATACTCCGTCGTAGCGTCTTGTCATCAACGAAACGCCTGTCCCCAATGTGGAAGATGCGCCGGAACAGAGCCTCAACGTAGGTCTCGAATACGCGGCCGGCGTACGTGAGATACCCGTCGCGCTTGGCGCTATTATTTCGATCGCTGGGCTTGAGAAACACATGGTGCAAACCGGTGGTCAGCTTCCACCGGAGCAGTCGCACCGAGGGACAGTAGAGACGGCCCTCGAGGCTGACCAGCGGCCTGCCGTCAAGCGGCTCGATCACGTAGGGACGCAACGAATCGGGGCCACACCCTCGTTGGCGGAGCGTGTTGCGCGCTTCGGCGGCGTCGACCGCGAACAGCTCTTGGATGGCTCTGGATTCAGCGTCAGTGATTTCCAGAGCCGACATGTAGGTCTCAAAGCTGAGTGGCCCAGGGGGCCGATCGGACTTCGGGTCAACGGTCCGCCAGTTCGCGAACAGGGCGATTCCCATTGCCCACGCGAGGTTCGGATCGAGTCCCGTAATCTCTTCGAATCGTCTTCGGAGATCTATGGAATCGCCGGACACCTCCGGGTCGGTGTGATCGGGCAGGTATAGGTCGTGCGTCCGGGCGAGCGCGTGTCCGAAGTCGTCAGATACGTTGAACAGTCCACTCGTGACGACAAACCTTAGCCATGCGTCCCGGCCTGCAACCGTGCGGACGTCTCCTGGAAGTCCTAGCGTGTCCTCGCCATCGATTAGATCGGCCGCCATCAGCAGCGCTTCGCCGATGGGCTGGAGGGACTCGCTGGATCTCTCGGTCACATGCGGACATACCAGCAGTGCGATCTTGGCGACAGCGACAACCTGCGGTTCGGAAAAGAACCTGAGCAATCCGGTCGCTCCCTCCCGCCTCAGGCGATCCCAGCACGTCTGGAAGTCTCGTCCGACCTTATCGGGATCGCGAAAAAGCGCCGAAACAATGCGACGCTGACCTTCTAGCGGCTCGTACGAGTTGAGTACCGCGCTGACCCCGCCCAGGGTGACCAGAACCTGCCCGAGGCCGAATCCGGACAAGCGATCGGCCGCATCGGCCCAGCCAGGATTGTCACCGTAGACGTCATACCATCTCGCACGGGCACTGAACCACTCCGCGCCAGAGTACTGGTACGGTCCTGCAAGCCGGTCTGGCAGATACAGTCCCGTCTCCGTGGAGCGCAGAAACCCCTGCATGGCCGTAGGGTTCGCGCCGGGGCGTCCGCCGGGTTTCGGTTGTTTCATGCTAGCCATGTGCTACACCAGCCCATGGGCCACCAGGTAGGCACGCCCCTCTTCTGTGGAGGTATAGGTCGTCGGGTACTCCGTACCCCAAGGGTCGTCCAGGTCGGAAGCCAATCCCGGAGTATCTCGGCCAAGGCGTGGCTACTCGATCCGTGCCAACTAAGGATGATGTCCATCGTCTGATCGCTCCGTGGTCGTCATCGCCCGAAACCGCGTCTCAACATACCTCTCGGCACTCTCGGGCTCCAGTTTCACCGTCCCCGGCCCGCTCCGCACGAAGAAGTCCCCCTCCTCCCCCCTCTCCATCCCCTTCCACCGCAGGAACACCGGCTCGGGACTCCGCTGGCAACTCACCACGCACACCGTCCCTCCCTCCATCTCCTGAGTCTTCGGATCCACGCACGTCCCCGCGCGGTCCCCCAGCGCATTCCGAACGAGCTGGACGAGGTGCAGCATGAACTTGTCGTCGTTGTCCAGCCTGTCGCGCTCGATCCCGACGACCGACGCATCGTCAGCCACCCCGATCAGAAGATCGCCGCCCTCGGTGTTCAGGAACGCCGCGATCGTCTTCAGCGCCGCGTGGGTCACTCGCTTGTCCTTCCGGTCCTCCTTGAGATTCCAGCGCAGCGTGGACTTGAACTCCAGCGACTTCGACTCGCCCTGCCTGATCAGCGCCTCGGCATTCCGGTGCGTACGCAGGTACTGATCGAACATCAGCGTCTTCACCAGCTCGCCGAAGGCCTCGTCGTCGGTGATCCGCCTGTAGAGATCGAAGTTCGAGTCGACGATCTCCTGGATCACCTCCTCCACCTTGTTGTCGAAGGTCAGGCGGACGTTCTCACGGGTGTTCACGCGGGCGGCCGCGTCGAGCGCGCGGTCCTCCTCGAGCCGCTCCATCATCTGCTGCAGCGTCACCCGGTGCTCGGGCCCCAGCTCGATGCCGAAGCGCTCGTTCAGTTCGGCGATGATGCGGGACAGGGCCTCGATTTCCTCCTGGGCACCGCCCTGGTGGATCCCGGTCGTCCGCGGGTCAAGTATGCCCGCCCGCTCGGACAGTCCGATTCCGCCGCTTCCCGTCCGCTGCAGCCGGTACGACTCCATGTCGATGTTCTGCTGCACTTCTCGCGGCAGCTCGGTTCCGTCTCCCGGGAGCAGAGGCCGAAGGTAGCGGGCGAAGACGTGGAGCTTCTCGAGGTCGGCGTCGCTGAAGGTCAGGATCTGGGCCAGAAAGGAATAGAGGCGGTTGTACTGCCGGAGGCCGCCCCGGAAGTCGGATCGCGCGTCGGCGTCGAGATCGCGGAAACGATCCCCGATGGCTGCCATCCGTGCGTACAGCTGATCCTGCGTGGCGTTTTGGCCGAAGTAGGCCGCGGCGAACGCGTCCACCTCCGCGTCGGTGTAGACATCGAAGTCCCGAAGCTCGCCCTGGATGTCGTACAGCAGGTTCGGGTCGGTCCCCTCCGACAGCAGCGTCGTGTCGTAGTAGGGCTCGAACGCGGCCCGGATGTGCTCGGCCTCGTTGGCGAAGTCGAGCACCGCGGTCTCCTCCTTGCCGGGATGCGTCCGGTTGAGGCGCGAGAGGGTTTGCACCGCGTTCACGCCGCCCAGCTTCTTGTCCACGTACATGGTGTGCAGGAGCGGCTGGTCGAAGCCGGTCTGGAACTTGCTCGCCACGACCAGGAACCTGTACTCGGGCTTGGCGAACTCGGCCGCCGTCTGCTGCTCCCCGATCACATGATCTCCACCGGCCGAATTCATCCCGGGCTCGGTGTATTCCTTCCCCCCGTCGTCCACCTTGCCGGAAAACGCGATCAGGCACTTCCACGGATACCCCTTCTCGGCGAGATAGTCGTCGACGGCGAGCTTGTAGCGCACCGCGTGCAGGCGGGAACGGGTGACGATCATGGCCTTGGCCCTGCCGCCGATCCTGTCCTGCACCTCGGCGGCGAAGTGCTCGACCATGATCTCGACCTTGCGACCGATCGCGTGCGGGTGCAGCTCGACGAAGGACCTGAGCAGGTAGGCCGCCTTCTTCTTCTCGTAGCGCGGGTCGTCCTCGATGGTCTTGAAGAGCTTCCAGTAGGCGGAATACGTCGTGTAGTTGGCGAGAACATCGAGGATGAACTCCTCCTCGATCGCCTGCCGCATGCTGTAGAGGTGGAAGGGCTCGAACTTACCGTCGTCGCGCTGCACTCCGAAGAGCTCCAGCGTCTTCGCCTTCGGGGTGGCCGTGAACGCGAAGGTGGAGAGGTTGGGCAGGGGACCGCGCTTCTCCATCTCGGCGAGAATCGTCGCCTCCAGCTCCTCCTCGGGCGTCGCGGCGCCGGCCTCCTCGGCTTCCGCCGCCTCCAGGCTCCCGGACGCGAGCACCGCCTTGAGGCTTTTGGAACTCTCGCCGGACTGGGACGAGTGGGCCTCGTCGACGATCACGGCGAAGCGCTTGCCGGGCAGCGATCCGATCTCCTCGGCGATCACCGGGAACTTCTGGAGCGTCGTCACGATGATCCGCTTGCCGGATTCCAGCGCCTGCCGGAGCTGCCGCGAGGTCCGGTCGATGTTCTCGACCACGCCGAGCGTCTGCTCGAACTGGCTGATCGCTCGCTGAATCTGGCGGTCCAGGACGCGGCGGTCGGTGACGACGACGATGGAGTCGAAGACCGAGCGGTCCCCGGCGTCGTGCAGCGTGGAGAGCTGGTGCGCGAGCCAGGCGATCGTGAAGCTCTTGCCGCTCCCGGCGGAGTGTTGGACCAGGTAGCGCTGGCCCGCGCCGTGACGGCGGGCGTGGGAGACCATGCGCCGGACGGCGTCGAGCTGCTGGTAGCGCGGGAAGATCAGGCGGGTCGTTCGCCGGCCGTTGTCGTTCTCGTCCTTCACTTCGTGAATGAACTGGCGGATCAGATCGAGGACGCTGTCCCGCGCCCAGACCTCGTCCCAGAGGTAGTCCGTGGCGTATCCGCGCCGGGTGGGAGGGACGGGGGGATTGCCGGCGCCGCCGAACTTGCCGCGGTTGAAGGGCAGGAAGCGGGTCTTCGGGCCTTGGACGTGCGTGGTGACGAAGACCCAGTTCGGGTCGACGGCGAAGTGCGCGAGACAGCGGCGGTGGGTGAAGAGCGGCTCGCGGGGATCGCGGTTGTTCCGGTACTGCTGGATCGCCTGCTCGACGTTCTGGCCGGTGAGCGGGTTCTTGAGCTCGGCGGTGCAGAAGGGGATGCCGTTCAGGAAGAGGGCCATGTCGACGCTCTGCTCCGTCTTGGTGCTGTAGCGGAGCTGGCGGATGACGGAGAAGAGGTTCGCGGCGTGGAGACGGCGGGTCTCCTCGTTGAGGCCGCTCGCCGGGCGGAAGTAGGCGAGGTCGAACTTGCAGCCCGAGTCCTTGATGCCCTTGCGAAAGACGTCCAGGGCGCCGCGCCGGTCGAGTTCGCGGGCGAGGCGGTTCAGGAAGCGCTTGCGGACATCGGCGCCGTGGTGCTGCTTGAGGCGGTTCCAGGTGCGGGGCTGGGTGGCTACGAGGAAGTCGACGACGTCGCGGGGGATGAGGCAGAGGGTGCGGTCGTAGTGGGTGTCGGAGGTGCGGCGGTGGTAGCTGCCGGGGGCGAAGCCGTCACCGTATGGGGGGGTGGGGGGTTCGTGGAGGAGTCGGTCGGGCTCGGGGCATGCGTCGGGGCCCCAGCGGAGGAGGGCGCACTCGATGGCGTCCTCGAAGGCGCGCTCGGCGGTGGGGGCGGGGGTCATGGGGTGGGGTCTTCTATGACCAAGCCGATGGGATTGTCCCATCTGTATTCCACGGGGTGGGCGTCCTCTTCGTCGCCGTCCACTGGATCCTCCAAGTCCGCCAAGTCCGTGATGTCTTCGTAGCGAATAAACGCTTCCTTGATCCGGCGCGTCGTGCTGTCCTCGGCCGAAGTGTCCCGTGCTGCGGGCCGACGGACAGCTGGCTGACAAGTCTCTCTCACTGGATCGTCCTCTTCGCGCTGCGTGGTCCGGATTCGATGGGTTCAGGAAGGTCTGCGACTTGTTGGCGCACGTCGATCCTGCCGGTGACGGCGGCGGAGATTAGGGCGGAGCGGTATTCGTTGAGGTGGGCGATGGCGTCGTTTGCCTTGATGACCAATGCGGCCATGGTTGCGGTCTCGCGATCTAGGAAGCCGACGATCTCACGTTGCTCGACAACAGGCGGCACGGGCCACCTGAGAATCTCGCAGGCGCTCGACGGCCAATCCCGGCTGTGCGGCCGCGACCGAAAGGCGATTGAGGTCCATCGCCTCCAGTAGCGCACCACACCATTCGACCAGATTCGGGCTCTTGAGTGTTACCACCACAGCGTGCTCGGAGGCCCAGAAACGTCCGCGTGCAAGGTGGACATTACCGCAATGCGCGCCCTGCCTGCCGATCAGTACGTGGTCACCTTCGTGGGTGAAGTCCCCTGTGTAGCCCCGGAGGCCGTTACCGCCGAAAACGGGATATGGCCCGGTGGACTCTATGGAATCCGAGGTGATCGAGTCGCCACTACGCATGGCGGAGAGTGTCTTGAGCGCCTGCACCTCCCAATGTGCCGGAATCTCCCCCAGCCACTCGACGCCGGAGTCCTTCATGGCGACATCGGGATCAAGGCCCTTTGTGACCGTGCGGCTGATGAGCGCGGTGCGTTTCTCCTGAAGCAGCCCGATCAACTCTTGTTGCTTGGCGACGAGTGCGTCAATCTTGGCCGTCTCACGATCTAGGAAGCGCGCGATGGCGACTTGTTCGGTGCGAGTCGGAAGGACGACAGGAATCTCCCGAACCTCTCCTTCGCTGATTGCCGGTACCGGTCCAGGATTGGACATTCGACCCAGGTCAATCCAAAGAAGAACCCAGAATAGGAATTCCCGATCTGCCCCCAGTACGACACATCCCATGATGTTGTTGTCGATGCACGTCTCGCGAACCAAGATCCGTCGTTTGTTTGTAAGGAGTGCCGCTCCCACTTTTGGAAAGACAATGGTGCCTGGCGAAAATACGTATGCCCCGAGCTCTCGGGCTATCGCTCTGGTCACGGTATTGGCCGTGCTGGCTAGCTCACGCTCGTTGCCATGCCGGTTCATGTCCGACACTTTGGCGAAGAGAATACTACCTCTGTCATCGCCTTGGTAAGAAACCGGAAATCCGGCACCCCCGCTGAACCACGCTATCCTCTTCAGAGGAACCACCTCCCAGTGCGACGGAATCTCGCCCAGCCACCCAACTTCAGAGTCCTTGTATGCCGGGTAGGGCTGGAAGCGCCATGTCGTGGAGGCAGAACCGGTGATGGAATCAGCCATTGACGATACGGCCGGTGGCCGCTTCGGCTTGCGTGACCCAGGGCCTCGAGGTGGACGTTTGCTCACGGAATCAGCGTGCTCTCGCGTACAGCAGCGGCTCGACGAGGTAGCGCGCCCGACAGGCCTCGGCCGCTCGCCAGATCTCATCCGGCGTCGCCTTGCGTTCCAGCAGCACCTCGTCCAGGGCCTCGGTAGCCGCGTCGAGCCCCACACGGCTCCGAAAACGGAAGCAGTCGACGACGGTGCGGGCCGGGGTCGTGATTCTTGCGGGGACTCCCTCGAATTTGGTCTCGACCACGCCATATCGGAGGGAAGCGCCGGAGAACCGCGTCACCTCAAGGTTGACGCTGTCCATCGAAGGGGATCGGTCTCCGTGGGGGATGGCGATCCAAGTCTCCCATGGTACCTGGGTTCCGATGTCGTGGACCACTAGGGCGGTGAGGAGGCAGACGATGGCGTTCGGCACCCGGGCGCAGACCGCCGCAACTGTATGGTGCTCAGTGATTTCGGCGTCCGCGCGCCAATAGAGACCCCAGCCCTCCCTCTCAACCAGTCGGGCGTTCTCCATCCGCCGAAGGTGCACATACGGGATCCCGGCCGCCATGGCGTCCCTAGGGCGGAAGAAGGCCGGTAGGGCGGCATCGTGGAGTCGCTGTGCGTCGGGGCCGGGTGCTTCGAGCATCCTCTGGTCTCGTATGAAATAGTCACATCCGCCTACGAATGTGACATTTTCACCAATCGTCGACCTGGTGTCAAGAGGTCCGGTGGCTCCGCGTCATGGACCTGAGGGGGCAAAGACATGGCCGGGACCGGCAACGGACCCGACACCCGCGCGACCTAGATCAAGCCAGCTCCCGACGAATCAGATTATTGCCGCTCTGGCCCAGCCAACCGGCGTATATCGGGAGGATTCACCGTCGAAGCTAACCTCGGGTGACCTCCCTTCCGGTACTTCCCCCGCTTGCAGCTGTCGCGGATGTGGTTTCGCGCCCGTCCCAGAGGTAGGAGACGATCTCGGTGGGTCATGGGGCTGTTGCGGATCCGTCTCTTGGATGGACGGGAACACGAACGGCCAGACGTTCGCGGACTTCGTTGTATACCGGAAGAGGCGTCAGGCTGAGCTGGGTACCTTGGACGACCTCGAGGGAGATGGCTAGTCCATAGGGTATTGGGGCGGGCACATCGCCAGCATCGGCTCGACAGTTGACCTGGATGCCGAGGGCGTCCCCGTCCTGAAACACGGTGGCCCCTTGCCCCTCCAAGACCTCGTGTTGCACGGTTCCTCTCTGCACCGCACGGTGATCGGCGAAGAGTCGTTGGGGAGCGATGGCGTTCTTCGGATCGAACCACAGGTGGGCCACGCGATACGATCTGTGCGACGGATTCACCGGCGAGAGCCACGCCAGCGTGACGGTCAGGCGGCGTGTTTCTCCCGCGCCGGAAAGACATGGTGGAAGCGGGAGAGAAAACAAATGCCCTTCTCCGTCATCCAGCTTGCCGAAGCCGATTACGGTGACCCGCTCCTCGGCGCATCTTGTCACCCTCGCCGGGGAAACTGCTCCGTACCCTAGGAATCGCGCAACGTAATCCCTGAACGCCCTCCTGTTGTCCCTCGTCTTGAGGGCGGCCTCGTACCGTTGGAGTGACGTTTCCCACGCGGCACCGTGAACGAGGAGGGCCTTCGTGAGAACGACATGGTAGTCCTGCGGGATGTGAACTCCCGGTCCACGGCCGAGATCTTCGATCGCCCCGTATAGCATTCCCGCTCCCCGCGACGCCAACGCCGCGGCATTGCTTGTACCCCGGGTGTGTCTGATCCGGTCGAGCTGGCCGGGGCCACCAGGTGTCGCAACCCGTTGACCGGGGGGCGACGCCAGAAGAGGAATCTCCAGCGCGATTCCGCCGCCATCTGAACGCGGCTTCTCGCTAAGCCACTGGCGACCGCCGGGAAACAGAGAGTCAGGCTTGATGGCCCGACGGTATCCGGGTCCATGAGCGCTCAGGACGTTCGGCAGGCCCGGCCCCGCAAACGGGTCCACATGACCGCTGGGTCCTACCCACTCGTCCTGGTGAAGGGCACCGATGGTGAGACCGTTCAACGTCTCCGCGGGAGACAGCAGCCGGCGATTGCGTGTGTCGGCTGCGACGGATCGAAGGACTTCCGCCTCTCGTTGTTCGGGCGTCAGGTCAGACAACGATCTCGGCGTCGTCTGCAACGTGATATCGTGCGTGTGGTTTCCGGCGCTTACGACGAACAGGACTTGGTATTTCCATGCGAGCCAGTCCAGCAGTCTTGCCCAGGCGCTCACCTCCAGCACGAACGGCCGATCGGGATCGCCGAGGGAAAGGTTGACTATACGCACGGTCGGTGCCGCGGGAGGCTGGTCGCCCTCCGACTCGAATAGCCTCCTTACAGATCGGTGGATCAGGTCCACGGGAAGGACATCCTCTGGAATTCGTTCCGGGAAGCTCCTGCCGAACTGACGACCTGGCTTGGCAATCGGGCGAACGTACAGAGGCCTGATACCACCTGACTCCCTGGGGTCCTTGGAGGTGTCACCGACGTCACCATGGCAGATCAGGGACGCCATCTCGGTCCCGTGTACGCGTTCATGGGCTAGGTAGTCCGCTTCGTACACATCCGGGTCGTCGACGATCAGGCGATTGGCCAGCATTCTGTGGGCCGTCAACGGCAGGCCGTCGAGCAGGGCCACCAGTGGCGGAGCGGCGACGGGCGACTGTTCGACGACAGGAGGGGCATCGTCCTCGCCCATCAGGTTCGCGTCAGTTGCGTCGCTTAGGGGAACCGCGCACTGCCCCACCGGACGAAAATGCATGATGCCGTCGCACTCAAGGAGCTCGACATTCCGTGAATCCGCAAGTCGATCAATGACCTCTTGGATGCTGGCGGGAGGCAGACGCGCCAGGATGGCATGATACGCAATGGCGGGAATGACACACTGTCCGACTACGGTGCCTTGCAGGGAATTTACGACACCGACCAATTCGGCTTCGGCGTCGCGCCTTCGCACGGCATTTCGACGAAACCAGAACTCGGCCTCGAACGGCACTTCTCTCGGATCATGGTCCAAGCGAAACTGCCAATCTTCGATGACGCCGGTTCCGCGAATCCGATCACTGGAGTTCCAGGGACGAATGTTGTGCATCAGGGTGAATGCGTGCTTCCAGGGTGCCAATCGACGGGGAAACGAAATCGTAGTGTCCCGGCGCCATCGATCAAAGAGGGTTCGGAGCTGGGCAAGGGCTTGTTGGTCGGTAATTACAAGAAACAGCTGACCCCTGAGCGGCTTGTCCGGCCTGGACCGGTCCTCGAATCCGTATGCGGGAGGAAGGGCGTCAAGCTCATGCTCGGCCAGCCATTCCAGTCCCTCGATCGTCTCCACGGCCCGGACGAAGTTCTCGATCGGCCCGACGGTCTCGATCACCAGCACCTGTTCTGGAACTAGGCCGAGCGCACTGTTCTGGAGTGCCACCCGTCGTCGTTCCATGGCGTCTTGGAGCCGCTGGAGTTGCGGTTCCAGACGGGTGGCCTGCCGGGTCGGACTGGGCCGTCTCGGCGGTTGTCCCCCGCCGAATCGCCCTGCGCGAGGGACGAGCACCGGTTCGGGGAATACGAGGAGCGGCAGTTCGGGAGAAGCCATGCCCTATCTGGAATCCGTGGAATCCACGCTAGCAGGGGTGAATCGCTTGGCCCAGTGACGAAGCCGACGCTCGACGATTCCCTTGACATCCGAATCAGGCCGCAGCAATACGATAGTGCGGAGGATGTCGAGTCCGAAATCCTCGACCTCGGCGAAGCTGGCTCCGTTCAGACGGGTGGCGAGTCTTCGGTGGGGAACGCCCAGTCGCTTACCGTGGCGCTCCTCGAAGGCCTTGAACCATGCTTCGATCTGGCCCTCGCTCGGTGCCGGCAGCTCAAGTCGAACCTGGAACCGGCGCCAGACGGCACGGTCGAGCAACTCAGGATGGTTGGTCGCAGCCACCGCCACCACATAGCTGGGCAACGTGTCGATCTGGAGGAGGAGGGAGCTTACGACCCGCTTGATTTCACCCGTCTCGTGGAGGTCGCCCCGCTCCTTGCCAACGGAATCGAATTCGTCAAAGAACAGAACGCATCGGCGGGATCCGGCGTGCTCGAAGAGGTGCGCGATCCGTTGCGCGGTCTCGCCCAGATAGCTGCCGATGACGGACTCGTACCGAACCAGGAGCATCGGGACATTCAGAGCATCCGAGATCGCTTCTGCCAGCGTCGTCTTGCCGTTTCCGGGCGGGCCTGCAAGCAGAACCCGGTGGCGCGGCTCCAGGTTGTAGGACCGGAGCAGGTCGGCGCGCCGGTGCTCGGCCACCAGCTCGCGGACTATGTCCTCGGCCTCGGAGGGGAGGATCAACTCCTCGAGGTGCCGGGCGGGCGCGATTTCGGCGACCAACGGACCCGCACCGGACCGAGCGGGGATTTGGGCAGCTCGCTTGAAGTTGCTTGCGCCGTCGTTGCGGAGCTGGGCCAGCAGCCGATCAGCGAAGATCGTGTGCTTCTTCGCGCGCTCCTCCGCCGCCAGGGCTTCTACGGCCTTGCGGACCCCTCGGTCGTCGCCCTGCCGACTGGCCTTGACCAAGCTGAGAATGAGGTCGGCGCGCGCCATTCTTCCCTCGTGGATGGGGGCTCCCTAGGTGGTCTCAACCGCTCGGTTGCTGGTCCATCGTAACTTAGGCGGAACCGGAGTGCACCCCGAAGGCCTGAAACCTCCCAGACTAGGGAGACGATCTCGGTGTGGGTCACGGGCGTGCAGTGACCCTGAGGTTGACCCGCCTCGTCTTCTTGAAGGTGTTTCGGGCGGCTCGGCGGGCGACCTCCATCTCGCGCTTGGTACCAGGGGCGCGGGGAAGCTCGTCCCGCTCGAAACGCTCCAGGATATTCCTCTCTTTGGCACTCGACCGGTGGTTGATGGCATTGGCCCTCTTCGATACTCCCCCGACCCCTCCGGCGTAGGCTCCTTCGGCCTCGGCTCGCCGGAATCCGGCGGTATCACCAGCTCCAGCTCCGTGTACCGTGCGATCACCGCGAAGTCCCGGTTCCGCGCAAGCAGCGGACGGCGATCCTCCAGCGCGTTTGCGGCGACCATGCAGTCGACCGTCGATCGGATCGTGAATCCGGCCCGGCGGCAGACGCGGTAGATGCGCGCGGCGGCCCGATAGCACCTCAGTGAGTCCGGAATCACAATCTCGAAGCGGCTGAGGAGCTGTAGGAGATTGGCAGCCTCGGCCTCGCCAGCGGCACCGCACAGAAGTTCCGTGACGACGGCGGCCGGAGTGGCGATGGGCTGCCCGTCTCGGACCGCTGCGTCCAACATGAGGTCGAATGCGCTTTCCGTTCGCCGCAGATACTCAACCCAGGCGGAAGTGTCGACGATCACGGCTGCTCGATTGGCTCGACCGGGTCGATCACCTCGATCGGGCCGTCGTCGCGCATCTCGTCGAGATCCCCGTCCCAGCCGACGCCCCGCATCGCCAGCGCCTCCTCCTTGGTCATCGGGACGACCGCCTGCCTGCAGACCGCCTCCTCCGCGGCCGCCTTCCAGCTGTGAAGCCCGTAGCGCCGGCGCACGGCTTCGACATCGTGCTCCGTCACCCTCGCCTCGATCGTGACGTAGCGTAGCGTACCCGGCTTGAACACCGAATAGTCGGGGCGCGCCTCGCGTACGGAGGCGGCACCGCCGCGCCGCTCGCGCCCCGCCGCGTCACGCAGGACGCGCCGTACCCACGCGGACACGGTGAGGTTGTTGCGCCCGGCCGCGTCGCGGATCTCCTCGAGGTCGGCGTCGGACATCACCACCTGTAGTCTTCTACTCATGACTTGAGTATATCGTACTCATAGGAAGTCGCCAGTCCGGCGGACGCCTCACCTCACGTCCCCCCCGCCACCTCCCGGAGCATGGCCACCATCTCCCCCTCGATGCGCCGGATGTCGGCCTGGATCTCCCCGAGCGGCCGGGGCGGCTTGAAGCGGTAGAAGTAGCGGTTGAAGTTGATCTCGTAGCCGACCAGTCCCACACGGCCGTCCCGAGCGTCGCGCTTGCTGGTGTTGATCCAGGCGTCGGGCGCATGGGGCTTGACCTCGCGGTCGAAGAAATCCTGCGCGCTCGCCGGGATCCCCACCTCGTCCACCGGGTCGGCACCGTCGGGAAGCGGCACGCGCTCGGTGTCACGGAGTTTCGGATCCGGCTCGGGAAGGCCACGCCTATCACGGCAGATGCTTGCGGTCTCGTCGCGTTCCGACAGCGCCGTCAGGATGGCCTTCCTGATCGGTGCGCGAAGCTTGATGTCCGCCTTCTTCAGAACCGCATTGAGCGCGGCGACGAAAGTCCCGCGATCCTTGTGGAGAGTATCCGGCATGAGCCTGATCGCCGTCTTGATGGAGTCCTGAAGCGCCCGGCCCTCGGGGACCTGGCGCGCTCGCCCGCCTCACCCCGTCTCCGGGTCCTGGCCAGATTCGCGAACGCCCGCTGGTCGTCCAGCTTGGCGATCCTGTCATCGCCGGCCTGGAAGTTCAGTCGTAGCGGACGTTCGACGGTGATCTTGCGGAACCCGAAGCGGGTGGTTGGAAAGATGCGGCTGACGGCCACGTCGTCGTCCTCGCCGCCCTCCCGGACCGTGCGGGTTTCGCCGTCGGTGAATCCGCGCAGCAGCTCCAGGATGTCCGCGGCCTTCTCCGGCGGAACGTCGCGCCGTTTGTTCCCCAGGCTCTTCTTGAGCGGCGACCAGAAGGAGGCGGCGTCGATGAGCTGGACCTTCCCGGCCCGCTCCGGCGCTTTGCGGTTGGTCAGCAGCCAGATGTAGGTGCCGATGCCGGTGTTGTAGAAGAGCTGTTCGGGGAGCGCGATCAGCGCCTCCAGCAGGTCGTTCTCGAGGATGTGCCTGCGGATCTCGCTCTCGCCGCTCCCGGAGTCGCCGGTGAAGAGCGGAGAACCGTTCATGATGATCGCGATGCGCGTTCCGCCCTCCGCCGGCGCCTTCGCACGGGCCAGCATGTGGAGCAGGAAGAGGGTCTGCCCGTCGCTGATCCTCGGGAGTCCCGGTCCGAAGCGCCCGGCCGCACCCCGTTCGTGCTCCGCCTTGACCGCCGCCTTGTCGCGCTTCCAGTCCTTTCCGTAGGGCGGATTGGCGATCAGGTAGTCGAAGCGGCGGCCGGCGTGGCGGTCGTTGGAGAGGGTGCTGCCGAAGGCGATCTTCCTCGCGTCGCGCCCGGTCGGGTCCTTCATGAAGAAGTCCGACTTGGAGAGGGCCCAAGTCTCGGGGTTCACCTCCTGCCCGAACAGATGGATCTCCGCCTCTGGATTGATCGCGGGCCGGAGCAGGGTTCCGTTTGCGGTCCGGCCCTGCAGAATGTGCTCCTTGGAGATCATCAGCATCCCGCCCGATCCGCAGCAAGGATCGTAGACGCTACGGACCGCGCGCCCCGAGATCCGCGCCCCGTCGCCCGCGAGCATCAGGTCGACCATCAGATGGACCACGTCCCGCGGCGTGAAGTGCTCGCCGGGATTCTCGTCGAGGGCCTCGTTGAACCGGCGGATCAGCTCCTCGAAGATGGTCCCCATCGTCGGGTTGTCCACCGCGTTCGGATGGAGATCGACCTTGCGGAAGCGCTCCAGCACCTGGAAGAGCAGGCCGGCCTCGTCGAGCTTGCTGATCGTGTTGTCGAAATCGAACCGCTCGACCACCTCCCGCATGTTCTCGCTGAAGCCCGCGATGTTGTTGCGGAGGTTCGCGGCCGCCTCCGGCGCGTCGGCCAGAAGCCGGTCGAAGTCGTAGCGGGAGGTGTTGTAGAAGGCGAAGCCGGAGGCTCGCTCCAGTTGGCGGCGCCGGTCTTCCAAGCCGCGGTCACGCAGCTCGGCGTTCCGGGCCAGGACCTTCTCCTTGGTGGGAGCGAGGACACAGTCGAGGCGGCGGAGGACGGTGAGCGGGAGGATCACGTCCTGGTACTTCCCGCGCTTGAAGCTGTCGCGGATCAGGTTCGCGACGTTCCAGATGAAGCTGACGATTTCGGTGTGGGTCATGGGGTGGCCTCGTCCCTTACGAAGCGGAGCTGGATCACGCCAGGAACTTCATCGTCCGCGAAGTGGCAGCGCACCGCGTCCTCGACCATCTCCCTCAGGTCATCCCAGTCCTCGCCTTGGGTGAAGACCCCGTAGCCGAGCGCCCGAGCGTCGTATCCGCCTTCCAAGGCTTCCGACACCTCGAAGACGATCTCGCTGCCATGCTCTTCTGAAATAGTCACATTCGTCGGCAAATGTGACATTTTCGGGAAGCCAGATCGATTTTTGTCGCTCATTTACGTCCCTATAGTGGGTGACAACCGACCTTGCTGCTCACCTGTGATCGTCAAGGAGGCCCTCCGGGTATCCGCCATCAGAACGCCCGCCGTCCCTCGGCCAGATCGAGCAGCTCCGGGAAGAGCCACAGCGCGGCCCTCCGCCCGGCGGCGGGGACGAGCTCACGCAGGACGCCGCCCTCCCGCAGCACCGTCAGAACGCGACGTGCCGTCGACTCCGGAATCCCTATCTTACGCACGAAGTCGGTGCTCGAAAAGACCGGCCTCTCGAACACCCAGTCCACTGCCAGAGGCGCGTACTGCGACCGGGTCATCCTGGGGATTCGGTTCCTCAGGTCGTCGTGCAGCTCCAATATCCCCTTCGCCTTCGCCAGGTTCTCCTCCGCCTGGGCGCGCACGGCCTTCAGGAAGAAGAGAGTCCACGCCGTCCAGTCGCGGTCGCGCGACACCCCGAGGAGAGACTCGTAGTAGTCGCTCCGGTTCGCCTCCAGGAATCCGCTGACGTAGAGGTGCGGGCGCTCCGTCATCCTCCACTGCCAGAGCAGAAGGGGCACGAGCATGCGGCCCAGGCGACCGTTCCCGTCCGGAAACGGATGCAGCGCCTCGAACTCGGCATGGAGCACGGCCAGCTGCACCAGGCGGTCAGGCACACCTTCCGCGCCTTCGTTGGCATACCTCTCCCATCGGCCCATGGCGTCCGGGATCTCGTAGGCGGCAGGTGGAACGAATCGGGCCTCCTCGATCGCACACCCGGGGGGGCCGATCCAGTTGGGCGTCTTCCGGTACTCGCCCGGCGACTTTCCCGCCCCCCGCACGCTGTCCATAAGCACTGCGTGGGCCCTGCGGATCACGCGGCCGCAAACCGGAAGCGTCTCCAGCATCAGCTCGGCCTCGTGCATCGCCCGTCGGTAGTTGAGAATCTCATGGATGTCCTCCCGTCGCTCCGGCGACTCGGCGTCGGCCCCGGCCTCCACTTCCAGAACCTCGGTCATCGTGGCCTGCGTCCCCTCGATGCGCGACGAGAGTACGGCCTCCTGGGTGGACAGCGGGGAGAGCAGAACGCGTGAGTTGGGCATCGCCTGGAGGACGCCGTCGTACCGCGCCACGGCGGCCGCGGCGGGTCCGACATGGGGCAGGAGCACATTCCAGTCAAAGGCCTCGCCCGTCGGCGGAAACGCGCCCGCGTGATAGCGGACCGGAGGCATCATCCGCCTCCTCGCCCGACCGCAGGGCCCGGCAGTCGTTCTTGTCGGTCGCTCATGACCAACAAGCTAGCTTGTCGGTCATTTTCGGGGCAATAGTGGGTGACAACGAAGGTTGCTTGCCGACGGCCGCTTCCTCGGCTTGCGGCGAAAACGCTTCTACAGATCAAGCTGGGCCAGAAGATCGTCGACAGTCATACCGTGGTGCCGCGCGACGCTCTTCAGGATACTGGACAGCGTCTTGACGCGAATCGGATTGTGATCTGGAATGACCTCGTGGTGCTCGCCACCGACTTGTGTGGTCATCCTGATGTGAGTGCCCCGTTGGCGCACGGCTTCATATCCCAGGCGACGCAACGCCACCGTCAGCTTTCGTCCGCTGACGTTCCGAGGCAGCTTCACGGGACAAGCACTTCATCTCGAACAAAATGCAGGCGGATGATCCCCGGCCGCTCCATCCCCTCATCGAAGTAGCAGTCAACGGCTTCCCGGACGTTGCGCCTGATTTCCTCCATCGAATCGCCCTGCGTGTGGATCCCGTATCCGACCGCGCTGGCTGAGTAGCCGCCATCGACCTCGTCCTCGGTCACTTCGAAGATGATCTCGGTCATTTGCTGTCCGCTCCCTTCGCAAGGGTCTACGATTCCGTCCCTAACGTGCCTGGGATTATACCACAGGTCCGCCACCGAGGGGAGCATGGTCGTTGGTTCCTGTAGGGAGGCACTCTCCGTCACGACACCGCCCTCCCCCGCGTCCAGGGTGCGGGTGGACTCGCGCAGGGTCGTACCCTCCACCCAGGCGTCGCCGTCACGCGTATACCTCATGTTCGATACCTCCTTCATGGCTGGCTGTGCCTCATCGTCCCTCACCACGTTGCAGCACGCAAGACAGTCAACTGTACATTACAAAATGGAAACCGGAGATTACATCCACAGCGCCTTCGTCCCGAGTGTGACGCTGACACAGCCCTTTCACCGCGCCCGCTCGCTCATCCACGCGGGGATGTCGCGCCGGCCATGCAGGACACGCCACACATCGATGTGGCCGCTCCCATCCATGTAGAAGACGACTTGGGGATGGGACTTGAGCGCCCAGGACCTCAGCCCTTCCAGGTTCAACTCATGTCCATATCGGGGCGACCCCGATGCGGGATTGCGGGCGATGTGCCGCAGAGCCCCCTCGAGTGCGTCGATGAAGCCGAGCGCGACATCCGCTCCAGCCTCTTCCGCATAGTGGGCCACCGCATCGTCCACGTCTTGTCGGGCCGCCGCCCGGAGGATCACCGGCTTCGGAGTCATCACTCCGAGTCTCGGCGAACTCCGGCGCGCAGGTTCTCGAAATAGACCTCGTCGACGGTGACCGAGGGTGCCGACTCCCCACCTTCTAGAATAAGACCTCTGAGGTGCTGGCGGTCCCGGTCGCGGCGGATCAGCTCGCGGATGTACGCGCTGCAGGTTCCGAAACCGCGATCGGCCACCTGGTCGTCAACGAACGACTTGAGTGTCCCGGGCAGGGAGACGTTCATGGTGCTCATGGACGGAGAATAGAGGATATGGCAAGAATTGGCAACACGGAATCCCCGGCCCCATCCCCCCTCACACCCCCAACCCCCCCACCGGCACCACCCCCACGCCGTCGGGCCGCCGGTACCCGTACCCGCTCCCCACGATGACCGCCAGCGCGGCGGGCTCCCCGCACCTCCCCGTGTCCACCCGGTCCCGGAACTTCAGGAGCGTCCGCGCGGCCTCGTCCACCCTCCCCGCCCCCAGCTTGATCTCGAACGCAGCCCACGTTCCCGGCCCGGCGTCGACCACCGCATCCACGTCCAGCCCCGTGTTGTCCCGGTAGTGGTACACGGCCGCCCCGTTCGCCTGGGCGTAGACGCGCAGGTCCCGTAGCACCATGGACTCGAAGAGGAAGCCGAACCACTCGAAGTCGCGAAGCAGGTGATCCGGACCCGCGCTCAGCGCCGCCACGGCCAGGGACGGGTCCGCGAAGTGGCGCCTCGGCGTCGTGCGCAATCTTGATCGCGAGCGGAGATGCGGGGCCCAGGGCGGCAGGTCCTCGACGATCATCAGACGCTCGAGCGCGGTCATGTAGGAGGTGGCCGTGTGATGGTTCAGCCGCCCGTCCGGCCCGCCGGCGTCCCGCGCCAGCGTCGCCACGGTCGCGCATGTGGCCACGTTGCGGCCGAGCGACTGCAGAAACCGGCCCACTCTCGCAGGATCCCTGCCGGAGCCGTCTACCCGCCGGATGTCGGTGCGGCAGACTTCACCGAGGTAGTCGCGGTTCTCGGCCGTCGCCTCGGCGGGTGAGAGGGGCGGATCCTCGACCGACGATCCCAGGTGCCCGGGCCAACCGCCAACGCACACCAGTTCGGCGATCTCGCGCACGGACAGCTCGGCCACCGAACCGGGCACGGGGACGCCCGCCAGGAGTCGTCCGAGCGACACCTCTCCGGTCGAGCGCTTCAGTTCGAGGAGCGTCATCGGGCGCAGGCGCAGCCGGCTGACGCGCCCGGCCCCGGTATGCCGCGTGATGTCGTCGGGCGGAACGGCCGAACCGGTGAGGATGAAGTGGCCCCGGCCCGGCCGCTCGTCCACGGCGTGGCGCACGTGGTTCCAGATCTCCGGCACGATCTGCCATTCGTCGATCAGGCGAGGCGTCTCGCCGCGCAGCAGGAACCCGGGGTCGACGTCCATGGCGCTGCGGGCGGACCGGTCGGCGTCGAGCATCACGCGGCTGGCCGCGACCTGTTTGGCGGTCATCGTCTTGCCGCAGGCCCGGGGTCCTTCTATCAGCACTGCTCCGGAACGTCCGAGGCGCTGTACGAGTTCGCGGTCGGCGACGCGGGGCCGGTACTTCCGGGGGCTCGGATCGTACGGCGCCCGCGGCGCGGGCTCGCGGACGAAGTCGCGGGAGGGAATATCGGGGTGCCGGGTCACGCGGGAGTATCGTCGATGGATGCGGCCTCATGGGTGGTCACCAGACCAACCTACCCGCAAAACAACGAGATTGCAACGCCAGCAATAGCAAGATCGCAATACTCACGATAGCAAATCCGCAATCGGCGCCCGAAACCGCAGAAGCAACCTCCCGAGATAGCAGCGCTGCTAGGCGGGGTCCGGTTCGCCGCTTCCCAGCCGGGCGCGTTGCGCGATCGCCCGGTCGATCAGTCCTTCGACCGTAGGGTCGACGTGGACCATGCGGATCCGCTTGATGAACGCCATGGCGCCCATCTCCACGAACAGCCGCCCGAATAGCTCGTCGGCGAAGCTGCTCGTGAAGACCCCGACCCCCTCGAAGTCGAGCACGATGGACCGTCGCGTGCGGAGGAGGTTCGTGATCATCCGCCTGACCCGCTTGCCCCCCAGCCGGGATCCGAAGTGCGGGAAGGCCGTCTCGCGCATGCCGAAGACCAGGTCTCCCCGTTCGTCCTCGAACTCCCTTTCCACGAAGTCGTACGGCGGATCGTGCGATCGCCCCCGGAAGCGGAGCGCTCTCCCCAGCAGCCCGGGGTCGGCCAGTCCGATCCTGCATCTCACGGACGTGCCCCGGTAGGGCGCCGGCTCCTCTCCCACGCGCAGGTCCCCATCGGAAACGCGGCGGAGCAGCGCCCGGCCCGATCGGATCTCGAAGGTCCCCGAGGAGAGGACGGCGACCCGGTAGCTTCCGAAGAGACCGTTTCCGGCGTTGCGGGCGGGGTCCCTCGTGACGCCCTCGGCGATGGCCCGCCGGAGAGCCGCCCGGTCGTCGTCCGTCCCGAAGCTCCTGGGAATCCCGATCCCGGCGTCCGCCACCACGAATTCGACCACGTTCGACTTCGCGAAGGCGGTCGCCTGCACGAATCCTCCCACGGGGGACCGAGCGTGCGCGGCAACGTTGTCCATGATCTCGCCCAGCGACCACTCGACGGCCTTCAGCGTGTCGCGGGTCGTGTCGAGGTGGCCCAGGACGAGCTCCATCACCCGGTGCAGGATGGCGTCCTGGCCGTCGCCGCCGTCGTCGAGAAACCTGAGCGCCGGCACGTGACCCCCGCGATGGGGTTTGGGCTCGTGCCGGCCGGGATCGATGTGGAAGGCCCAGTTCGCGTTGACGAACAGCCGCGCCAGCGCTCGGTCGAGCGGACGGACCCATTCGAACCGGACGTCGCGCACTTCGCGATACCACGTGACGAGGGGCGTGAGCGGAAGCATGACCGCCTGGGTGATCCCCTCGCACCCCGAGAAGTCCAGCACGATGTGCGAGCGGCCCTCGTCGCGCACCGCCTGGTGGAGTGCCGCGCAGAGGATCGGAGTCGCGTCGGGCCCCAGGCTCCCCCGCACGGCCACGACGTCGGCCTCGCGTTCAACCGCAAAACTCATTGATCCGGTCCGCTCGTCGTTCGCAGTGGGATCTCGCGCTCCCGTACTCCGGCGCGGCACCGGCGCCCGGGATCCGTCATCGTCTCCTGGACTATACCACGGGCGCCGCGCACTCGGGAACCGGGACCGCCGTCGCGGGCACGCCGGGCGCCGTCCGCCGCGGGGCTCGCCCGGCCCCGAGCCTCGGTGCTACCCTTCACGCGTTCGTCTTCGACTCCCGGCGGCAGCACCCTGTCCCCAACCCGGAACGGCTCGATGAGCGAGAAAAGCCCCGGCACCCCCCTCCCCGAAAACGCCGCCGACGACCGCGACCCCTCGCGCGACAACGCCCCCGCGCCCCCCGTCGACCGCCGCGGCTTCCTCTCCCACGCCGCCGCCGCTACCGGCGCCGGCCTCCTCGCCGCCTGCGGCAGCGACAGGAGCGAAGACCTCGAAGGCGCGCCCGCAGTCCGGACCGGCCAGCGCGTCACCTGGCGTTGCGCATCGAGCTTCCCGCGCGGCCTCGACGCCATATACGGATCCGCGGAGAAGCTTGGCGAGATCACCTCCGCGCTGACCGGCGGCCGCTTCCGGATCCGCGCCTACCCGGCCGGCGAGCTGGTCCCCGCCCTGCAGGTGATGGACGCCGTGCAGCAGGGGACCGTGCAGGTCGGGCACAGCACCAGCTACTACTACACCGGCAAGAACCAGGCGCTGGCCTTCGACACGGGGATACCCTTCGGCATGACCGCGCGCCAGCAGGACGCGTGGCTGAGCGAGGGCGGCGGCCTGGACGTCGTGCGCGGCGTCTTCGCGGACTTCGGGATCGTCACCTTCCCGGCAGGGAACACGGGGGCGCAGATGGGCGGGTGGTTTCGGCGGGAGGTAAACTCGCCCGAGGACCTGCGGGGGCTCAAGATGCGAATTCCCGGGCTGGGCGGCGCGGTCATGGACCGGCTGGGCGTGACCGTCCAGATCCTCGCCGGGGGAGACATCTACCCGGCGCTGGAACGCGGCGCGATCGACGCGACCGAGTGGGTCGGCCCCTACGACGACGAGAAGCTGGGCCTCCACCGCGCCGCCCGGTACTACTACTACCCGGGTTGGTGGGAGCCGTCGGCGTCTTCCTCCTTCGAAGTCAACCGGGCCGCGTGGGACAGCCTGTCCGCCGACTACAAGGCGGTCTTCGGGGTCGCGGCGCAGGCCGCGGCGCGCCGCATGCTCCACACCTACGACGCCCGGAACCCGCCCGCGCTGCAGCGCCTCGTCGCGGGCGGCACCCAGCTCAGGCCCTTCTCGGACGAGATCATGTCGCTGGCCCGGACCACGATCGACGAGATCCTCGAGGAGCACGCGGCGGCCGACGCCGAGTACCGCCGGGTCTACGAACACTGGCGCAACTTCAGGGAGGCCTCGTTTCGCTGGTTCGGCACGGCGGAGCTGAGGTACGCGGGGTTCGCGTTCGAACCGTAGGATGGCGAAGCGGCGGAAGTCAGGACACGCCGCCGCCCGCCCCGCCCGTCACGCGCCGCTCGAGTTCGCTCATGAAGTCGAGGCTCTTACGGGCCACCAGCACGTTGCGGGCCAGCTGGAGTTTTGACAAATCCACGATGCCGCCGCCATTTTGCCCGTCATTATGACGACTCTACCGCGATTCCTCACTCTGCCGCGGGGCAGCTTCTTCCTCTTCGGTCCCCGAGGAACGGGCAAGACCACCTGGCTGCGCGCGGTACTGCCCGACGCCCTTGTGATCGACCTCCTGAAACCGGAGGAGTACCGGAGACTGTCGGCCCGCCCCGAGCGCCTGCGGGAACGCGTCCTCGGCGTCGCGCCGGACGCCGACGTGGTCGTCGACGAGGTTCAGCGCATCCCCGAGCTCCTGAACGTCGTCCACACCCTCATCGAGTCCGGGCGCGGACACCGCTTCGTCCTCACCGGCTCCAGCGCCCGCAAACTTCGGCGCGGCGGCGTGAACCTGCTCGGGGGGCGAGCCGCGATGCGCTCCATGCATCCCTTCATGGCCGGGGAGCTGGGGGGTCGGTTCGATCTGGAAGTGGCCCTCCGGCTGGGTTCCGTCCCCGCCGTGGTCTCCGCGGAGGACCCGAAGTCCGCGCTGGCCGCCTACGCCGCGCTCTACGTGGAACAGGAGGTCCGGGCCGAGGGCCTTGCGCGCGACATCGGCAGCTTCTCCCGGTTCCTGGAGGCGGCCGCCTTCTCGCATGCGGCAGCGCTCAACGTCAGCGAAGTCGCCCGGGAATGCGAGACGAGCCGAAGCACCGTCGCGGGATATTTGGAACTCCTCGAGGACCTGCTCCTGTGCTTCCGCCTGCCCGTCTTCACCCGGCGGGCCAAACGCCGCCTCGTGGCGCACCCCCGGGTTCTTCTACTTCGACTGCGGGGTCTTCAAGAGCCTGCGCCCAGCGGGCCCGTTCGACCGGCCGTCCGAGACCGACGGAGCCGCGCTGGAGGGTCTGGTGGCCCAGCACCTGCGCGCGTGGGTCGCGTACTCGGAGAGCGATGCCAGGCTTCACTACTGGCGCACGCGCGGGGGAGCGGAGGTGGACTTCGTGCTCTACGGGACGCCGGGCCTCTGGGCCTTTGACGTCATGAACGCCGACCGCGTGCGGCCCGCCGACCTCCGTGGGCTCGCCTCGTTCGGGGACGAGTACCCCGAAGCGCGCCGGGTCCTACTGTACCGGGGTGAGCACCGGCTGCTGCGACGGGGATGCGGATTCCGGAGCATTCCGATCACTCATTCCATTCCATTCCGATCACTGATTCCACGGGATTTCGATCACTCATTCCAGGGGATTTCGATCAGTGATTCCGGTTGATTACGATCACCCCCGGGTCGAGCGGGCGGCCGTGCTGGAGAACCTGATGTAGCGACGCCTTCTTCCATCCTCGCCGGAAGGTTCCCTGAACGAGGAGGAAGAAGGTGCCCAGGAAGAGGTTGTCCATGCGGAGGATTCGAGAGGTGCTGCGGCTGAAGCACGAGCTGCGGCGCAGCCACCGGGAGATCGCGAGGTCGCTCGGCATCGCCAACAGCACGGTGAGCGACTACGCGCGGCGGGCGTCGGCGGCCGGTCTGTCGTGGCCGCTGCCTGAGGGACTGGACGACGCCGCGCTGGAGGCGGCGCTGTTCCCGCCGTCGCCGCCGTCGCGGGTTCGCCGGCCGGAGCCGGACTGGGACCGGGTCCACCGGGAGCTGCAGCGCCACAAGGGCGTGACGCTGGAGCTGCTGTGGCTGGAGTACCGGGAGGCTCATCCCGACGGCTACCAGTACAGCTGGTTCTGCGGGCGCTACCGGGAGTGGCGCGGGACCCTGGACACGGCCATGCGGCAGGTCTACCGGGCGGGCGAGAAGGCGTTCGTGGACTACGCGGGGCCGACGTTCGAGGTCGTGGACCCCAAGACGGGCGAAGTGCACGACGCCATGGTCTTCGTCGGCGTCCTCGGCGCGTCGAACCACACCTTCGTGGACGTGACCCGGAGCCGGTCGCTGCCGGACTGGACGATGTCGCACGTCCGGATGTTCGAACACTGGGGCGGCGTGCCCGAACTCGTGATCCCGGACAACGAGAAGGCTGCGGTCCACAGGGCCAGCCGCTACGAGCCGGAGCTGAACCCCACCTACCGGGAGCTGGCCCGCCACTACGGTACCACGGTGCTGCCGGCGCGGCCCGGGGCTCCTCGGGACAAGGCCAAGGCGGAAGCGGCGGTCCAGAACGTCGAGCGCCGCATCATGGCGCCGCTGCGCGACCGGAAGTTCTTCTCGCTCGGCGAGCTCCGCGAGGCCGTGGCGCCGCTGCTGGACGAACTGAACGAGCGGCCGTTCAAGAAGATCGAAGGCAGCCGCCGCAGCTGGTTCGAGGATCTGGACCGGCCTGCGCTGAGTCCGCTCCCGGCCGAGCGCTACGAGTACGCCGAGTGGCGCAAGGCCCGGGTCAACATCGACTACCACATCCAGGTCGCGCACGCGCTCTACAGCGTTCCCCACCAGCTGGGTCGCCGCGAGGTCGATGTCCGGATCACGGCCCACACCATCGAGATCTTCCACAGGCACCGCCGGGTCGCCGCGCACCTGCGGATCCACGCGAGAGGCGCCTTCTCGACCGAGTGGTCGCACATGCCCGCCGCGCACCGCGAGCATGCGGGATGGACGCCGTCGAAGCTCATCGCCTGGGGCGGTAGGAACGGGCCGCACACGGCCGCGTTCGTCGAACAGCTCCTCGCCCGCCGGCCCCACCCCGAGCAGGGCTACCGCAGCTGCCTCGGGCTCAAGGATCTGTTGCGGAACTACGGCGGCGAACGCCTGGAGGCCGCCTGCAGCCGCGCGCTCCGCATCGGCGCGCTGACCTACAGGTCCGTCAAGTCCATCCTCGCGACCGGCCTCGACCGGGCCGGCGACGAGCAGCACGAACTCTCCCTGCCCGGCCGGCACGACAACATCCGCGGGCCCGGGTACTACGCCACCCCCCGCAACGGAAAGGAGTCCTGACGAACCATGCTTCGCCAACCCACCCTCGACCTGCTCCACGAACTCCGGCTCTCGGGCATGGCCCGGGCCTTCGAGGAGCAGGCCGGCATGCCCGACATCGCCGAGCTATCCTTCGACGACCGCCTGTCGCTGCTCCTCGAACGCGAGAGGACCGAACGCGACCAGCGCCGCTACCAGCGCCTCAAGGGCCACGCCAGGCTGCATCTCGACGCGACCGTCGAGGACATCAACTTCAAGGCGCCGCGAGGTCTCGACCACTCCCTCGTCCTGCACCTCGCCTCCGGCCAGTGGATCCGGGACGGCCAAACGGTGTTGATCAGCGGGGCGACCGGATCCGGCAAGTCGTACATCGCGTGCGCGCTCGGCCACCAGGCCTGCCGCGTCGGCATCTCGACGCGCTACTACCGCGTCTCCCGCCTCCTCGACGAACTCTCCCTCGCCCGCGGCGACGGGTCGTATCCCAAGGTCATCCAGCGGCTCGCCCGGACCTGGCTCCTCATCCTCGACGACTGGGGGCTCGCCTCGCTCTCGGGACAGGGACGGCACGACCTCCTCGAGATCCTCGACGACCGCTACGCCCGCCGCGGCACGCTGCTCGCCAACCAAGTCCCCGTCGAGCACTGGCACGAGGTCGTCGGCGATCCCACCTTCGGCGACGCCATCCTCGACCGTCTCGTCAACAACGCCCACCGCATCGACCTCAGGGGCGCCTCGATGAGACGGCTGTACGACTCGACGAAGGACAACCGGGCCGTCCCCGGCGGCTCCTGATCCGCCGAAGAACCGGGGCCGAAGCATGCGTCTGCGGGCACCTCTCTCCCCCCGATCGGGGGCGATGGGACGCAAAGAAGGCTCTCAGCGGGCCGTGCGGCCGTCCGGACGTCCGCTACGGCCAGCCCGGACCCGTCCAAATCCGCCCGATCCGGGCCAACGGCCCCGTTCGCGAGCCAAGTCGGTCTCCCAGAGCGCCGCGGAGGGCGTCCAAGCCCCTTCGCCCCACCTCCACCCCTCCGAAAAACCGCCCGCGGCCGGTCCCGCGACCCCCCGGCAACCGCCCCGGCGCTCGACGAAGACCCCCTCCAACCCCTAGACTTCAACCCCATGAACCGAGCCTCCAGCACCGCCGCGGACCTCCGCCTCACCAAGGTGATCGGAATCCTCCGGAATCGGTGATCGGAATCCTCTGGAACAGGTGACCGGAATCCTCCGGAACAGGTGATCGAAATCAGCGGAATGCGCAGGGGAATCCTGTGCCTGCCGGTGGAGCCCTTTCTCAAGGGTCTGAACCCTCAGCGAGGACTGGAGGATGCGGTGGGGTAGGGGATGGCGAAGCGGCAGAGTCAAGGGAACGCGAATCAAGGCAAGGAATCACGTAAGTTCAATCAGGAAAGCACGATCTGCCATTCCTGCCGTTCGATTGCGCACGGTGCCGCCGTCTCATGATAGCGGGAAACACGGAATCAATTGGCGGGAATCCCTGTCCCCTTAGCAGTGTGGTCGCCGACTGTGCCGACAGACCTGCCGCACTCCGACACAACGCCGGAGTGTCGTAGCCGGGTTACGTGTTGAATCCTTCCACCGACAAGTAAGCCTCCCCAGTCTGTGACGCGTGCCTGCGGACTCGATTAATCACCTCGGCAAGCGTCATCACACCATGGAGAACGAAATACACATGCCCATGGTCAAGCAGCAACAAAGGTGTTCGTGTGCCAGAGGCTTCGGATATAGCTACGGAACTGTACCCGGATATCGACACCATTATGCCCATCGTATTGTCGGCTTTGGTTGTGACCTTCTTGTAAAACGAATCAATGGCCGAGCAACCAACTTGTTTTCTCGTGAATTTCAACTCCACGAGATAGGTAGTACCTGATATCGTCACGGATCCATCGATTTGCCTGCCGTTAGTCGTATAGGGTCGCCGGTTTTGCACCTCCGAGAAGTCGGCTAGGTCGTAAAACCATTCCTGGAAATCGTATCCCGCCTCCGCCGTGCCGAGTCTCCCGCTGAGCTCACCTAGGCGTTCGGTCAGCTTTTCGAGAGTCGTTTGTGCTTGCGCAGCTCGCTCTTGCCGCTTCCTAAACCTCGCTTGCGTTTCCTTACGACTTCGCTCGTCCTGAATCTCCGCTTCCTGCGCTGATTGATGAACTCTTAGGCGATTAACCGCCTCGTGCGCCCGCTTCTTCTTTTCGGCGGTATCCTCCCAGTTCTCCAGATCGGGGAAGCTGGTCTGCTCAATGAGGCTGCCAGCGATCCGAAGGATAAGCCGCTTGCCTTCTTGCGTGGGCTCGAGATCGGCAAAGAGCCGATCTAGCAGATCGCGCTTCGTCTCGTCGCGGCTCCACGTCGCAAGGTACGTCGCAGTGACCCCGCAACCGCGCAAGAACTGCGCAAGACGCTTCCGACGCCAAAACGACTTCAGGCAAGCATCGTGTACCAGTTGGGTGTAGTGCGGTGTGATTCGCGCTCGCATCCCTACTTCCACTCTCCATCTGCGGTGGAGCCTCCACCACCGAGAGTCATCTTCCCACTCGCCCTTCCGCCTGGAAAAGATCCCCTGTCTCCATCCTTCGCGCCGAGCTAGAAGCAGTTGGCACGCTTCGCTGCTTCACTCTGGGATGCCACTCAAACAACTTGCTGAGGCGACGGATTTCCCTATCCTTCCATTTCCACTTTCGCCCACGGCGTGCTTCCTCGATCATGGATTCCACGCATTCTACCACAATCCGCCGTGTCGAATTCTCAACCCACCACGGATACGGCATTCTCTCGAAGTCCTTGCTCTGGATGTTCATCGTGTGGTTGATAACCGTCTTCAGAATCCGGTTAGCCAAATCGGACAACAACCATCCTAAAGCGAAAAACACTTCATCCTTGCCACCGTTCCCTCGCACGAATGCACAAGGGGCACCGCTATCGAGTATGTACCCTTGCGGCAAGTAACGTGCTACAAATCGCGCCCCCACCAGTTGCCATGTGAGTCCTTCCCTCCCAAAGAACCTTTGTCCACCGACCCCCCTCAAGTACCAGTTCCCTGTTCTTTTGTAGGTCAACACAGCCTCGCCATCATCTTTCCAGTATATCCAATGCGTGGGATCCGCGAACACCAATCGTCCATTTGCCTTATTGTACGGCCAATACCGCCGATCCGGGAGCCGGACAACACGTGGTTCTTTCCTCCTCACGATGCGAATCCGTCTTTCCGAATCCCCGCGTGCCTCAGCCTCTTCAAGCGCCCTTTTTCGGGCTCTCGGTAGCTTCCTCAATCGAGCCCGCTCCAACTCGTACGCTACCGTAACGGGTGCATCATAGAACTCAAAGCGATACGGTTCAACGATACAATCGTCGTCGTCACTCGTTCGCACAAAATACTCGTTCTTCCCGGTAGTCATTCCACTAGAAGCGACAAACGTGTCCTTCATCAGCGGTCCCGTGAAAAGCGGTGCTAGGTCGGGAGTAATCCCCCAAGACAGGTTTGGTGTCGCTTGTATCGCGCGCCGCTCGATCAATAACCCGTTGCGCGTTAGTCGTCCTTGCCGCCTGCGCTTTACAAAATCCAAGACTAGCATAGGATACGATGTCTCACTCGAAAACTCCTGAATATCCGAAAGCGCAACCTCACCGAGTTCGCCGAGCAAGTGTCTGAGTCCGGTCATAGTGGGTATGGTGAGCAGACTGTCGCTGCAAACAAAAACCAACTGTCCCCCCGGCCGCAACAAGTCAACGCAGGCTACGATAAAGAACGCATAGGTCTCCTTCTTGATCTTCTTTCCTAACCTCCTGCCGAGGCGGGAATCGAGTATGTCTTCGATAGCATGGTCAAAGGTGCCACCGAATGGCGGATTACCGACAATAAGGTCGAAGGTGCTGTGATGCAGATGACGGTTTGACCCGCATGTGCCCGCCAAGGATCCTGTAAGGTAGGCGTGAAAAAAGTCCGCCTCGAAGACATCGACGTTGACGCGGGACGACACCGTGACCGCGTGTTCGGCCACGCGCGTCCGGCATCTCTCGACCAAGGCACGGTCAATCTCGATGCCCATCAAGTCCACCGATTTGGAGGACCGGTGTCCGCGAGACACGTCTAGTAGCCGAGTGGCGAGTGCAGTAAGGAATGCCCCGTCCCCGCACGATGGTTCTAGGACGCGAGTGCAGTTGTCTAGCGGAATCCGCCGAACGATATCGTCGACAAGCGAAGCGGGCGTCATGTATTGACCGCGCTGGCGTTTGTGCTCACGCTCGTGCTTGCGCTGCCTCATGCAACGAATCTCATTTCAGATTGGTTCACTGTGAAAGCGCTGCTTCGGAACGTCGTCAGCATAGCGCGTTGTCTCGCCAGCCGCTCACGACGGTTTGCAAATAGTGCTTCCAATTGCTGCTCAAAGAGCGTAAAGAGGATGTCTGCCTTTTCTGGAACGGTCCGATTGGGAGGCGTGTAGCCTGACTCGTAGGAGCCGTAGAAATCGCGCTCTCGCAGCATGATCTGCCCAGGGCCTGCATCGTAGGTGATGAAATCTGTCCAGTCGAGAATATCGACGAGGTATGCTTTGTGCGTGGGCTCTGCGGAAACGTCGAACTTGATGATCAGAAGATAGTATGAGTCGATCCATCGCTTGAAGATGTAGTCTAGCAGCTTCCGCATAGAGACCAAGTTTGGTTGCCCATTCATGTCCTGAAGACCAGATTTGACGTTGATGGGATTGAAAATACCTTGTGAATGGACCCATATGTCACCCATGGAACGCTTCCGTACGTTGCCCTTCTTGTCTCCTTCATAGCGCGTATCGAGATGGACCTTGAGAAGCGCGCAAGTCCTGTCGTCAACGTAGTCGGCCATCCGGTGACCAGGTTCTTTTCCCTGGATGATCTCGGTAAAGCCTTGGTCTTGGGCGTGAGTGACCCAGTGAGTCTTCGTTAGCTCAAGGATGTTCTCTTGTAGGGCGATGTCCAGAGCCATCAGCTGGTTTCCTCCAGGGGTGAGTGGTGGCTAACGAGCATGGCTGGCGGCAGGAAACGGAGCCAATTCGGAAGACGAATGCTCGTTGGAGGAGGAGTCGAGGCGTCGGCGAGGCGGAGATGAGTGCTCGGCAAGTCCCTCCAGCAGAACGGGGACGAAACTGGTAGAGTGGAGGCGATGGACGGACAGCTAGACGATGTGTCGGCTGTGTCCAGAGAGCGGCGGACGATCGCCGGGGACTGACGATCGCGGGTCGGTTGCCCATCGGTTGGCCCGAGGAGCGGGGGATGCGTGCGGTTGAGGGCGGTCATCTCGGTCCCGTGATCGAAACGTTCGAGGGCGGCTGGTCGCTGTTGGCATCTCGGGGTCGATGGCCCACCTCCTCGGTGGCTGGTTGGCCAAAGGCGAGGTAGAGACGCGTGGCGTCAGGATGGGAACGACAGGCTCGGGCGCGCTTCATGACTCCGTGTCGGGGTTGGGGGTCGAGCAATCAATATAGCGCCGGTGTTCGCCGGGGCGAGCATTCCAGCCTACGGGATGGTGCCGATGGCGGGCCTCCGTCATCGGTCTCGGCGAAGTGGGCCGCCTCTGCCGCATTCACCATCTTCGAGAGCATGCCATGGTGTTGGGTGGCCGATGCTTCCGGTCTCCGGCTTGCAAGGTCCCCGGCGCAGTGGGGCGCTGAGAGTGGACTGAGCGCTTTTCCCGGTCTGGGTCGGCTGGGGTGCCGCCGGGCGGTGCGCGTGGCTACTTCCCCTTGGGGTTGCCCGTCGAAGCGAACGAGGCGAAGAACCGGAGGAGTCCCAAAGTAGCCAGGTTGATCCACCCCCGAGGCGGAACTGGTGCCCGTGTCCAGCGACATCGGCCTGGAACGCCCGCGAGAGCGGAGACCGAAGCGATGGATCGCGAATGACGTTGTCGAAGGTCGGCGTCGAGGCCGTCAACCCCTCAGCGAACCAGCCCCGTCACCAGCCACGGCCACTGGACGATCGCCAGCAGCCCGATGAGCTGGATCGCGATGAACGGGATCACCGCCCGGTAGAGGTCCGTCGTCTTCACCTCCGGCGGCGCCACCCCGCGCAGGTAGAAGAGCGCGAACCCGAATGGCGGCGTCAGGAACGAGGTTTGCAGGTTCATCCCGATCATCACGCCGAACCACACGAGGTCGATTCCGAGCAGCGCGGCCGCCGGGGCCAGCAGGGGGATGACGATGAAGGCGATCTCGAAGAAGTCGAGGAAGAAGCCGAGGATGAAGATCGCCAGGTTCGCGACCAGGAGGAGGCCGATCGTGCCGCCCGGCAGGTTGGTGAGCAGGTCCTCGATCCAGATGTCGCCGTAGAGGCCGCGGAAGACCAGCGCGAAGGCGGTCGACCCGATGAGCAGGAACATCACCATCGTGGTCAGCTTGGTAGTGCCCACACACGCCTCGCGCAGCACCGCCGTCGACATGCGCCCGCGCGCCGAGGCCAGCAGGATAGCGCCCACCGCCCCGATCGCGCCCGCCTCGGTGGGGGTCGCGACGCCCGCGAAGATCGACCCGAGCACGATCAGGATGAGCGCCAGCGGCGGCAGCATCACCGCGACGACCCGCTTGAGGAGCTCGCGCCACGGGATCTCGGTCATCTCGCGCGGCAGCGCGGGCGCGGCCTCGGGTCTCGCGATCGCCACCCCGCCCACGTACGTCGCGTACATCGCGGCCAGCATCAGCCCCGGCACGAGTCCCCCGATGAAGAGGTCGCCCACCGAGATCCCGAGCTGGTCGGCCAGCACCACCAGCACGATGCTCGGCGGGATGATCTGCCCCAGCGTCCCGGACGCCAGGATGACCCCCGACGACAGCCGCGCCGAGTACCGGTAGCGCAGCATGACGGGAAGCGAGATGCTGCCCATCGCCACCACCGAGGCGCCGACCACCCCCGTCGCCGCCGCCAGCATGGCCCCCACTACCACGACTCCCAGCGCCAGACCGCCCCGGTGCCGCCCGAAGAGGGTGCCGATCGTTGTCAGCAGGTCCTCCGCCAGCTTCGCCTTCTCCAGCACCAGCCCCATGAAGATGAAGAACGGCACGGCCAGCAGGACGTAGTTCGACATCACCCCGAAGATCCGCTCGGGCATGGCGTAGAGCAGGTGCCAGTCGAAGATCCCGAGCTCGACGCCGACGAAGGCGAAGAGGAGCGAGGCGCCGCCCAGCGCGAAGGCGACCGGATACCCGCTGAAGATGATCAGAAAGACCGCCACGAACATCAGCGGGGCGAGGATGTTGGCGTCCACCGATCAGTCCGATCCGTCCCCGCCCTCCGGCTCGCGTTCCCTCAGCGCCGCCACGTCCTTCAGAAGCTGCGACACGCCCTGGGCCAGCAGCAGCACGAACGCCACTATGATCACCGCCTTGAGCGGATAGCGGGGCAGCCCGCCCGGGTCGGGAGACACCTCGCGCACCGCCCACGAGTTGCGGATCGACGGCCACGACACCCAGAGCACGAAGATGCAGAACGGCAACAGCAGCAGGACCGAGCCGATCGCGTCGATCCGCGCCCGCGCCCTGCGCCGCAGCCGGCCGTAGAGCACGTCGACCCGCACGTGCGCGTTCTCCCTTAGCGCGAACCCCGCGCCCAGGAGGAAGATCAGGGAGAAGAGGTACCACTGGAGTTCCAGGTAGAGGTTGGAGCTCAGGCTGGCGTGGATGAAGCGCCCCAGGTAGCGGGCGACGGCGTTGTAGGCGCCGATCAGGACCATGGCCAGAGTCAGCCAGGAAACGAAGCGGCCGATGCGGCCGGCAAGGCGGTCGACGGCGCGGGCGAGGACGTTCCCGTTCATGACCCGCCCAGACTGTTCCGGGACGGACCGCCGAGCAAGGAACGGCCGGTCATCTCCGCGGGTTGGGGGATTCCCATGAGCTCGAGGACGGTGGGGGCCACGTCGGCGAGGATGCCGTCCCGTAGCGCGGCGCCCGGGGCGCCGGGCCCGACGAGGAAGAGGCGGACGGGGAAGGTGGTGTGGGCGGTGAAGGGGTTGCCGTCCTCGTCGAGCATCTTCTCGGCGTTGCCGTGGTCGGCTGTGACGAGCGCGGTGCCTCCCGCCGCGCGGATGCCTTCCAGCACCCGTCCCACGCAGGCGTCCACGGTCTCCACCGCGGCGATGGCCGCAGGAACGCTTCCCGTGTGGCCCACCATGTCGGCGTTCGCGTAGTTCACGAGGACGAAGTCGTGCCGTCCCCTGCCGAGATGTCCGAGGAGCGCTTCGGTCAGCTCCGGCGCGCTCATCTCGGGCATGAGGTCGTAGGTGGCGACGCCGGGGGATGGGACGAGGCGGCGGTCCTCGCCCGGGAAGGGCTCCTCGACGCCGCCGTTGAAGAAGTAGGTGACGTGCGCGTACTTCTCCGTTTCGGCCATCCTGAGCTGGGCGCGTCCGGCCCGCGCCAGGACCTCGCCCAGGGTGTTGGCGACGGGGCGGGGGGGGAAGAGGACGGGGTGGGGGAAGTCGTCCTCGTAGCGCGTCATCGCGACGAATGTGCGGAAGGGGCCGCGGGGGCGGGGGAAGTGGGGGAAGGCGGGGTCGGCGAGGGCCGCGGCGAGCTGCCGGGCCCGGTCGGCGCGGAAGTTGAAGAAGAGGATGCCGTCTTCCGGGCGGACGCCGGCCCGGGGGGCGTTGGCCGGACGGCCCCGGCGGGCCCGCCCGCCCGCGTCGGCGCCGCCGACCACGACCGGCGGCAGAAACTCGTCGGTGGTGCCGCCGGCGTGGCAGCGGGCGACGTACTCCGCGGCGTCGTCCGCGCGCGGCCCGGCTCCTTCGGCGATCGCGCGATAGGCACGCTCCGTGCGCGGCCAGCGCCCGTCGCGGTCCATGGCGAAGTAGCGCCCGGACACGGTGGCGATCCTCGCGTCGCGACCCGCGGCGGTTCGCGCGGCCAGCGCCTCGATCCACGCCGCGCCCGAGGTGGGAGATGTGTCGCGGCCGTCCGTGATGCAGTGAACGCTCGCCGGAATGCGCTCGCGGCCGGCCCAGTCCAGGAGCGCGTGCAGGTGGCCGATATCGCTGTGGACGCCGCCGTCCGAACACAGTCCGACGAGATGGAGGGCGCCCCCGGACCGCCGAAGCGCACCGGCTAGGTCCGCCAGCCCGGGAAGGGCGAAGAAGGACCCGTCCCCGATCGACGCGGAGATCCGGGTGACGTCCTGAGGAACGACTCGGCCGGCCCCGAGGTTGAGATGCCCGACCTCGGAGTTGCCCATCTGTCCCGCCGGCAGGCCGACCGCCTCGCCGGAGGTTCGCAGCAGACTCCAGGGGCGTTCCGCCAGCAGCCGGTCGCGCACGGGCGTGCGGGCCTTGGCCACGGCGTTGCCCTGCCGCTCGATCTCCGCCGGAGACGAGGCTCCCGCGCCCCACCCGTCGCGGACGATCAGGACGGTCGGCTTCCTGCTATCGTTCATGAGCGGTCCGGGGACAGACCCGCGTGAGCACCGAGAGCGGCTAGGCGCCGCAGCTTCACCAATCTAGCCGCAGCCTCACCAATCTAACTTTCCACCCAAAGGCGCACCGGACGTTGAGAGAGGCGTGGAGGAGATGTCTGGATCCGCGGGACCGTCCCGCCCCTCCGCTGAAGTGGACCTCGGCGGCCCCGCCGGGGGACCGGCGCGAGCTGCGGCGCTGGCGGGCGGCCGTGGGACCCGCGAGGGTCGGCGCAGCGGGCGAGAGAGGCGTTCCCGGCGCCGGCGTCTCCCGGGAAGGGCTCCCCGGCGCCGAGCCGGGGGGGCGGCGGCTGAGAGTCGTCTCGTGGAATGTCCGCGTCGGCGGAGGAGCCGTTCGCTCGCTGTGGGGGCGCTTGGCGGGCAGGGGCGGAATCGCCGCCGGCTGTCCGGTGGTGCTGCTTCTCCAGGAGGTCTTCGCCGGAGGGCCGCACCTCCCCGCCGTCGCCGCGGGTTCCGCGTGGGCCGAACGCATCTCCGACCGGCCGCCGGGAGAGGACCGCACCGACATCGTGTCGTTCGCCGGAGAAACGGGTCTCCACCTGGTCTACGTTCCGTCGATGAGGAACGGGCGTCCGGACGACGGGGGGCCGCCCGAGGACCGGGGCAACGCGATCCTGGCCAACGTGCCGCTGTCGTCGCCCCAGGCGATCGAGCTGCCCTTCGAACGCCAGCGCCGCGTGGCCGTGGCGGCCACCGTGGCCTTCGGGGCCGGGACCGTTGCGTTCTGTTCGGTGCATCTGGACAATCGCGCGCCGTGGACGCGCATGTGGCGGTCGCTGGGCGTCGCCCGCCGCCGCCAGATGGCCGGGCTCCTGACGGTGTTCGCGGGACCGGAGGCGGAGGACGCGCCCGGACGGCCCGACGCCTACGCGCTCGGCGGCGACTTCAACACCTGGTTCCGGGGTCGCGCCGAGAGCACCTACAGGGTGGCCCGAAAGCGGTTCCCGCAGCCGGAACGCCCCGACTCCGCCCCGACCCACCGCCTGGAAATCGGCGGCTGGCTGCGCCACTCGGACCACCTGCTCTTCCGGCTCCCGGCCGGGTGGCGGGGAGAGTGCCGCCGCCTCGACCACGCGTTCGGGTCGGATCACTATCCGCTGGCGGGGACGGTGGAGCGGCGAACCGGATCCGGGAGCGCGCCCCGGACGGACCTGAGCGTAAACCGCGGTTGACATAATGGAAACCGCGGTTTACACGACCGCGGTCCGCCGGCGCCCTCCCGATCCTCTCTCGCTCGTCCCGGGCGGCCCAGCGTCCGTCGAGCTCGGGCGCGCCGCATGCGCTTGCGGCGAGAGCCGATCCTCTCTCACTCGTCCCGAGTGGCCCAGTATCCCCCCAGCGCGTGGTCGAAGACTATCTCCCCCCCCACCGGCTTCCGCTCCACGCGCCCGTCCGCGAAGACCGTCCGGCCCCCCGCCCAGGTGCGCACCGGCCACCCCTTCAGCACGGTCCCGTGCCACGGGCTCCACCCGCACTTCGTCCGCTGCTCCTCGTTGCGAACCGCGCGCTCGGCCTCCATGTCCACGAGCACCACGTCGGCGTCGTACCCCTCCTCGATCCGGCCCTTGCCCACCATGTCCCAGATCCGGGCAGGGCCGTCGCACATCCAAGCGACGAGATCCCGCAGCGTGCAGTGCCCCCGGTTCACCTCGTTGAGCATGAGCGGGAGCACCGTCTCGACCGCGGGCACGCCGGAGGGCGAGGCGGGGTAGGGGGCCCCCTTCTCCTCGAGGGTGTGCGGGGCGTGGTCGGTGGCGACGATCTGGATCGCGCCTTCGCGCAGGCCGCGCCAGAGGGCCTCCCGGTCCGCCGCCGTCTTGAGCGACGGGTTCATCTGGGCCAGGGTGCCGAGCCGCGCGTAGTCGGCGGCGTCGAGAAGGAGGTGGTGCGGGCACGCTTCCGCCGTGACGAGGTCTTGCGGCTGCCCGGCCAGGATCTCGACCTCGCCGGCCGTGGAGACGTGCAGGACGTGGAAGCGGCGGCGGTGGCGCCGGGCCAGACCGATAGCGCGACGCGTGGCGACGGCCGCCGCGCGGTGGTCCCGGATGCGGGTGTGGTCGTGGACGGTGAGCGGGGGGTCCAGCGCGGCCCGGTTGGCGCGCACGGTTCCCTCGTCCTCGCAGTGCGCCGCGATCGGGAGCGTCGTCCCGGCGAAGACGGCTTCGAGACTCTCCTGGTCGTCCACCAGCATGTTCCCCGTGCTCGACCCCATGAAGATCTTGATCCCGGGAGTGCGGGCGGCGCGATTCAGCTCGTCCAGGTTGTCGGCGGTGGCGCCGATGTAGAAGCCGTAGTTGACCACCGAGCGCCGCGCGGCCAGCGCCAGCTTCGCCGCGAGCGCCTCGGCGGTGACAGTTTGCGGCACGGTGTTGGGCATCTCCAGGAACGAGGTCACGCCCCCGGCCGCGCAGGCCCGGCTGCCGGTGCGCAGGTCCTCCTTGTGGGTGAGGCCGGGATCGCGGAAGTGGACTTGGTCGTCGATCACGCCGGGCATTAGGTGAAGCCCGGCTGCGTCAACCACCTCGTCCGCGCGGGTGTGCGCCGCCGCGTCCACGGCGGCGATTCGACCCCCGTCGAGCAGGACCGAGGTCCGCGCGGTCTCGCCCGGCAGAACGACCGCGGCGTTGCGGATCAGCGTCCGGTACCGCATTCCCCTTACCGCCGAACCGCTCGGCGAAACGCCCGTTCCGGCCCGGCGCCTCGCCGCTCTCGGTGCTCGGGCGGCTTTACCACGGACTGCTGGCAGCCCGTCAGGTGAAATAGGGGTTGTCCCCGCTGGCGTGGTCGGTCACGTCATGTATGGCGGTTACCTCCGGAACCGATTGCGACACCATGCGCTCCACGCCCTGGCGCAAAGTCATGCGCGACATGGCGCACCCCTGGCACCCGCCCGCCATCTCGATGAAGATCTCCGTGCCCTGCACGTCCACCAGGTTGATCACGCCCCCGTGCGCCGCGATCGCCGGGTTGATCTCCGTGTCGAGGACGCGGGAGACCCGTTCCGCCAGCTCGCCCGCGGGGCCGTTGCCTTCCCCGGCCGACTTGAGCGCGTCGGGGTCCGGGGTGATCTGGAAGCCGCTCTCCCGAACGGTCTCCACGAAGTCCACCGTGGCTCCGTTCAGGCGGTCCGCGCTCGCCTTGTCCACGAGCACCGTGAAGGAGCCCGCGTTCACCTCGAGGTCCGATTCGCGCCGGGTGTCGGCGTCCACGAGGGTCAGCTCGTAGTTGGGGGCGAAGGGGCTTCCGTCCACGGCGATCCTCAGCGCCTGCAGCCCGTCCTCTTCCATGTCCATGAACGACAAGACCATGTCGCGGGCCTTGTCCGAGAAGTTCAGATTCATTTCATTCCTCGGGGTCCGGTTGAACCGGAACGGATTTTCCGTCCGGGTTTTCTGAGCATCCAAGCCATAACAATATGCGCCGACCAACGCCGGGGTGTCCACACGGCGCCCCGAGCCCCAGCAGTCCGCGGACAACGGTCATGGCCACGCCGGTTGGGGTGGCCACCCCGCGCGAGCTGAAACCATGCCCCCCGAGTTTCACGGAAAAGCCGGGGGGATTTTGTCCGCGGGCCGCAAGACCGCCGGCCGCCGGACGATGAGGGCGGTCGTCGTCACCGGCGGCAACCGGGGAGCCGGTCTGGCCGCGGCCCGGAACCTGGCGGGACGCGGGTACGACATGATCCTGCTCTGCCGGGACGAGCAGGCCGGCCGAAGGGCGCTCGGGTCCCTTCACTCGCCGCAGAGCGCCGGGAACCACCGTCTCGTCGCCACCGACCTGGCTTCGTTCGGCTCCGTGCGGGCGGCGGCCGCCCGGATCGCCGGCATGGAGGTGTCGATCTCGGCCCTGGTCAACAACGCGGCGTGCCTGCCGGTGCGCCGCGCCGAGAGCCGCGACGGATTCGAGCTTCAGATCGCGGTCAACCACCTGGCCCACTTTCTCCTGACGAACCTTCTCCTCCCGCAGCTTCGCGGCGCGGACGGACCGAGCCGGATCATCACGATATCGTCGGCCGCGCACTCCGGTCCCGCCTTCAACTTCCGCGACCCCAACTGGGAGCGGCGGCGGTACCGCAGGCGCCGGGCGTACCAGCAGAGCAAGCTCGCCAACGTTCTCTTCACCCTGGCGCTCGCGCGCCGCGTCGCGGGTACCGGGATCCAGGCCGTCGCGCTGCACCCGGGCGTGTACGACACGGGCCTGCTCCGCAGCTATGTCAGCGGCCTCCCGGGCGGGGGCGCGGTTCGGCGGTTCGTGGCTCGCGACGCGCACCGGGCCGGGCCCATCGTCGGCGAGCTGGCCGCGGGCAGAAGGGGTGAGGACCTCAACGGATTGTACTTCGACATGGGAGTCCGGGCCGTGCCCGCGAAGGCGGCGCGCGACCCGAGGGCCCAGGAGCGTCTGTGGAGATGGAGCGCGGCGGCCACCGGGCTGGAGCCGGAAGCCGGCGAAGGGGAGGAAGTTCCCGGTTCGGCGCGGCCTGCGGGCGGGGGCGGAGGGGATCCGGAAGGCGGCGGTGCCCGCGAGCTGCCGCTTCGGTAGATTTCGGAGTGCCGGGGAAGCCCCGGGGAATCGCTCGAGACCCTCAATCGACCGAGGACGCGAAGTGCCCGACCGCATGGACAGGATCGTCTCGCTGTGCAAACGGCGGGGACTCGTCTTTCAGTCGTCGGAGATCTACGGCGGGGCCGCGTCGGTCTGGGACTACGGTCCGCTCGGCGTGGAGCTGCGCAAGAACATCGCCGACGCGTGGTGGTCCGCCATGGTGCACGCCCGCGACGACATCGAGGGGCTCGACGCGGGCATTCTCATGCATCCGCGCGTCTGGGAGGCCTCGGGGCACGTGTCGGGCTTCGCCGACCCGCTGCTGGAGTGCGGGACCTGCAAGAAGCGTTGGCGGGCGGACCGCGCGGACGAGGCCGGCTGCCCGCGAAAGCCGTCCGTGGCGCCGGGTGCGCACGGCGACTGCGAGCTGGGCGAGCCGCGCCTCTTCAACCTCATGTTCAAGACCTTCATGGGCCCGGTGGAGGAGGACGCG
>JAPPNM010000005.1 GCA_028873825.1 Gemmatimonadota bacterium | reverse complement strand
GGAGCAACGCAGAGCGCAGCCTTGAAGTGGCAAAATGTATAGCAGACATTACATAGTGTAATGTATTATGCTTTACAGCGCGGACGGGTGAAGCGAAGCGGCCAGCGCGGATGCATCGCCGTTCGAATGCCGGGAGGATTTTGTCCACGGGCTGTTGGGTCCGGACGACGGCTTCGAGCGGCCCCGCCGGAGCGGCCCCCTCCGTCGCCGGCGCCCCGGAGCTCGGGGATCGCGCGCGGGTTCGTTCACCTTCTCCTCGCCTCCGCCCCGCACGTCGCCCTCGCCGCGCAGACCCCCGACACCCTTCCCCCCGGCCCCGCGCGGGGCGCCTACCTCGACGAGACCGCCCGCCGCCTCGTGATCGGCGCGAAGGCGGCCCGCGACACCGCCCGGCTGGGCATCGACTCGTATACGGCGCTGATCCGGGAGCGGGTGGGCGTCGAGGCCGCCTCCGTTCGGCGCGACCGGCCGTGGATGCACGGCGAGCGCGCGATCCGCGTCCGGTGGTCGCGCACGGAGCCCGATGTCGCGCACGTCCTCGGAGCGCGGTTCCGGCATCCCGGCTCCGCTCCCGGCCACTCCCAGTTCTTCCCCGGGCTGCGGACGGAGCGCTTCGCGGCGGATCCGCTCGCCGACCCGTTCGTCTTCGGCTCCGCCGTCTTCATGCAACCGCGGGCGGCCGACTTCCTCACCCTCAGCCCGCTCAGGCCGGACTCGGAGCGCCACTACCGTTTCCGCTCCGGGGACACGATCTCGGTGCGCTTCGGCGACGGGCGCGCGGTAAGGGCGGTCGCCGTCGCCGTGATCCCCCGGTATCGCAGCGTCCGCCTGGTTTCCGCGATCATGTGGATCGACCCGGAGTCCTTCAGGCTCGTCCGCGTCGCCTTCCGGCTCGCCAAGAAGATCGACCGGGAGATGTCCTGGCGGTGGGCCGGGGGCGGGTTGGGCCTGACAGTGGACCTCGGCGTCTTGGATTCCGCCGAAGCCCGGCCGGATTCAAGTCTGTGGGCCGCTCCGCGCACCCAGGGACTCGTCGGCGGTCTCCTCAGCGGAATGCTCAACAACTCGCTTCCGCGCATGGAGCTGGACATTTCGACGGTGGTGGCGGAGTACGGACTTTGGGAGATGCGGCACTGGCTGCCCCGGAGCGTCAGGTGGAGGGGTCACGCGGTGGCGGCGGAGGGCGTGACCGCCACCGGCGAAGCGCCCCCCGCCGCTCCGATGACCATCGACTGGACGCTGGAGATCGAGGACATCCGCGAGCGGGGGACGGAGGCGGCCGAGGGCGTCCCGGCCACGGCCGCGGAAGCTCTCCGGCTCTGGCGCCGGGAGGGAGACAGCGTGGGCGGCGACCCGGAGTCGGCGGACTCCGGCGAGACGGTGACGATCGTCCCCGCCGACCGGGAAGCCCTGACCACCAGCGATCTGCTGCCCCCGCCCTTCTGGGAGGACCGGGCGGCCGCCGACGCCGCTCTCGACGAGGTTGCCGCCGAGCTCGCCGCAATCGGCCCGGGGGAGGGGAGCGACCGCGGCCGGGGGGCGAGCCCCTGGATCTTCCATCCCCCCGCCAAGACGCTGAGGCTCCTGCGCTACAACCCGGTGGAGCGGTTGTCGCTGGGCACGCGCCTGCGCCGCGGCTTCGGCTGGGGAACCGCGGAGCTGACGGCCAGAATCGGAACCGCCCGCCTGGAGGCGCCGGACATCGACCTGACCCTCCTGCGCGACCATCCCCGGAGCAGGATCCTGGTCTCCTTCTACCGGGCGCTGCGCAGCGCCGATCCGGGTGCCGGCGGCAGCGGTCCGCCGGGTCTCTACGCGGCCGGCGACCCCGCCGACTTCCACTGGTCTCACGGCGCCGCGATCCGCTTTCTGCCCCCCGGCGGGGAGAGGAACCGCCTGTCGGTTCGCTTCTTCGCCGAGCGCGACGCCGACGTGGGGGCCGACACGCGCCGGGACCGGGTGGGGACCGGCCTGATCTGGAGGCCGTGGTGGGGCGGCGAGCTTGGATCGGCGGGCGGGGGCGGCCGCGTGGCCGTGCGCGGCGTCCTGGGCGACAGCTCTCACGTCAGCGCCCTGGCGGAAGGCGCCCTGGCGGTGCCTCTGCCGGACCGCATGTCCGTGGGCGTGCAGGCGGGGGTCGCCCGGGTGTGGGGCGCCCCGGCGCAGCAGGATCTGTGGCATGTCGGCGGGACGGGCGGCTGGCTGCGGGGGCATGGGGGGGCGGTGCGGGCCGCCCGCGTCGCGATGGCCCGGCTGGATCTTCAGCGTCCCGTGCTGTTTCTTCGCGCTTCGATTTTCGGCGACTGGGCGAGGGCGGGAGACGAGGACCTCTTCGGGGTCGGAGCGGGGCTCGTGTTCATGGACGGGTACATGCGCCTGGACGTGGCGAAGGGGCTCGGGCGGGGCGGGGAGGAGCGCCGCGACGCGTTCCTGCGGCTGCACTTGCGGTGGGACGCGTTTTTCTAGGCCAGGCTAGGCTAGGCTAGCCCGCCCCCGGCCCCGGCGGTCGCGACCTTGCCGGCCGCGGCGCGTCGACGCTCCCGGCGCTCGGACATCATCCGCGGACCGCCGCGTCCGCCGATCGGAATCGTCGTTTCCGCGCGTTCCCTCCGCCCATCGCATTGCCGCGAGCACACCCGCCCCGAACACGGCAAAGGCGCCGGTCTGCGCATACATGGTCCCATCGAAGCTGCGTCCCACGAGCCCGCCCAGCGGCACCCCTCCGAAGGTGGTAAGCGAAGCGACCACCGCCGCCCCCGCCCCCGCCACGTGGCCCAGCGGCCTCATGGCCAGCGCATTGAGGTTTCCGAAGAGCAGGCCGATGCAGAAGAAGACGACGAGCAGGTAGCCCATGAAGAGGCGGAACGGAGGAAGCCCCCCGAAGGCGAAGGCCAGCGCCCAGGCGGCGGCCGAGACCAGGGTGACGGCCGCCGCCGCCGTCTTCGAGAGTCGGCGCATCCCATGCTTCATCACCAACCGGCCGTTGACGAGCGAGGCGCACCCGAAGGCCAGCGCGAGCACGCCGAACCAGAGCGGGAAAAGCTCTCCGGTGCGATAGGCGTCCTGGAAGATCTGCCGGGCCGAGCTCAGGTAGGCGAGGAACGGAGCGAACAGACATGCGGCGGCGAGGGTGTATCCGAGCGCGGTACGGGTTCGCAGCACCTCCAGGGCGGCCGCGCCGATGTCCCGCGGGGAGAACGGCCGCCGCGCGGCGACCGGCAGGGTCTCCGGCTGGCGCAGCGCGAACCACGTCAGCGCGATCGCGGCGACGGCGAAGATGGCGGCGAAGATCGCGCGCCAGTCTCCCACCAGCAGGATCCCCTGGCCGAGCGCAGGAGCGACGATGGGAACGAGGATGAACACGGCCATCGCCAACGACATGAGACGGGCCATTCGGCGGCCTTCGTACTGGTCGCGCACCATGGCGACGGTCACGATGCGAGGCGCCGCCACCCCGACGCCCTGCAGGACGCGGCCTGCGATCATCGCCCCGAAGGTGGGCGCGAAGATGCTCACGAGGCATCCCGCCATGAACAGGGCGAGGCCGGCATGCATGGCGGGCCTGCGGGGGGTGCTCACGGCCCCGAACGGAACCCTCGGGGCGTTGTCGCGGAGTCGGGTCGCGCCCAGGCGAAATGCGTGCCGCGTCCGCGGTCGCGCGGTACGCGGCGGGCTTGGCAGTCCTCCCGGCCGCGGCGCCTCAGGCGCCGGGCAACCGATACGGCACGGACTTCCCGACGGCTTCGTCCACCGTTTCCGCGGTCAGCAGAACGGTCACGGATACCGTGAGCGCGCCCGCGGCGGCGATGTTGAGCGAGAGCGCCGTCGCCGTCGCTTCGTCGGGAAGGTCGGCGATCAGGTAGAGGTCGCAGTCTCCGAAGGCGTAGTAGAACCCCTCCAGCGTACCGCCCGCGGCCTCGATCGTCTCACGGAGGGCCGCCTCCCGGCCGGTCCCGCCCTCGGCGAGCAGCCCCTTGAGGCCGGATTGCGTGTAGCTGGTTCGAAACATGTACTTGGCCATGACTTTCTCGCTGTCCAAGGGTGACTGGCTGTTGGAGCGGCACAATGTAGTCGTCCGACGGCCTCGCTGACAACTGCCGGGCGGGCCCACGTGTCGCCGACGCTCTCCGCCCCCGCCCGCCCCGTTCCCGGAACGTGTCTGCCGACCCGTTCGCTTGTCGGCGCGGCGGGCTGGGGCACGGCGCCCTCGGCCCTGGGAGGCCAGGAGAGGGCCGGCGGCGAGGAGATAGTTGCGGGCTTTGCAGCCGCCCTCGACAGCCCTGCTCCGCAGCTTTCGGCGATTCGGCACCGAATCCACCCGCCTTGCAGACATGATTCGGGTGGAGTCGGCGACCTGGGCGGCGGCCGCCGCGTGCTACTACCTCGTGAAGACTCCGGAACGCTGGCGCTGACCGACCCGGGTCACCGCTTCCCGAGTGCATAAGAAAAGTTGATGATGGGAAGGCAGCACCCCGTGTCCCCATCCCCGACCGCACCGACGACCGCGACCTCGGTCGCGAAGCGGTCGCCGATGACGCGGATCCCTCCGGACAGGATCGTGCCCACGCGATCGGGAAGGATGTAGTTCTCCGTGATGAGCTTGACCCGCCGGTTCACGCGCGTTTCGCCGCCGAACATGAACGCCGGCTCGTCTGCGACCTCATCTCCGGCGTAGAAGAAACCGACTCCGAGGGACAGCGCCTCGTCCGCACTGCCGAACGTGCCCACGCCGTAAGCGATCCCGACCGTCTCGCCATCGAACAGGAAGGCGAGCGTTCCGACCGAGACCTGCGCCGTTGGACTCCGTACGATCTGTACCTTTGGCGCGAGGTAGAGTGGCTCGAACTCCCCGAAGAGAATGGGGGCCCCGCCGGCGATCGTGATACGGTCGGTGAGCCCCAGGGCACCGAAGGGCAGGACCACCACGTAGGTGCCGATGTAGGACTCCCCCTCCTTGAGCGAACGCCCGGTGGCCGTGAAGAACAGGCGGGTGCCACCCGGATCCTCGTTCCAGTACTCGCCCTCCACGACTCTTCCGGCGGCTGGCCGGACTTCTCGGATTTGGGACCTTTCGACCTCTAGCCGACCGCCGCCCACGGTCGTGAGAACCACCCGTTCCGCGTCGACCTCCGCGATGCGCCCGTAGATCACGGACCCGTCGCCGAGCCGGACCTCGTAGACGGTGTCGCTCGGAGCGGGTATCTGCCAAGGCGCCTGGGCGCGGGCATCGGCGGGCAGGAGGGGTACGGCAACGAGAGCCGCGACGGTCAGGAGGAATATCCGGACCAACGAGCCGGGCGACACGTGGGGCGGGCTGTGCATGGTGGCTCCTTTCGAGCTCCCTCCTTCTCACCGCGTGATCTGGACGCCGGTCTGCGGCTGCCCCTACGCTGATCCGGCAGGTTTGGATTCTGGGCGCGCCGCCCCGGGCCGGCAAGGCGCGACGTTGACCCCGACGTTACGTCAGGGTCAAGGGGGGAGGGAATCAAGGCAAGGAATCGTCCAAAGTCAACTGGGACTGCACGATCTGCCATCCTTGCCGTTGGGGCGTGTGTGAAGCCGCCCTCACGGAATAGCGGGAGAATCGCCATTGGATGGCGGGAATCAGCGCGCTCCGATTCTATCGCGGTAGAGTCTCGACAGACCGCACTCCGTCCGTCCCAACCGGGCAGGCTGCGCTTGCGCGAACCCTCGAACGGAATCCTCCGCACCTCGACTCACGGCTGACGCCGCACGGCACCGTCGAGGCGACGGTGCGCGTACGAAGCGAGAGTAAACCCGGATCCTGCGATCCCGGGGTAGGGCAGCACCGCCCGGGGCCTTAGATTAC
>JAPPNM010000132.1:2157-5944 GCA_028873825.1 Gemmatimonadota bacterium | reverse complement strand
AGCGCGGATGCGTCGCCGTTCGAATGCCGGGGGGATTTTGTCCACGGGCTGCTATGCTTCGGGATGCGTTACCGCGCCCTGGCGCACCAGGGTGGCGACCGCCTCGATGTCGCCGCTCAGCACCCGGTCTCCGTCCATGCGGGAGACCCGGCCGCGCACCGTCTCCAACGCCTCTTCCACACCCCGCCCGGCGCGCAGCGGGCGGTGGAACTCGACCGCCTGGGCGGCGCACAGCAGCTCCACCGCGAGCACGAGTTCCAGCAGCTCTACCGACCGCCGCACCTTTCGGGCCGCCGCCATCCCCATGGAAACGTGGTCCTCCTGGGCGGCGCTCGTCGACACCGAATCGACGCTGGCGGGCGAGGCCAGGACACGCATCTCGGAGAGGGCGTCGGCCGCCGTCACCTGCGCGACCATGAGCCCGGAGCGGATGCCGGGCTTCGGAGTGAGGAAGGCGGGAAGGCCGGAGAGGTCGGGGTTGAGCAGGCGGTCGATGCGCCGTTCGGAGATCGAGGCCAGGTCGGCGGCCGCGATGGCCACGAGGTCGAGGCACTGGGCGACGATCTGGGCGTGGAAGTTGCCACCGCTGAGGACGCGCGCACCGGAGGCCGGGCGTGCGCCCCCCCGGCCCGGCGGCGAACTCTCCGCGGCCGGCTCCCGCCGCGTTCCCGCCGACTCCCCGTCGTCCCCGGCCGGTAGCACCAGCGGATTGTCCGTCGTCGAGTTGGCTTCGGTGGCGAGGATGCGGTGGGCGTACCCGTGGGCCTCGCGGGCCGCGCCGTGCACCTGGGGAATGCAGCGCAGGGAGTAGGCGTCCTGCACCCGGGGGTCTCCGGTGCGGTGCGACTCGCGGATCTGCGATCCCTGCAGGAGGGCCCACAGACGGGAGGCGCTCCTGACCTGCCCCGGATGCGGACGGGCGTGGTGAATCTCGGGCCGGAAGGCGTCGGGCGTCCCCCTGAGACCTTCAAGCGACATGGCGCCCGCGACATCGGCCGTGTCGAGGGCGCGCCCGAAGCGGCGAAGCGCCAGCGCCCCGATTCCGGTCGTCGCCTGGGTGCCGTTCAGCAGCGCCAGCGCCTCCTTCTCGAAGAGCTCCAGGGGGGCGATCCCGACCTCCGCCAGCAGCTCGGCGGCCTCCGCATCGCGGCCCCCGGCCTCCGCACGGCCCTCCCCCGTCAGCGCCAGAGCGATGTGCGCCAGCGGCACGAGGTCGCCGCTCGCTCCCACCGAACCGGTTTCCGGCACCACGGGATGCACCTCGCGGTTGAGCAGTTCCAGCAGCCGCTCGACGACCGCCGGGCGGCACCCGGACTGTCCCCGCGCCAGGGTGTTGGCCCGCAGCACCATGATCGCGCGGACCTCCTCCGGCGGCAGCGGCGCCCCGGCCCCGGCCGCGTGGCTTCGAACCAGGTTGCGCTGGAGCGCGCGCTGCTCGCTCCGGGGAATCCGCACGTCGGCGAGCCGCCCGAACCCGGTGTTGACGCCGTAGATCCGCGTTCCGCCCTCGATGAGGCCCTCCAGAACGGTGCGCGAGGCCCGGATGCGCTCGGCCGCCGCCGCGTCCAGCCGCACCCGGATCCGGTCGCGCGCCACGGCCTCGACCTGCGCGAGAGTGAGGGTGCGCCCGTCGATGGCGACCACTCGCCCGGCACCGCCGACGGTTCCCGTCTCAGGGTCTCGCGCGGCGTCTCGCACTCCCGTCGCGTCGGTGCGCGGTCCTCGTTCCGCCACCCTTCCTCCAGTTCCGCGCCCGGCCCGCCGGCGAACCGGTACGCATGGTTGCGTTCTCGACGGAAACGGCCAGCGCGATACATCTCCCGCCGTGCCTTCTCCACGGGCCGCCAGAGGCGCCGGGCGGATTCGAACCGCCGAATGGAGGTTTTGCAGACCTCTGCCTTACCCCTTGGCTACGGCGCCGATACGAAGGGGGCGCCCGGCAGCGGCCGTCGCCCCCTCCATTACGCGGATGCAGAGCGGGAAACCGGACTCGAACCGGCGACCCCCACCTTGGCAAGGTGGTGCTCTACCAACTGAGCTATTCCCGCGATTCGCCGGGCTCCGAACCGGCACCGCCCCGCGCCGACCGGACCCGGCTTCGCGGAACGGGAGTACAACCGTAGACGCGGGCGTAAAGGCTGTCAAGCGCCGTGCGCTCCCAGGGGTCGCCCGGCGGGCGGCTCCGGACTCTCCGCGAGCCGGCCGCGGACGCGCGGGCACCGCCAAGGCCGGCGGCGACTCCATGCGCTCCGGGAGCGGGCGGCATTATCTTGTTCTCCGGCCACCTCCCCGCGCGAACGTGACGCCACCGACAAACCGGATCCGCCGTGCATCGATACACAACGCCGATCGCCGTCTTCCTGGGCGCCCTCCTCGCGCCGGGACCGGCGAAGGCCCAGGAGCCGTATTCGCCTCTGGTGCCCAGGGGCAAGATCCGGCTCGAGATCCGCGGCGAGTACTCGTCCTTCTCCTCGCGTTACCGGATGCTGGCGGACGGAACCGCGGCCACGGAACAACTTAGCGACCCGTTCACGGGACCCGCCGGGACCGGGGTCTTCGCCTTCCTCGCCCCGGCCGAGCAGGCCGTTCGCGACGCCGTGGGCGAGGACTACGACCTCAGCCTCGGGACGATGGCCTCGTTCATGGAGAAGAACAGGGCCTGGGTACCCGTCTCCCTCGATGTCGGCATCTTCGACTGGTTGACGGCGGGTCTCGTCGTTCCCGCGGTCCAGAACGAGACCGAGTTCGCGTTTCACTTCGAGGCGGACTCCCTCGAGGCCAACGCCGGGTTCGGTCCGGGGCTGTCCGACCCCGGGGCCGTGTCCGACTTCCTGTCCGGCCTGCAGGGATCCATCGGCGCGTACGACGCGTTTCACGAGGCGACCTGTGCCGCCGATCCCTCCTCCCCCGCATGCATGAACGCCGGGACGGTCCTCGAGAACGCCATGAGCTTCCGGAGCGCGGTAGCGGCCATGTACGGCACCAGATTCGCACCGCTCGGATGGTCGCCCGCCGGAATGGCGTTGCAGGCGCGCCTGTCCGCCATCGCCATGGCGTTCGAGGCCGCGGGCGTGCCCGGCGTTCCCGACACCGTGCCCCTCGCGGACGCCCTTCTGACCCCGGAGGACTTCCTGAGTCTGGTCGCCGACCCGGCTTACGGGATCGCGGCGACCAACCCCCTCGGCCAGTGGCGGGGGCACTGGTCGCTGGGAGATATCGAAGTGCGAGCGGACGCGAGGCTGTTCGAGTCCGGGAAGCCCGGGGGTTCCCGCCACTTCGTCGCAGGGGCGGGCGTGCTCGTCCGCCTCCCCACCGGAACCCAGGACGATCCCGCCAATTTCATCGACGCCGCTACGGGCGACGCACAGACGGACGTGGAGCTGCGGGGCTGGCTGAACGGCCGCTGGCGCGGCGGCTTCGGCGTGTGGGCCGACATTCGCTACGGAATCCAGCTCAAGGGGACCACGGAACGCCGCGTCTTCGACCCGGACGTCACCTTCGCCCCGCTGTCTTCCCAGGTGAAGCTGGACTGGGACCCCGGCGACTACCGGTTCGTGGAGCTGGCTCCCTGGTATCGCGTTGCCGAGTCGATGACCCTGCTGGCCGGGTACCGCTACCGCAGCAAGGGTCGGGACGCCTTCTCGGTCGCCGCCGCCGACACCGCCGGGCCCGGGGCCCGCGGGCCCCCCCCCGCCCCCCCGGGGCGGGCGGCGCCCCCGCCCCCCCCCGCCCGGCGGGCGGCGGGGGGGCGGGGGTGGCGACCGGCCGCGCCCCCCCCCGGCCGGGG
>JAPPNM010000132.1:0-2147 GCA_028873825.1 Gemmatimonadota bacterium | reverse complement strand
CCCGTGTTTCGGGGTGGCGTTTTCTTTCCCCGGGGGGGCGGGTACCCCCACCCCCACAGGGGGGGGGCCCGCCCCCGCGGGGGCCCCCCCCCCCCCCCGGGGCCGGGGCCCGGCCGGACCCGCGCCGGACCCCGAGATCCTGGTGCCGCACAGCGAAACGTCCTCCGGCAGGTTCATGGCCGGCCTAGTCTACAACCGGGCCGCGCCCACGCCGGACGGAGGCGCGGGAAGACCGCTGGAAATCCGGGTGGTGTACCGCCAGGTCGTCGGGGGCAGCGGCGGCAGGGTCCCCAACGCGGGTTCGCTCGAGGCCGGGTTCCGGCTGTTCGCGGAGCTGTGGGGCGAGGGGGGGTGACGCCGGGCGTCGCTTCTCGGACGAACGGCGCCGATCAGCCGCGGCCGAGCAGCTCCCTCGCATGATCCAGCGAAGACTCCGAATCGGGGTCGCCGCCCAGCATCCGCGCGATCTCCCGAACCCGCTCCTCCCCCTCGATCCGCTGCAGGACGGTGACGGCGGCACCGTCGGCCGCTTCCTTTTCGACGAGGATGTGATTGGACGCCCTCGCCGCGATCCGCGCGAGATGGGTGACCGCCAGCACCTGCCGCCCGCGCGCCACCTCCTCGAGCCGTTCCGCCACCCTCCCCGCCACCACCCCTCCGATCCCGGCGTCTATCTCGTCGAAGACCAGGGTAGGCACGTCGCCGACCCCGGCGAGCACCGACTTGAGCACGAGCATGACCCGAGACAATTCCCCGCCGGACGCGATGCGCGACAGGGGGGCGGGCGGAAACCCGGGGTTCATCGAGGCCATGAAGCGGATGCGTTCCCGCCCTCTTGCGGCGGGCACCGGCAAGTCCTCGAAGCGCACCTCGAATCGGGCGCCTTCGAGTCCCAGGCCGGGGAACGCGGCTTCGGCGCCCGATGACAGCCGGTCCGCCGCATCGCGGCGCCTTCGCGAAAGCTCCGCGGAGGCGGCGCCCCAGGCGGCCTCGGCTCGGGCAAGCTTCCTGGCGAGGGTCTCGGCGTCCAGGTCCGCCGTCTCCAGTTCGTCGAGTTCGCGGCGCAGGCTTTCGCCCTTGCCTATCACGTCGGCCACCGTCGGACCGTACTTGCGCTGCAGCCTCTCGATCCGCGCCTGCCGCTCGCGCAGGAGCCCCAGCCGCGCCGGGTCGTGGTCGATGCCGGCCGCATACTCGGCGAGTTCGTTGGCGGCTCCCGACACCTGGTGGTAGGCGTCGTCCAGGGCGGACAGGAGGGGCGCGAGGGACGGATCGGCCTCGCAGAGGCGCCGCAGGCGCGCGGCCGCGTCGGCGATCAGGTCCGTAGCGGCCCCGTCGCTTGCGTAGAGCAGCTCGTGGAGCGCATGGCCCTCGCGTGCGAGCAGATCCGCGTTCGCCAGCCGGTTCGCCTCCGTTCGCAGCTCCTCGTCTTCGTCCGGCCGGATCCTCGCGCCGAGGATCTCGTCGAGCTGGAAACGAATGAAATCGGCCCTCGCCTCCAGCTCGATCCTCCGGGACTCGTGCGCGGCCAGCCGGTCCCGCAGGCCGGCGATCGTGCGGAACGAGGCCCTCGCCTCGCCGGCCGCCTCCCGGCATCCGCCGAACTCGTCGAGGACCTCCTGCTGGAAGTCCGCCGAGAGGAGGCGCTGGTGCTCGTGCTGGCCGTGAATGTCCACCAGCGGCGAGCCGATCCGCCGGAGCACGGCCGCAGTCACCGGGGAACCGTTCACCCAACCCCGGCTTCGTCCTTCGGCGCGGACCTCCCGGCGCAGGATCAGCCGGCCGTCCTCGGCCTCCAGCCCCAGCTCGCCGAGCAGGGCCTCGACTTCTCCGAGCCCGCGAACGTCCACCACCGCCTCGACCAGGGCGCGCGGCTCGCCGCTCCGCACCATCTCCGACGAAGCGCGTCCTCCGACCAGCAGCTCCAGTGCGGCCACCACGATCGACTTCCCCGCCCCGGTTTCGCCCGTAACGACGTTGAGCCCCGCCTCGAGCAACAACGACAGGTCCCTCAGTACGGCCAGGTTGCGAATCCTAATCTCGACGAACATGACCCAGCTAGCAGTCCGTGGATAAAGCCGCCCGAGCACCAAGAGCGGCGAGGCGCCGGGCTGGCATGACGGAAGTATCGCAAATCAAGGCAAGAA
>JAPPNM010000127.1 GCA_028873825.1 Gemmatimonadota bacterium | reverse complement strand
GCCCGGCGCCTCGCCGCTCTCGGTGCTCGGGCGGCTTTATCCACGGACTGCTAAGCCGGAGGCGAACCGTTGTGGATTTTCTGTAAGAGATCCATATTAGACTAGTTCCTATTGGACCATTTAAATCGATTGGAAACACCAGCCGACAGGAGGCTCGTTATGGATGCCGCCGCGCCCGTGCGCGCATGGAGGGTGGCCGAGGCGAAGGCCCGGTTGTCGGAGATTCTGCGGCTCGCGCATGAGCAGGGACCGCAGCGTATCGGCGTTCGTAGGACGTTCATCGTCGTGTCCGAGCGCCTGTGGCGCGAGCAGGCGCCCGGCCGCGAGCCCCTCGGGCAATGGCTTGTCGACAACGTGCCTCGCGGCGCGAATCTGGCCGTTCCCCGGTCGCGCGAGTCCCGGCGAGAGATCCCATTCGCATCGGGCGACTGCTAGCAGCCCGTGGACAAAATGCGAGTGACCGGAGTTCTGCTCGACACCAACGTGATCTCGGAACTGACGAGGCCGAAGCCCGCCCCGCCGGTGATCGCGTTTCTCGCCGCCCAAGAGGATCTCTGGTTGTCGACGCTCGTGCTGCACGAGCTGGAATTCGGAATGCTCCTCCTACCCTCAGGGGGGCGGCGGGACGCGCTGCGGGGAATCCTGTCGGAGCTCCTTCGCCGATACGAGGATCGAGTCATTGCGGTGGACACGGAGGCCGCGACATTGGCCGCGCAGTTTCGAGTTGACGCTCGTCGGGACGGACGCACGCTCGACCTGGGGGATGCGCTCATCGCGGGGACGGCCAAGGCGCGCGGACTGGCGGTGGCTACGCGCAACGTGACGGACTTCCGCGGGCTTGACCTCGTGGTCGCAAACCCGTGGGACTTCGGCTGACGTCCCGCCTCACCTCGGGGTCGGCGGACGGAGACGTCCTGCTCGTCGACATTCCGCGGGGCGCGGAGGTCCACCGTTCGCCCGGCGAGTACTATTGCCAGCCGCCTCTGCGAATGCCGGAGTAGGCGCGCCTCCCGGTTGTCCGGCATCTCCTCGGACCAACGGTGTCCGCTCCTGGTGCGGACGATCCCAAACTCCGACATTTTCGCCGGGTGGAGCGGAAAGGCGAGGACCGGCGGCTTCCTCCGCCCGTTCTGCTCCATCTCCCGCGCGGCCGGGACCAACGCGATCGTCCACGCCCTGGCGCACCGGCCGGCGCGAGGCGACCCGGGCCGGCAAACCCGTTCGGAGGCGACATGAGCGACTGGTGGGCCGAGGGGCTCCTCTTCGAGAACTGCAACTGCACGGCCGTCTGCCCGGGCCACATCCACTTTTCGCAGAAATGCACGCACGTGGTCTGTCACGGATTTTGGGCGATCCGCTTCGACGCCGGCCGGATCGGCGGGACCGACCTGGCCGGGGTCGACGCCGTCGTGGTCTACGAGACGCCGCAGGTAATGGTCGACGGCGGGTGGAAACAGCGGATCATCGTGTCGGACCGGGCGGGTCCGGAGCGGATGCGGGCGGTCGAGGAGATCGTATCGGGGAGGCGGGGAGGACCCTGGGAGGTGCTGGCGCGGTTCGTGGCCGACGCCCTGCCGACCCTGAGCGCGCCGTTGCGCATCGAGGAGGGGCCGGAGAGGAAGACGGTGACCGTGGCTGGGCTGCTGGAAGGCGCCGTCGAGGCCATCCGCGGCCGAGACCGCGCCAGGCCGGTGACGTTCGGCAACATCTACAACAAGATCCATGACCCCACGCAGGTCATCGCCCGCGGTACGGCTCGGTACGACGACGGGGAGATCGCGATCGACAACAGCGGCACGCACGGGCTCTGGTCGCGCTTCCGCTGGACGGCGTGAGCTACCCCTCGGCCCTCGCCGCCTGGCTGGGCATGACCGGCCTGATGATGGCGCCGGTCGTCCTGCCGTGGCTGCGCTCGCTCTGGCGGCTGGCGCCCGGCTGGCGGGCGACGGCCGCCCCGCGCGCCCGGATCCCCCTCCTCGCATCCTTCGCCGCCGGATACGCCGCGGCGTGGGCCGGATTCTCCGCGGCGGCCGCGGGGCTCCACGTGTCGCTCGCCGCGCTGGACGTCCCGGTTCCCTTCGGACTCGACGCTCCCGCGCACGCCGCCACCGCGCTCGTCCTGGCGGGCGGCTTCCAGTTCACGCCCTTCAAGCATGCGTGCCTGTCCCGCTGCCGGTCTCCCGCCGGGTATCTGCTGAACCACTGGCGCGGCGGCGCGGCGGGACACCTGCGGATGGGGCTCGGCCACGGTCTGGACTGCGTCGGCTGCTGCTGGGCGCTCATGGCGCTCGCACTCGCGGTCGGGATGATGGACCTCGTCTGGATGGGGCTCCTCATGGCGGTCATGGTCGCCGAGACGACGCTCCCCTTCGGCGCGCGGATCACCCGGCCGGTGGGCGCGGCTCTGGTCGTCGGCGGGCTGGCGCTCCTCGCGGCCTGAAGCATCGCTCCGGGTGCGGCCAGCACCCCGGCGCCGCGGGGTGGCCGCTCGCGGCCATGGGAGATTCGAGAACGGACCCTTGAATTGGCCCGGTACCGCTTCGATCCCGGAAGACCGGCCCGCTCACCTCTCCAGGATCTTGTGCAGCTCGATCTCGAAGATCAGCGGCTCGTTCGGAGGGACCAGTCCCTCCACGCCCTCCCTCCCGTAGCCGAGGTGGGCCGGAACGGCCACGCGGAAGTGACTGCCGACGGACATTAGCCGAAGCGTCTCGCGGAAGCCGCGGATCAAGTCCCGCAGAGCGAGGACGTCGGGTTGGCCGCGCTCGTAGGAGGAGTCGACCACGGTTCCGTCCGAGAGGGCGCAGAAGTAATGCACGAGAACCCGGTCCCGCGCGGTGGGCTTCGGGCCCGCTCCCTGCGCGAGGATCTTGTACTTGAGCCCGCTGCGGGTGGTGATCACGCCGTCGGCGTCGGGCGCGGGTTCCTCGGTCCGGGCCTCCCCCGCGGCTCCTCCGGCGCATGCGGCGAGGACGAGGGCCGGCAGTCCGCGCAGAAACCCCGCTCGAATCTCCCGGGGCGGGAAGAGGAAACCCCGCCGCGCGCGATCCCGCCGTTTCGCCCGCCGTCGTTTCACGGCGATGCCGGCGGGATCGTTCCCGCGGGCCGGCCGCCGCGAGCGGGCCGCGGCGGGTTCCGGGCGGGGCGGTGGGCCGGACGGCTCGGGTCGCATGGCCGGTCTTCCTCCGTTGGTGCCTTCCGGTTCTCGCGAAGGCGTGAATCGCATTCCCGGCACGGAATCTGGCGGTGGCGGGCGAACGAGGGAACCCTCTTTCTGCCGATCCGGTTATCATGAGCAACCGACCTTTCGCGTTTTCCCCCGGGGGTCCGCGGACGAATCCCCGCCGCATTTCGACCGGCGATGCGTCCGGAATCGCGCAAGGACCCTCGGCAGCCCGTGGACAAAATCCCCCCCGGCCGAATGACCCCGCCTCCCTCCGAACCCCCCAAGGCCGAAGCGCCCCGGCCCCGGCTTCACCGCAACGTCTGGGCCACCAGCGGCACCAGCTTCCTCACCGACGTCTCGAGCGAGATGCTCGTGAACGTGCTGCCCCTCTTCCTCTCGAATGTGCTGGGCGTGCGCGTGTGGGCGGTAGGGGCGGTCGAAGGGTTAGCCGAAGCCACGTCGAGCGTCCTGAAGCTGTACTCGGGGTGGCTGTCGGACCGGCTCGGGACCCGCAAGTGGCCGGCGGTGGCCGGTTACGCCGTCTCGGCGCTGTCGAAGCCGTTCTACTACGTCGCCTCGACCTGGGGGGCGGTGGCCGCGATCCGCTGGGGGGACCGGGTGGGGAAGGGGGTGCGCACGGCTCCCCGCGACGCGCTGCTGGCGGACTCGACGGTGGCTGGGCGGCGGGGGCTCGCCTTCGGGCTGCACCGCGCGGCGGACACCGCCGGGGCGGTGACCGGGATCGCGGTGTCGATATGGGTGGTGGGGCGGGTCCAGGGCGGCGGAGCCGTCCTGGAGGCCGAGACCTTCCGCAGTCTGGTCGCGTGGAGCCTGCTGCCCGCGTTCCTGGGGGTGGCCGTTCTCGCGATCGGCGCCCGCGACGTGGCGGCCGGGGGCGGGAGGGGACGGGGCGGCGAGCCCGTTTCCGGTGCCGGCGCCGGCCGCTTTCCTCTTCGACTGCGCGGACTCGGCCGGGGCTTCGCGGCCTTCGTGGCCTGTTCCGTCGTCTTCGAGCTCGGCAATTCCGCCGACGCCTTCCTCGTGCTCAGAGCGCAGGAACGGGGCCTTTCGGTCGCCGGCATCCTGTGGCTGCTCCTCGCCTTCAACGTGGTCTACGCACTGGTGTCGACGCCCGCAGGCGCATTGGCCGACCGGGTCCCGCGCAAGCGGGTGGTCGCGGTCGCGTGGGGACTCTACTCGCTCATATACCTCGGCTTCGCACTCGCCGGCACCGCCGCGCACGTCACCGTGCTGTACCTGGCGTACGGCTGCTATCACGGCCTCGTGGCGGGCGCGGCCAAGGCCCTGGTCGCCGACCTCGTGCCGGCCTCGCAGCGTGGAACCGCGTACGGGGGATACGCGGCCGCGACCGGTCTCGCGACCCTGCCGGCGTCTCTGCTCGCGGGGGTGCTATGGGAGGGTCTCTTCGCGTGGCGGGGACTCGGCCCCGCCGCCCCCTTCGTCTTCGGGGCCGCGACGGCGGCGGCCGCGGCGGCGATGCTGCTGGTCCTGGTTCCGGGCAAACGCGCCGGCTAGCGTCGTGTCACACGTGATATGTCGTAAGACGGCGGGGTGCTGAAGAGCGCCATCAAGACGTGGCGGCGCGTCGGCCGGGTGATCCCGCCGCGGCGCAATCCCGACTTCGCGGGGGGGATGGAGCGGGTGCTCGACTGACGGGACGCTCGGAAGGGAACGGAGTCAATCGAGCCGGAGCGTCCCGATCGAGCATACGGCTGTCCCATGATTTGCCGCGGCGGCGGGCGGGCGGTTTGACCGGGGGTCCGGGCCTCCCCGGCATCGCGGTTCCCCAACCGCCCGTTGCCGGAGCCGCAGGCCCGTTCCGACGGGACGATCACCGGTTCGCGGTCCCATCCGAGCATCAGCGGCGCGGATGCGTCGTCCCGTTCCAACGCCCGGGGGATTGTGTCCAGGGGCCGCTACGGCGGCAGGAAGCGCGCCAGCACCGGAAAGTGGTCGCTCGTCGTTTCGGCGTAGTTGGGAATGTACTCGTCCACCCGGTAGGCCAGCGCCGAGTCGTCCTCGTAGTCCTCCATCGCCTCGTCCGAACCGAGGATGTGGTCGATCATTTCGTTGTACCGCACATGCGACCTGGAGCCCTTCTCGCTCAGCTCGGCGGTGGGGAAGATCCAGTCGGTCGAGTCGTCCACGAAGTTGCGAAAGGGCGTGTCGCGCCCATCGGTGATCGATTCGTCGACATCGTCGTTCCAGTCGCCGGCGATCAGGACCAAATCGTCGGCCCGCGCCGAGTCGACGTACGCCTTCAGTTCCCTCGAAGCCGCGGCGCGCTTTCTGTAGGACGCGGTGTCCTCGCCGGCCTTCAGGTGCAACACGATGACGACCGCCTTCCGGGTCGTGCCTGCCTGCGTGAGCCGGGTGCGCAGCTCCAGGGGAGGCCGCCCCGCGAAGTCGCTGTCGAAGTCGGTCAGGATCAGCCTCGCACTGGTGATCTCGACCATCGACGTTTTGAATACGACCCCGACCTTCTGCTCGCCGCCGGTATAGTAGTCCGGTCCGTGCTCGACCGTGGAATCGTTGGCCAACAGCCCGTCGTAGCCCTCGAGGTGGGTCAGGAGCGTGTCGAAGACGGCGTTGCTGGTCACCTCCTGGACACCCCACAGGTCCGCGTCGGTCCCGTTGATGACGTCGCGGACGCGGGCCATCTGCAGCTTCTCGTCGGACGGTCCGGCGTTCCTGGAGCCGAAGTACAGCAGATTCCAGGTCCCCACGTCGAGGGTGGAGTCGGTTCCGTGTTCGGGAATCTCTATGGGGGCCGGCAGCGTGTCCGGGTCGGGCTCGGGTTCGACGGGGGAGCCGGGTCCGCAGGCGGCGAGGAGGAACGGCGCCCACGAGATCGGCGCGCGGCGGCGGAGCGTTCCTGTCGAGACGATCATATCTCGCGTCCTTCTCACACGGGCGGCGGGACCGGTGGAGGGAATGTGGCGTATGGGGAAGCGCGCCGCAAGCAAAAGTTCTTCGGAGCGCCTTGCCGGTCCGGCGCCTCTCCGTCCCCTGAAGTCGGGCGCCTTGCGGCTCCACCCGTCCGCCGGGGCCGCGCCGTCCCGGCACGCTGCGTTGTCGCCGTTGACGCGCTCCCCGGAATCCGCTACGGTTAAGGTCTTGCTGCGGGGTGGAGCAGTCTGGTAGCTCGTCGGGCTCATAACCCGAAGGTCGCGG
>JAPPNM010000117.1 GCA_028873825.1 Gemmatimonadota bacterium | reverse complement strand
CGAAGGGGGAATAGCAGCGCTATTCGCCCGAGGAGCAACGCAGAGCGAAGCCTTGCAGTGACAAAATGTATAGTAAACATGACATCATGTAATGTGTGCTTTACAGCGTGGACAGGTAGAGCGAAGCGGCCAGCCCAGATGCATCGCCGCCCGAACGCCGGGGGGATTTCGTTCACGGGCTCTAAAACGCCTGGCCGATGGAGAGGTGGAGCTGAAAGCGCCGCAACGAGAAGCCCTCCGCGTCGCCGAAGGGGACGCGCGGGCCGAGCAGCGCGAGGTCCTCGGAGACCACCCAGTCGATCGGCTCGCCGCTTCCCCGCTCGCCGCCAATGTCGATCCGGTCCGAGTCGGCGTCCCGGCCGGGGACGAAGCGGCGGATCTGGGAAGTCACCACCTGCAGCGGCTCCCGGTCCCGGAAGGAGTACGCGACATCGAGGCGGACGGGACCGAAGAGGGTGTTGTAGCGGAGACCGACGCCGGGCGCCACCTCCAGGTCGCCGAGCTCGATCCTCCGCGGCCAAACCTGGCCTACATCGACGAAGGCGGCGGCGCCCAGCAGACCGTCCGCGAGCTGGAAGCGAAGTTCGGCGCTGGCTTCGAAGGTCGCCAGTCCTCCGACGGGCCGAACCTGGTAGAGGCCGGATCCGGCCAACCGGGCGCCGTCGCAGGTCAGGTCGCGAACTTCGGCGGGAAGGCAGGTGGGCTCGTGAGACGAACCGCGGCGCTGGAGCAGACTCTCGACGGCGACCGAGAGGGTGCGCGGGCCCAGCGTGCTCTGCGCGAGGCCGCGGACGCCGTTCGCCCCCCCGCCGTAGAAGCGCTTCTCCGACGGCACTATCGCCGACGCTCCGTCCTCCGTCATCGACAGTTCGCCCGCGAATCCGCCCGGACTGGTGCGGCCCGCCCGGACGCGCAGCGCAAGTACGGCCCGGCGGTCGATCTCCCGGTAGAAGCTGGCGTCGGCGAGGGTCCGCAAATACGAGTAGTCGGACCCGGTAACCACGTCCGCCCACTCCAGGTCCACGAGGACGCGGAACCCGCGCGTCGGGTCGAAGAGATCGTCGGTGACGTCCCGGTTGACGGACAGGGCCACCGGCGACAGCCACCTCGTGCCGGAGAGCACGTCGATGTCCTCGGGCGTGCATGCGAGGAAGGTGGCGCAGAGGGTGACCTCGGCCGCGTCCAGCCGGCTGAGCTGCGGGCGGAACCTCAGATTCGTGAACGAGTTGCCCCCGAGGACCCGGCTCAGGCCCATCTCCAGGCCGCGGGCGTCCCGCACGAAGATGTTCTTGAGCGACTGGCGCTCGGCGAATACGCCGATTGAGAGGCCGGTTTGGCGCGACACGAACGAGGGCTGGTTGAAGTCCAGCCGGGCGAGCCAGTTGGGGCGTCCGTAGTCGCCGGTCCCGGCTTGGGCGCACAGGAACGTGGACTGGAGCGAGGAAGCCAGGAGGTTGGATACGCGCGCCTGCGCCCGCAGGATGCGCCCGCCGCCGAAGAAGTTCCGGCTCGTCCAGCGCCCCCAAGAGTTGAGGCACTCGGCGCTGTTGAACCCTCCGCCCACTCCCACCAGGCGCAGATCCCCCTCCACCACCTCCACGAGGATCGGCACGACCGAGTCCGACGCGAAGCGGGAGCTGTCCTGCTTCACTTCGGCCCGGACCACGATGTCGAGATCGTACAGGCTCCTCTGCGCTTCGCGCATCAGGCTCTCGCTGTAGAGCTGGCCCTCGTGGAAGGGCAGGCGGTTCAGGACGGCGCCGCGGTCCAGCAGCCGGTTGCCGGTCACCTCGACCGAGCCGAAGACGGTACGGGGCCCGAGTTCCACCCGGTAGCTCACCGAGGCCGTGTCGCTCCCCGCGGCCCGCCGGAAACCGTCGAAGACCTCGGCCCACGCGAACCCCGCGTTGCGCAACCGGAGCGTGAGGGTGTCGGTGGTCTCCAGCAGAAGCAGCGGGCTCAGCGGATCGCCCACGCCGAAGGGAAGCGCGTCCTTCAGCCCCAGTTCCGGCGGCACGGAGTCTCCCTCCAGGGTGATCGCCCCCACCCGGTAGGGGAGGCCTTCGGCGATCCTGAAGGTCACGGCCGCGCTTCCGTCGTCCCCGCGCACGACCTCCGGTTCGATGTCCACCGTGCGGAATCCGTGGGCTTGGTAGAAGATCCGCAGGTTGTCCACGTCCACCGCCAGCGTGCGCCGGCTCAGGTACGAGCGGTCCCGGCCCCAGTCGATGCCGAGCGGGCACGTGGTCACGGCCAGCAGGAACGGACAACTCGAGGCGCGGGTCAGGATCGCCCGCCGGAGCTCGGCGTCGGAGAAGGCCCGGTTGCCCGCGAAGTCGACGGAGGCGATCTCGTCGCGCGAGGCCTGCGCCCTCAGGCCGGGCGCCGCGACGAGCGCGCACGCGGCCACGACCGCCAGCGCGCCGGCCCGAACCGCCGTCTTCTCGCCCATGTACCGGAAATGCACCGTCTTCGCCGCCAGAAAACCCAGATCGACTACGGGGACGCCCCGGAATACCGGCGGCCCCCCGCCGGCAGAAAGTCCCCGGCGTCCCGCGAATAAAGATACACCGTGACCTCGATGCCCGATTCCCCGGCGCGGACCAGGTTGAACGAGTTTTTTCCGCGCTCGCTCCCGCGACCCCGGTCCGACGTTGCGGTCCCGGCCAGCAGGATGGGCACGCCCGCCGCCGCGTCCGGCGATGCGCCGGACTGCCCGCGGCGCTCGCGCGGACTCGCCGGCGGACGGCTTGACGCCAGATGCGTCCGGTGAACATGGCCGCAGAGCACCAGGTCCACGCGCCAGCGCGGCAGCCGCCGCAGGACGCGCCGGGCGCCGCGCAGCGGCTGGCCGTACGAGCCGTCCGAGGGGTCGATCAGATTGTGATGCAAAACCAGGACGCGCAGCGCTCCGGCGGGGGCCGCGGCGAACCACCCCTCCGCGCGGTCGAGCTGGCCGGCGCGGATGCGGCCGTTCACGATGGCCCGGCCGGGCGCGGTGGAGTTCAGGGCGACGATGCGGGCGCCGCCGGGGTGCGCCGGTCCCCCCTCGAGATCGAGAACCGTGTCGAGCGCGGGCCCGATATGGGCCCGGTAGTTGCGGAACGGGGCGAGGACACGCTCCCAGACGCGGTATAGAGGAACGTCGTGGTTCCCCGGCGTGACGACCAAGCGGTGAGGCGCCAACGCGTCGAGGAACGCCCGGGCCGCCCGGTACTCCTCCGCCCTGGCCCGCTGCGTGAGGTCGCCCGAGACCACCACGCCGTCCGGGCGCTCGCGGTGTACGAAGCGCACCAGGGCCTGCGAGAGTTCGGGAAGGTGGGGCTTGCCGAAGTGAACGTCCGAAGCGTGCAGGATCGTCACCGGGCGGCGGCGCCCCCGGCGGCGCGGGGGGTATTGCGGACCTTCACCGCCGCTTCCCCGCCGGACGGAGCTTCATCATCCACGCCACGCCGACCCCGATCAGGATCGCCGAGATCGCCTGGGCCAGCGTCAGAGAGCCGAAGAAGCGGTCGTCCTTTGCGCGGAAGATCTCCACGAAGAAGCGTTGGGCGCCGGCCAGCGCCAGCCACAGCGCGAACAGCCACCCGGGGCGGTGGCGGTGGCGGCGCAACGCCCAGAGCACCAGGAAGACGACCGTCGAGATCGCCGTCTCGTACAGCTGCGTGGGATGCACGGGAAGCACCTCGCCGTACTTCTCCACCATCGCCGGGTCGATCGCGACCCCGAACTGCCCGGCGAGGTTGGTCGCGGTGGTGGGCGGCTTGCCGTCCGGGAAGGCGATCCCCACCCACGAGTCCGTGGGGCGGCCGTAGTCGTCGCCCACGAGGAAGCACCCGACGCGTCCCACCGCGTAGGCGAGGGCGAGAGCCGGGGCCGCGGCGTCGATCGTCCTGCCCATGGGAAGCCCGCTCGTGTGGATTCGCCGCAGCACCAGGGCGCCGGCCAGGATAAGGCCGCCGTACCACACCATTCCGCCCCGCGAGAGGATCATCCCGAGCGGATCGGCCTCCAGGCGGGAATAGTTGAGCAGCACGTAGTAGATTCTGGCGCCCGCGATGCCGCCGATCACCGCCCAGAAGAGCAGGTCCCACGCCTTGTCGGCGTCGTGACCCTGGCGCTCCATCTCGCACTTGAGGACGTAGCCCGCCGTGACGAACGCGGCGAGCATCATTACGCCGAAGGAGGTGATGACGGCGCCTCCGACGACGGGGAGCCACTCGGGAAGGTGGAAGAGATCGGGGTACACGGCGGCGCGGCCTCCTCAGCCGGGGGTTGCGGTGACGGGCGGTGGGCCGTCTGAATCGTCGCACACGCCGGGGCTCCAGGGAAGCGTCCCGGGGATGGGCGCGGCGGCGAACGCCCCGGCGAGCCCGCCGTAGTCTCCGGTCCGGAGGCGGAACCGTCCCGCCCGGGCGATCATCGCCCCGTTGTCCATCGACAGCCGCGGCGACCCCGCGAAGAGGCGCCCGTCCGGTGCGATCCCTTCCCGGATGCGGGCCTTCAGGGCCCGGTTGGCGGCGACTCCGCCGCCCACAAGCACCCGGCTGCAGCCGGTGGCGGCCACCGCGGCGAGCGTCTTGCGCGCGAGGACATCGACCGCGGCCTCTTGGAACGAGGCGGCGAGGTGGGAGCGCTCGCGGGCGAGGCGGGTCCGGGGCGGGGCGAATCCCTCCCGCCCGCCGCCGCCGCCGGCCGGCGGCGCATCCCGCCGGGGGTCTTCCTCCAGCCCGGCCACGGTGCGGGCGACCGCCGTCTTGAGCCCCGAGAACGAGAAGTCGAAGACCTCCGGCGCCGGACGGCGGACTTCGGAGGAACGCGTCCGCGCGCGTTTCCCCGGCGCCCCTCCCCCGCGCAGGAGCGGCCGGGGGAACGCGTACCGGGCCGGATCTCCCGAGGCGGCGGCCGCCTCGATGGCCGGCCCGCCGGGATACGGCAGCCCCAGAATCCTCGCCACCTTGTCGAAGGCCTCGCCCGCGGCGTCGTCGCGGGATTCGCCCAGGAGGAAGTAGCGCCCCCACTCGGGCACCCACAGCAGCAGCGTGTGGCCCCCCGACACGAGGAGGGCGACGAAGGGGGGAACCGCGTCCGGGTCCTCCAGAACGGGGCCGAAGAGGTGGCCCTCCATGTGATGGACCGGGACGACGGGGATGCCGAGCGCGAAGGCGGCCGCTCCGGCCCAGGTCGTGCCCACGAGGAGCGCCCCGATCAGTCCCGGACCCGCTGCGACGGCGATGGCGGCCAGGTCGCGCCGCCGGACGCCGGCTTCCCGCATCGCCGCCGCGACGACCGGTTCGATGCGCCTGAGGTGGTCGCGGGCGGCCAGCTCGGGAATCACGCCCCCGTAGACGCGATGCACGTCCTGGGAGTGGATCGCCAGCCCCAGGATCGACCCACGGTCGTCGAGAACCGACGCCGAGGTCTCGTCGCAGGTGGTTTCGACGCCGAGGATCGGTCCGGTCACGGGACCCCGGCTCCAAGTACCGTGACCGAGTCCGGTTCGACCGCTCCCTCCACCCACGCCGGCAGCCCGCTCAACACCAGCGGAACCCGCACCGGGCGGTCCTGGGCCGCCTCCGCCCGCACGGCCGCCGCGTCCTCGGCCACGCGCACGCGGATGCCCGTCGTATCGGCCCGGTTCAGGACTGCCTCCGCCCCGTACAACGTGACGGCGACCATCGCGGGATCCAGCTCCAGGTTCGCTCCGGCGTCCGGGAACTCCACCGGGACCGGTGCCAGCACCCGGCTCCGCCGGGCTGCAACCTCGACGGTGAGCGTGGCCATTGTGGGATTGACGACGAGTCCCCCGAGGCCTGCCGTGTCGAGCGGGACCTCGAATCTCCCCGGGCCCGTCAGGCGGTCCAGGTCGAAGGGCTCCAGGAAGACCGTCTCCAGCGCGTCCACCTGAGACGCCGGCCCTCGCACCCGGGTGAAGAGCAGGTTGGCGCGCGGCTCGGCCACCAGCGCCAGCGAGTCGGGGACTTCGCCCGCCAAGCGCACCGAGACCGGGATCTCCTCCTCTTGGTTGCGCTCGAAGAGGAGACGCACCGTGCTCGGCTGGAAGTTCTCGACGTTGACGCTGTTCCTGTCGATGTTGGTCACCCAGTCGTGCGTCAGCGTCAGCACCGTATCCTCCTTTGACACGGAGTCGACCCGGATGACGATGGCGGGACGGGACATCGCGGCCCGGAGGATGTCGCCCACGGGACCGCTCACGCTCATCCGCACGGCCGCCGGGGAGGGCGGCTGCCGCAGGAACCAGTCGCGATGCACGTGCTCCACGCGCACCGCGACGCCGGGGATGGTCAGCCGGTCGGTGCGGTCGTCGGTGAGGCGCATCGTCACCCACAGCATGACCGCGAGCGCCAGCGCGGTGATCTTGAGGCGCCAGTTGCGCACAAGCAGCCCACGGACAAGTCCCTCCCGGCGTTCGAGCGGCGACGCGCCCGGGACGGTCTGCTGCGCGTTGCCCGCCACTAGCAGTCCGTGGATAAAGCCGCCCGAGCACCGAGAGCGGCGAGGCGCCGGGC
>JAPPNM010000150.1 GCA_028873825.1 Gemmatimonadota bacterium | reverse complement strand
CCCCCGAGGAGATGACGCCCGGCTACCGCAAGGCGATCATCGTCCAGCTGACCGTACAGGCGGACACGGAGCTCATGAGCGCCCCCGCCTACTGGCTCGCCGCCCGGCACGCGCCGTCCACCAACACCCAAGTGAGCGCGCACGCCATCATCCAGGACGAGCTGGCCCACGCCAACATCGCCTACCGGCTCCTGGAGGACATGGGCGTCTCGAAGGAGCGGCTCGTGTACGGCCGCGAACCTCACGAGTTCAAGCACCCGTACGGGTTCGACCAGCCGCTGGACAACTGGGCCGAGCTAGTGGTGGCGAACGGATTCTTCGACCGGGCGGGGATCACGCTACTGAGCGACGTTCACCGCAACACCTCGTACGGGCCGCTGAAGCGCGCGCTGGTGAAGGTGGACATGGAGGAGACCTTCCACCTGCGCCACGGCGAGGTGTGGATGCGCCGCCTGGCCAGGGCGGGGGGAGCGGCGACCGAACTGCTTCAGCGCTGCGTGGACTGGATGTTCCCCATGACGATCGAGTGGTTCGGCCTGCCCGACGACCTGAAGCGCCACAGCGGCCAGCTCGACTACCGGCTCAAGGGGCTCACCAACGACGAGCTGCGGCAGGTCTGGATGTCGTCCACGGTCCCGCTCTGCGAGAGCCTGGGGCTGTCGGTGCCCGCGCACTACGACGAGGAGGCGGAGGAGTACGCGCTGGAGTACCCGTTTCCGTGCGAGTACGACCCGGACGCCAAGCGGTGGCTCTTCGAGGACGGGGAAATCAGCTGGCAGGCGGTATTCGAGCGGTGGAAGGGACGGGGCCCGATGAACGAGCGGTACGTGGAGTCGGTGCGCAGGTCGCGCGGGACCGTGTCGTCGTGGCTGAACTGAGCGGCGCCTCGGCGCCCGGCGGGCCGGACGCCGTTCCCTTGCGACGCCGCCCGCTGAAGACGCTGCTCGCCGAGCAGCCCGCCCCGCGGAGTCAGGCCTCCGGAGGCCGGGATGCGTGGTCGGCGCCTCTGCCGGAGCCGCCGGCGGACAAGCGCGCGGCTCTGCGCGCCGCTCTGGGCGAGGTGCTCGATCCCGAGCTGCCCGTCTCGCTGGTGGAGCTCGGCCTCGTCTACGGCGTGGACTTCGAGGGAGGAACCGCGCGCGTCGACCTGACCTTCACGGCCACCGCGTGTCCGTGCATGGACTTCATCAAGCGGGACGTGCGCGACCGGATCGGAAGCGAGCCGTGGGTGGACGCCGTCGAGATCAACGAGGTCTGGGATCCGCCCTGGACGACCGCCCGAATCACCGAGACGGGGCGCCGGAAGCTGGGACGGTGGGGGGTCGGCGCATGACGCCCGGAATCGACGAGAGCGTCTACGAGGTCTTCGCGCGCAAGAGCCGGGGCGACCCGCTGCGCCACATCGGCTACGTCGACGCTCCCGGCGCCGAGCTGGCGAGGGTCTACGCCTGGAAGACCTACGACGAGGAGAACTGGTTCGAGATGTGCGTGGTGCCGCGCAGCGCCGTGATTCCCGTGAACCGCCCGGAGGGACCCTGGGCGCCGAATCTGCCGGCCGGGGGGGACGGGCCGTGACCGGCGCAGGCGGAGATGCGGGGGACCGCGAAACCGCCCCCGCGCCCCTCTCCCGCCACATCCTCACCCTGGCCGACACCAAGCGGCTCCTCGGAATCCGCTACAGCGACTGGATCCTCGGCAGTCCCTCGATCGAGACCGGGATCGCGGCCTCGTCGATGGCGCAGGACGAGTGGGGCCACGCCCGGCTGCTGTACGCCATGCTCAAGAAGCAGGGCTTCGACCCCTTCGAGGTCGAGCACACCCGTCCCGCCGGCCGCTACTACTCGGTCCCCGCCCTGGACCGCCCCTTCGCCGACTGGGCCGACTTCACCGCGGCGGTCGTGGTGGTGGACGGCGCCCTGTCCGTGGCGCTCGAGAGCTTCGCCGCCGGGAACTTCGCGCTCGCGCGTTCCCGCATTCCCAAGATGCTCGCCGAGGAGGAGTATCACGGCCGGTTCGGGTTCGCCTGGTTCTCGAGGCTCGCGGAGGCGGGGGGCGAGGCGAAGGCTCGCCTGAGCGAGGCCGCGCTGGCCATGCTCCCCTCGACTCTGGCCTGGCTGCTCCCGGACGACGACGCGTACGCTTCGCTGGTGGCCGAGGGCCGCGTGCTGCCGGAGGACCGGGTGCGGGAGCGGTGCCTGGAGCGGCTGGCGGCCGTCCTGGCCCAGGCGGGCATCGCCCTCGCCGGGGTGCGGCCCGCCCGCAAGGGCTGGGACCCCGAGCGCCGCCGGGGCCCGGGAGCTCCCGGCGAGGAAGCGGTCGAGCGAGCGCGCGGCGACCGCAACCGCTCCCTCTTCGTCGAGTAGCGGCGTGGAAGACCGGACGGCGGCGGCCGCGCCGCGGCCGCCGCCTTGCCCCTTCTGCGGCGGCGAGCGCACGGAGGTCACCTCCCTCTTCGGGAGCCACGCCTCGCTCACCGCCTGCTGGTGCGCGGACTGCCGCAGTCCCTTCGAGTTTCTGCGCTGGCGGGAACCCGGCGCCGGAGGAGGGGGTCGGGGTCGCGCGCATGTCGAAACGCCGGAACGGCCCGGACCGGGCGGAAGCGCCTGAACCCCGAACATGGACCGCGCCCCCCGGCTTGAGTAGAGTAGTCGTCAAGTCCGCGTCCCGATCCCGAAGAGTCCGTAGCCCCACATGACTGCTCATCAATACGGCCGTTCCCCGGTCATCCCCTTCGCGGCGGCCCTGCCGGTCGTCGCCGTTCTCGCCCTCGGAGCGACCGCCTGCGGGACCGGAGTGCGCGACCTGCCAACGCCGCGGCGCCTGGTCGTCCATTCCGGAGAACGCATCGTGGCCACCGCGGAACGAATGGCGGAGGTGGACGCCTGGGGCCGGGAACAGATGGACAGCATAAGAGTGGACCCGTCCTTCATGATCGTCTCCATGGAACAGGACGCCCCGGCCTATCCATGGGAGGCTCTGTGGGTCAACGGGTCCGGCGACAGCGCCACGATCGCCTACCAGAGCCGTCCCGGCCTTTACGGACCCTACCTGATCTACGCCCACCTGCACCTCATGAACGCCCAGGGCCGACTGGACAGGTGGCTGCCCGGCGCCGGCGGCGGCACCCCCTTCGACATCGAGAGGGCGATCCTCTCCCGCGTGGCCGACGCGTGGCTCTACCAGCGGTCGATCCACGACGTCCGGCCCAACGGAATCCTCGACGAACTGATCTACGCCAAGGAGAACGGGTTCCTGGACGCGCTCATCCTGACCGCCCGTCCCAACGAATTCGTCGAGGCGAGGAGGGCGTGGCTGGCCGAGGACCCCGGCGGCCGGGACGCCTACGTCGCCTGGTACCGCAAGACCTTCGAACGCAACCCGCCGGGACTGCGGGGATCCCGGGCAGTAAGCTGAAGCGGCTGAACGGCGACGCGAGCCCGGCCGGCCCGGAGGACGTCAGGCGGGGCCGGCCACCGTCCAGCCCGGCCGCACGCCTCGCGCATCCTCGCCCCTGACGCGGATGTCGACGCGCCCCGTGCGGGCCAGCCGCGCGTCGCTCACCCTGCCGCCGAACAGCGCGAATCCGAGCACCTCGATGCGCGCCTCCTCGCCCTCCGGGGAAGTCGCGGCCAGCGCACCGCTCTGCAGCTCCTTCACGCCCAGCGCCTCGCCCCTGCCGAGGCGGAGACGCAGGATCCGGCCCCCGTGCGGATGATCGTAGGCGTCGATGACGCTGTAGGTCGCCTTGGCTGCGGCTGATGCGGTCACGGTGGCCCTCCGTTTGCGGTGATCCGGACGTTCCCCTCGGGGCGCCGGCAAGCGGTCGCGCCGGCCGCCGGCGCCGGGGGTCGGCCTGCGTCGTAATCTGGACGAAATCCCGCGCCGCGGCCAACACCGGAACGCTCCGCGGGCGAGTCGGCGACAAAGCGGGCGACCACCGGACGCGATCGAGTGCGGTACGCGAGTCGCTCCCGAGACCGGGCCCGGAGTCCGGCGAAGGACCGGGCGGGCCGCCGTGACCCGCGAACGCGCCCGCGCATGGGCGGTTGCTGCGGCCGGCGCAGGGCTCGCGGCCGTCCTTGTCCGGGCGGAGCTTGGGAATCCCCTGGTTTCCCTGGTCGCCGCCGCGTGGCTCGTCCTGCTTCCGGCCCTCGCCCTGTTGCAACGGCCTCCGCCCGTTTCCGAGATCCGCGCCCACCGCATCGGCTTCTACGCCGCGTCGATCGCGGTTCTGGCGGTGGTCGCGCTGGTCACCCTCGGCGTGGCCCCAGGGCTCGCCGATCCGGCCGGACTCCGGCTGGACTGGCCGCCGGCGCCGCGCCAACTGCTCGTTCCGGCGGCCGCGCTCACCGCGGCCGGAGTAGTCGTCGCCTACGCGTTCCGGGCGCTCTCCGGGCCTCTGGGCTGGCGGGAGACCGAAACGGTACGGGCGCTCGTGCCGGCCACGCCGCGCGAAAAGGGCATGTTCGCCCTGCTGTCGGCCACCGCCGGGTTTTCGGAGGAGCTGGTCTTTCGGGGGTTCCTGCCAACGCTATTCATGCCCCTGTCGGCGTCCTATCTTCTCGCCGCCCTGCCCGTCGCGGCGGTTTTCGGCCTCCTGCACGCCTACCAGGGTCCTCACGGAATCGTGCGGGCCGGGACGATCGGCGCCGTTTTGGCGGCGGGGGTCGCCTGGACGGGGAGCCTCTGGCCGTCGATCTTCGCGCACGCGGCCCTGGACCTGCTCTTCGGGCTCGTACTCGGCAAGTCGCTGCTGGGAGAACCGCCGGCCTGACCGGCGGCGAGGGAGCGCGGCGGCCGCTTGGTACACGATAAACTACCGTGATGAGAGAATCCAACGTCTACGTGATCCTGCTTCGCAGGGCGGTACTGAGGGAACGGAAGTTCAGGCGTGAGAACCCGGACCATCGCTGGTGGAGAGCCTGCGTATACGTAGGCCAGACATCCCTGACCCCTGAACAGAGAGGTTCAAGCAACACAAGGCCGGCCACTTGTCTAACAAATACGCCCAACAGTACGGGAGGCGCTTGGTTCGGAGGCTCTACAAACGGCTGAACCCTGTACCGTCAGACGAGGCCAAGGGCAGCTCCGCCCGACCTCTTCGGCCGAAGCCTGATCGCCGCGCGACCGTTGCTGGCTGACCTGCTAGGCTGCTAAACTGCTAACCATGTTCCGCTATTCCCACGCGCAGCCCCCCTACCTCCGGCGTGGCTGATCTCCGGTTGCCGCGAGGACCGCGCGAGCTCCTCGATGCGGTCCGCGTTCCCCTCGGGCGCGCCTTCGGCGGTGAGCAACACCTTCGCCTGGGGGGAGAAACCGCCCTCATGGCCCGCTGGCGTCACCGACACAGCACCGACATCGACCTCTTTGTTGAGCCCGACCCTTACCGCCACTTCCAGTGGAACACCGGCGGCCGGTTCACGCTCGATCTCACGGCATCCGCGTCTGTTGACCGTCTGGTCATCGGCGACGAGGGCGCCTACATCAGCTTCCACGGCCGCGGGGGACACGTCAGCGTGCCCCCGCCCGCGGCCTTTTTTCGGATCCGTCGTCTCCCGATACCGTCCAGGACACCCACGTGCCGCTTGAGACCACCGCCGAAATCCTCGCCAAGAAGCTCCGCTTTCGCATGGCACGCGACAAGGAACTTCTACCGCGCGACCTCTACGATCTCGCGCTCGCCCGGGAGCGCGACCCGCCCGCCCTCCGAACCGCCCTAGCCGCGCTCCGCAACGACCAGCTCGGCGAACTCCTTGAGACATTCAAGGACCATGCAGCGCGCGGATGGCCCCACACACAGCCTTCCTTGCTCGCTCCTTCCGATCCCGACCTAGCGGGCGCTCTTTCGCCATCGTCGAGCGCCTTCTCCGCGAGACGCTCCGCCAGCGGCCGCCGGAGCGCGGTCCCGGTCTTGAAATCACCCGCTGAAACCCTTCCCTTTCGCCAATGCCCGACTTCGACCTAGTACGCGCCTACTACTTCGACCCCCCATCGCTCGATTCCCGCGACGCGAGCGACGAGGCGCTCATCGCCCGCTATGAGCGCCGCCGGTTCGAGCGCTGCATCCTCCGCATGGGCGATCCCGCCGCCGAGGGACTCGGCCCTCACGGCTCCATGATCGGCGGACCGGGAAAACCCGCCACCCTCCATCACGAGCGGGCCGAACGCACCGCTCCTATCGACCCCCTCCCTCTCTCTTGGTGGGATTATCCGCGCGCGAGGCTCCGTCTCCTTCCCCCAGGCGGCCAGCAAGCCGCCTATTCCTACCTGCGCGATCTCGCGGGCGCACACCTCGCTGGCGTGCCCAACCGGCCCAGCGCCCTCCGCCTAGCCGCGATGTTCCGCTTCCCCCGCCTGTCCCTCGCGGACCGCGACATCCTCGCGCAACTGTTCGGCGCGCTCCCGCCTCCTCGATTCAAGAGCCTCCGGACCCTCGGAGGCGTCTCGCTCTATGAGATGGCCCGCGCCCTTCATGTCACGAGAAACCGGCGCAACGCCTTCGTGCGCTGGATCAACCAATTTGCTGTTCGACCGGACACGGTCCTCGAACCCTTTTCCCCCGCTTCCGTGTACTCGCTCGCCGTCCATAAGGAGCCTGTCGCTATTCGCCCGAGGAGCAACGCGGAGCGCAGCCTTGGAGTGGCAAAATGTATA
>JAPPNM010000070.1 GCA_028873825.1 Gemmatimonadota bacterium | reverse complement strand
TATACTTTACAGCGTGGACGGGTGAAGCGAAGCGGCCAGCGCGGATGCATCGCCGTTCGAATGCCGGGGGGATTTTGTCCTCGGGCTGCTAGCGCACCGCCCACCCGACTTCGCGCGGCCCCCCGGCGATGGAGCGTCCGGGTCGTCGGGGCCGTCGTCTGGTTCGTGCCCTTCGCGGCCTGCGCCCAGTCCCGGGACGGCGAGGCCGGACGGCGCCTCGCGATGGAGCGGATGGTGGCCGGGATCAGCGCCGACTACCCGGATGTCGCCACGATCTCCGCCGCGGAGCTGAAGGAGGCTCTTCCTTCCGGCGATTTCGTCCTGGTGGACGTGCGAACCGGGAGGGAGCGCGCGGTCTCCACCCTTCCCGGCGCCATCAGCGCGGAGGTGTTCGAGAAGCGGCTCGCTGAACCGGCGTTCGCGGAGAAGACGGTCGTGGCCTACTGCACCATCGGCGCCCGCAGTTCGGACTACGCCCGCAAGATGGGAAGACGCGGGGTCCGGGTGCTCAACCTGGAGGGAAGCGTCCTGGCCTGGACCCACGCCGGAGGCGAATTCACGACCGGCTCCGGGCCCACCAGGCGGGTTCACGTCTACGGACGGCGCTGGAACCTCGCGGCGGACGGGTACGAGACGGTCTGGTAGCGCGGCTCGCGGCGGCTCAGCCGCCGTCGCGATGCCGGATCAGGGACTCCTAATTTCGCCTCTTCCTGCGCCTCTTCCGCCGCCGCCGGGCACCGCGCTTCCGTCCCCGGCCGAAATCTGACACCGCCCGCGGGCCGGGTCGCGATCCCGCTTTTTCCAGCCCTCCGTCCTCCGGGCTCGCGGATGCGGGCTGCGAAGGCCCCGTGAGGCGCTCCAGACCCGGCAACCTGTGACCCTCCTGCCGCCACCGGCGGTCCACGTCGGCGACGAGTTCCGCCGTCACGCCGGTCCCGCTCCAGTGTTCGCGGTGGATCTTCAGCATCCGGGCCCGCGGCGGCGGATCCGTCACTCGCAGGCCCGTGAAGCGCCTGAAGCTGAGACGGTCGAGAACCAGGAACTCCAGGTCGTCGTCGGACAGCTCGTAGATCGCTCCCAGGAGGATGGACTTCCACGTCACCAGTGCGTCGTTCAGCAGCGCGTCTACGGGCAAGAGGGGCAAGGTGCCGCCGGGAGAACGGGTTCGCGAAGCCTCCAGCCGCGCGCGATAGAGCTCCCAGGGAACGGCTTCGTCCAGGATGTGCAGCGAACTGAACCTCGGCGCGCGCCTCGCAAGGGACTCCATTCTCTCGTGCGCCTCCTCGATCTCCAGGTCGGCGAACGTGCCCTGGCGAACGCTTCCCGACGATGCGCGCATGTCGGCCACCGACCTGACGGCTCCGTCCCCCGCCCAGCCGGGAGGCGGACGTCTCCGGGGTTTGCGGGCCGGGAAGCTAACCGCGTCGCGAACGACGGTCACCCGGTGGCCGCGCGCAAGCAGTCCGTCCACCGCCGGCGCCAGCGAACCGTCGTGCACGAACCCCCCGACGAGCAGTTCCAGGGGCCGTCCGAACTCCTCTTCGATCGCCGCCAGAAAGGACCCGCAGGCCGGGCTCCGGGCGAAGACGCCGCGAGATCCGCTCGCGACCACGGCCCGCCCCTCGTCCAGCGCGCGGTGGGCCAGGGCCTCCGCCTCGTCCTCTTCCGCGTCGTGGCTCAGCGGCAGGGGATTCACCGGGCGAACGAGATCGTACGCCTGGGAATCCCCGGCGCCGTCCCCATCCGCCACGTAGACCATGACGGAGCAGCGGGCCGCCATCCAGTCCACGGCCTCCATCAACGATACCCCCGCCTCCCGCGCCGCAACGCGTCTCAGGCCGCCAGCGCCGAAGACGTGGAGCCGGCCCGTCGAATCCAGGAACTTCCGCACCGCGTCCGCGATCCAGCCGACGCGGACGGGCGGCAGGCGAGCCCATCGGGCGGAAGGGCGTTGGCGCGTCTCGTCAGGGAATGGCGACGGATCGGGCGGGGCGGCGGGGGAGCGGATGGCGGGATCCGGGGCCCGGGAAACGGGCGCGCCGCCGACGCTGGGGTGCTCGGGATGGGTCATCTCGGTCAAGATGGCCGTAGGCCCGCGGTCAGGGCAACTCCGGGTTGCGGGCGGCTGCGCCGCGGAACCGGACGGGTCGCCACGCACCCATGACTTCCGGCCGCGGTCCCGCCATCTTCAGACATGTTCGGCACGCCCGTCTCCGTCCTCTTCGTCTGCCTCGGAAACATCTGTCGCTCCCCCTTGGCCGAAGGAATCTTCGCGGCCCTGGCGAAGGAGCGCGGACTCGAAGGCGAGTTCCGTGTCGACTCCGCCGGCACCGCGGCCTACCACTCCGGCGAGCCGGCCGACTCCCGGTCCGCGGCGGTGGCCGCGGCTCACGGCGTTCGCCTGACCGGGGTCGCCCGCCAGGTCGCGCCGCGCGACTTCGAGCGCTTCGACGTCGTCGTCGCCATGGACCGCAGCAACCGGCGCTCCCTGGAGCGGCTGCGGAGGCGGGTCCGGGGCGGTCCGGCCGAGATCGTCATGATGCGCGACTACGACCCCGGGGCGCGCGACCCCGACGTGCCGGATCCCTACTACGGCGGGTCCGCCGGCTTCGAACGCGTCTTCCGCATCCTGGAGCGCGCGTGCACCGGCCTTCTCGACGAGCTGGCGGATCGCGACCGCGACTGACCGACGGAGCAAAATGAACCGGGCCGTCGTGAACAGCGCCTGCCGGGCCGCCGGGATAGACGCTTCGCAGGTCCTGGGCACGCGCCCGGTGCGGGGCGGCTGCGTGAACGAGGGGCTGGAGGTGCGCAGCACGGAGGGCCGGTACTTTCTCAAGTGGAACGCGGACGCCGGGCGCGGGTTCTTTCGGGTCGAGGCGGAGGGACTCGAGGCGCTCGCGGCAACCGGCACCGTGAGGACGCCCGAAGTGTTGGCCCGAAGCCGCCGGGACGACGAGGTTCCGTGGCTTCTCCTCGAATGGATCGAGGAGGCGAGGCCGCACGACGGGGCTTGGCGCCGGCTGGGACGGGAGCTCGCCCAGCTGCACCGTCGTCCGCGCGAAGACGGCCGGTACGGCTGGAGCTCCGACAACGTGATCGGCTCGCTGCCCCAGCCGAACCGCCGGACGGCCGACTGGGGAGAATTCTGGGCCGAGCTGCGGATCCGCCCGCTGGCGCGGGAACTCCACGCTCGCGGCACCCTTACGGCCCGGCAGCTTGCCGCCGTCGAGAACTCGGCCGCCAGGGCCGGCGCCCTGTTGAACCCCGTCGCGCGGGAGGACGGCCCGTCTCTCCTGCACGGCGACCTGTGGTCCGGCAACGTCCTGTTCGCGCGGAGGCCGGAGGGATCCGGCGCCGGCGCCGCCCCCGTTCTGATCGATCCGGCCGTGTACGTCGGACACCGCGAGGTAGACCTCGCCATGTCGCGCCTCTTCGGCGGCTTTCCCCCCGCCTTCTACGAGGGCTACGAAGACGAGTGGCCGCTCCGGCCGGGCCAGGCGCGTCGCCGTCCCGCGTACCAGCTGTACCCGCTCCTGGTGCATGCGCGCCTCTTCGGCGGTGGGTACGTGGGGGCGGCGGTGCGGGCGGCGGCGGCGGCGGGCTAGCGGCAGCTCCACAGGCGCCACGCTGATGCGTACGTTCCGCCCCGCGATACGCGGGCGCGCCCGAAATGGCGTAACCCGTTGTGGCGGCGCCACGCTCGTGCGTACGTTCCCGCCCCTCGATACTACTTATGGTTCGGAACCGGCTTCGTTCCGGGGGTCCGCGCGGAAGAAAGGCGAGATATGATCAGGCTTTGCCGTGTCACGGCGCGCATCCTGAATCCGATCGCGGCAGGGTGGCTGTCAGCCGCGTCGCTGGGCGGCCAGGAAACCGTGGAACTCCCGGGCGAAGACCGCTGGCTGGAGGCGGACTTCGAGGAGGTGTTCCGGGTCGGATCGCCGTCGGGCGCCGAGTGGGAGCAGTTCGGCGATGTGCGCAAGGTGATGTTCGACGGCGCCGGCCGCCTCTTCGTGTTCGACGGCCAAGCCGAGCGGATCTTTGTTGTGGGTACCGACGGGGCCCTGGTCCGCGAGATCGGGCGGAAGGGCGAGGGTCCCGGCGAATTCCGCGACGCCGCCGATTTCGTGGCCCTGGAGGATGGACGTGTCGTCGTGGCCGACATGGGACACCGGGCCTACCACGTTTTTGGTTCAAGCGGCGAATTCGAGCGGATGGTCCGAATGGGTGGGGATCCCTCTCTTACGGTTGTTGCGAACCACATGCCCCAGCGCGGCGCCGACGCGCTCGTCACGAGCACCGAGGGCGGAATGGTCGCGATGACGATCACGAGCGTCGCCGGTGAAGACCGGCCCCGGAGAGCCGATCCGACGACGCGGGCCATCGAACTGGTCGACCTGTCCGGCGAGGAGGTCGCCAGGGACACGATCACGGAGGGGTGGTTGCCTGCCAGTGCAGGTCCGCTGTCCGGAATCAGAGTATCGTCCGGCGGCCAAATAGACCTCAATCTGGGCGGAAGGACCGGCCCGCCCGAGTTCAGCCCCGACCTGTACTGGGGCGTTCTCCCGGACGGGTCGGTGGCGTTCTCGGACTCGTCGGTCTATGCCGTCGGCATCGCGGCGGCCGGGACCGGGGTTACGCGCATCCTGACCCGGCCCTTCCCGCCGGAGCAGGTGACGGATCGCTTGATCGGGGAGGAAAAGGACCGCCGGCTGAAGGAACTGGCGGCCACGCCGGACGAGGATCTGGGCGGGGCACGGATGGTCATCAACGGACAGGTTGTGGGCGGCGACCCCGACGAGCGGAGGAAGAGGGAACGCGAGGACATCGAGAACCTGCGGTTCTTCGGCGAAGTCCCCGTCATCCGTGCCCTCCGCACGACCTGGAACGGCATGATCTGGGTGCAGCGCCGGGGCGAGGAGCCCGACAGCGACGGGCCCATCGATGTGCTGGGCATGGACGGCCGGTATGTGGGCAGCTACAGAACGGGCGCGACCGGGATTCCCGACGCCTTCGGCCCCGACGGCCAGGCGGCCTTCATCGAGAAGGACGAATTGGGGGTGGAGACGGTGGTGGTGAAGCGGGTGCCGCGCGAAGTAACTGAGGGCGGTCAAGTCGGCAGGCCGCGGTCCTGTACCTCCTCAGGGACCGGTATCCGGAGAGCTGGCGAACCATAAGGAACACGATCCGATCCGCCGTGCCGTTCCTGGAGGATCTGGTCCTGGAGCCCCGGGCGGGGAACGAGTCGACGATCGGCCTGGAGTGGCGTCACGTGGGAGTTGGAGAGACTCTACTCGGAGGCGTTCTCCGACGGCTCCCTACGGCTCATCGCCTTGGTCTCGGCACTGCTCCAGACGCCCTCTCTGCTTCCCGACGCGATGCTCATCGACGAACCGGAGCTTGGCATGCACCCTTCGGCGATTTCGTTGGTGGCCGCGCTGATCGGGGGTGTGTCGGTGCGCTGTAAGGTGATCGTGGCCACGCAATCGCCTCTCCTCGTCCACCACGTCGAGCCGGAAGGCATCCCGGTCGCCGAACGCGAGCGCGGCGGGACGCACGTGACCACACTGGAGAGCGAGCGCCTGGATGGTCGTAGCTGATCCAAGCCACTGCCGTCTACCGGAGTATCTGGTCCAGCCCGTAGCGCATCCTCGCATCCCGTAGCGAGAAACGTATCGAGCACTGCGATCAGGTGCTTGTAGGTCGGCCTCGCGGCGAACGGAGCCAGCCGTCCGTACGGAAATCGTTTAGATGGCGCGCCGGGTCAATGGGTCGCGTGCGCGCTCTCCGGAACGGACTGGCGCTCGTTCCATTCGCTTCATCAGCGGCGAATGCGCTCCCGTCACCTCCGGCTCGGGTTCGCTTGGTTGCTGCTTCCCACCAACGGTCTGAGGCATCAAGAGCGTCAGGCCGTCACAAAGCACTCGACCGCGATCTTCCTGGCGCGGCCGCGGGCCTGCCAGAGATCGTTAGCCATCTGCATCCCCAGCCACGTCTCGGGCGTCGATCCGAACGCCTTGGACAGTCGGATCGCCATTTCCACCGAGATGGCAATGCGCCCGTTCAAGACCTCCGACGGGGCCTGGCGCGTGACGCCCAGCCCCTCTGCGGCGCGGGTAACCGTCAACCCCGAGGGTTCAAGGCACTGCCGCCTCACGATGCCGCCAGGATGCGGCGGGTCATGCATGGCCATGATCTTCTCTCTTCCTCAGTGGCAGTCTTACGTAGTCCACATCAACCGCCGCGCCGTCCTCGAAACGGAACGTCACACGCCAGTTGCCCGACACCGCGACCGCGTAATGCCCCTTGAGCCGTGGAGTCTCCGGTACCGGGCACCGATGCTCTTGAAGGCGCGTGTCCCACCGCTCATGGCGTCAATCAAGTCGCCATGCCACCCGGCCCGCCCGAAGAGATGATCTGCCGACACCCCCCTTCGCCCGGCAGAGCCGGATCCGCATCGATCCGTACACGGCGTAGGAGCAGGTCGAGCAGGAGATATCGCGCCCGTGGCAGATGGCGGTGCAAGAGGCGGCGCCGCCGACGCCTAGTCTGCGAGCACCATGTAAAGTCTGGTTGTCATTATGTAATGTGCGATTTACAATACAATTGTCCGGTGCCGACGAGATCCCGCGGCGCCCCTGGCAGCCCGTGGACAAAATCCCCCCGGCATTCGAACGGCGATGCATCCGGGCTGGCCGCTTCGCTTCACCCGTCCACGCGTAGGGTCAGGGGGTGGCGCGGTGCCCCTTA
>JAPPNM010000054.1 GCA_028873825.1 Gemmatimonadota bacterium | reverse complement strand
CGGCCCGGCGCCTCGCCGCTCTCGGTGCTCGGGCGGCTTTATCCACGGACTGCTGAAATGATCCTCAGACGGTATGGTCGCCGGTACCACAGCGTTCGCCCCAACTTCAACCCGGCCGCGATGACCGAGGTCGGCTTCCGGCGCGACCGCGCCTTCTCCATCTCCGCCGCCGGCTTCGCGGACGGCTACCGCGCCGTGGCGACCGACGAGGTGAGTGCGGAGGCGGACGCCGGCGTGCAGCGCCACGCCGAACGGGAGCTTCTCGCGGGACTCGAGCAGGCGGTGGCCGACCGGGTGGCCGCGCTGGAGCCGGGGCAGGTCCTGGTGGTCCTCAACGAGCGCGACGACTGGCCCAAGACGCGCGAGCGCCGCGAAGCGGTGATCGTGGACGGCGACAACCGCTTCCACTTCCACTGGCGGGTCGATCCGCCGCTCCGGCTAGCCGTCTACGAGACGCGGACGAGCGTCGGGGCTTCCCCGCCGCGCGGGTAGCGCAGACCGCCCGGTCGCCCGATCTCGACGTCTCCGCCCGATAGCTTTGAGACAGCCCGCGGTTCCCCCATCGCTCATCCTTCGTCGCGCCTTGCCGGCCCGGCGCCTCGCCGCTCTCGGTGCTCGGGCGGCGTTGTCCACGGACTGCTGATGTCACCCGGCCGGCCAACGTCCCGGCTTCGCTCCGTAGTCATTTCGGCGGCCGTCCTCCTCGCCTTGGCCGTGCCGCTCGCCGCCTCCGCGCAGAACGCGGCGATCACGGGCCGGGTACGGTCCGCCGAGGGCGCTCTCCTCGCCGACGCCGACGTCGGCCTCGTCCCCGCCGCCGATTCGGCGTTGCGGCGCATCGTCGGCACCGACCGTCTCGGGTACTTCGCCTTCGACCGGGTGCGGCCCGGCGCCTACGTCCTCACGGTGACCCGGTTCGGCTACGACCGGTACAGGTGGGAGGTGGAGGTCGTCGGCGCGACGCCGCTCGAATTCGAGATCGCGCTGACGCCGCGGGCGATCGAACTCGAGGGGCTCGAGGTCGGGGCGGAAAGGAGCCGCGTCCGCGTCCGTTTCGAGGAGACCGCGGGCGTGACCGTCCAGGAGATCGGCCGCGAGGCGATGAAGGCGCTGCCGGGGCTGGTGGAGACCGACCCCATAAGGGCCGTGGAAGTGCTTCCCGGCGTGAGCACCGTGTCCGACTTCTCCGCCGCCTTCAACGTGCGGGGCGGCTCGGCGGACCAGAACCTGATCCTCCTCGACGGCGTCCCCATCTTCAATCCCTTCCACCTGGGGGGTGTTTTCTCGGTCTTCAACGCGGACATGGTGGAGCGGGCCGAGCTGCGCGCGGGCGGTTTTCCGGCCGAATACGGAGGACGGGTGTCCTCGGTGCTGACCGTCGAGACGGACGTGGGCGACGGTTCGACCAGCGTTGACGCGGGCGTGAGCCTGCTCGCCTCGCGCGTGGCGGTGGACGGTTCGCTTCCGCGAAGCGCCCTCGATGCGCTGGGTTTCGCAAACTCGCGCTGGCGCGTTTCCGGACGGCGGTCGTACTTCGACTTGCTCGTCAAGCCCTGGACCGAGTTCCCCTACCACCTGACGGACCTGCAGGGGGCCCTGGAGGCCTGGACCGGTGGGGGGAACCGCCTCCGGTTCACCGCGTACAACGGCCGCGACGTCCTCGACCTGTCGGATGTGGGCGACAATCCGCTCCCGCTCCGCTGGTCGTGGGGGAACGACGCCGCAGGGGTCTCGTGGGCGCATCCGATGGCGGGCGGGAGCTCGGTGGACGTCCGGGGGTCCTTCTCGCGCTTCATTTCCGATTTCGAGTTCGTGGACATCGGCTCCGAAGCCCTTTCCACGATCCGGGAGGCGGCGCTCGGGGCCGACCTGGAGCGGAGGCCGGGCGGCCGAACGCGCTGGAAGTCGGGATTGCTCGCAAAGCGGCTCGACTTCGACAACAGGTTTCTTGCCGGGGGCACCGTGTTCGGCGAGAGTGCGGGATCGGGATGGGAGACCGCGGTCTACAGCCAGATCCACTGGAACCCGAACCCCCGCTGGCTGGTCGAAGGAGGTCTGCGGGTGGATCGCTGGCGTCCCGATCCGGGCGACGACGTGACAACCGTGTCGCCCCGCTTCGCGATCAAGCGCTTCGTCCACGACCGGAACGCGGCCGTCCGGCTGGCGGCGGGCCGCTATTCGCAGTTCCTTCACTCGATCCGCGACGAGGAGGTCCCGTTCGGCATCGACGTGTGGGTGCTGGCCGGCGCCCGCGCGCCGCGGATCGTGTCGGACCAGCTGCAACTTGGGGTTGAGAGCTTCTTCGGCGACGAAGCGTGGTTCGCGTCGCTGGAGGGGTACTACCGGACCTTCGACGGCGTGGTCGCGCTCAACGCCGCCGAGGATCCCAACGACGATCTGGACGACCTCGTCGCGGGCGACGGATGGTCGTACGGAGTCGACCTGCTCGTAAGACGGAGCGTTGGCGCCGCCACCGGCTGGCTGGCGGTCTCCTTTCTCAAGACCGAGCGGACCTTCCCCGACACCCGGTCGGGTCTCGAACCGCCTCCCGGCCTGGCCTACCCGCCCGTCTTCGATCGTCGTGTCGACATCGATCTGGTGCTTCGCCGCACCCTGGGCTGGTGGGGTGTGACGGCGGGACTGCGCGCGAACTTCGGGACCGGGACTCCGTACACGCCGGTGCTGGGCCAGTTCGACGTGTACCGCCGGCGTCTTGTGGAGGGGAAGCTCTACTTCGCCGACGCCTCCGCCGTGGCTGTGGGTCCGCGCAACGGAGCCCGCTATCCGGCGCGCCACCGCCTCGACGTGTCCTTCAGGAAACCGGTCGAAAAGGACTGGGGACGGGTGACTCCGTACCTGAGCGTCGTCAACCTGTACAACCGGAAGAACGTCCTCTTCTACTTCTTCGACTACGACGCCGAACCGCCCACGCGCTCGGGCGTTTCGATGATTCCCCTCCTGCCGACGCTGGGCGTCGAGGTGTCGTTCCGATGAACCAACACCACGTGAACGGAATCCCGCCCGCATTCGAACGGCGATGCCGCGCTCTTCCGGCGCCTCGGCGTCTTCGGTTTTCGCCCGGGTTCGTCCGCGGGCTGCTCGCGGCCGCGTTGCTGCCGGGCGCCGGCTGCTCGCTGACGGACGTTGCGATAGCCGAGCCCGACGACCTGATCGTGGCCGAGGTGCAAGTGGTGCTGACCCTGGCCGCGGACAACCGCAACGTCTCGCTGGCCGCGTGGGCGCTCCTGCACCGGACCTACCTGTTCGGCGAGGCGCCGAGCCTCGCGGGCGCGGTGGTGAAGGTGTCGGCGGACTCGAGACGGGTCGTCCGGCTGGAAGAGCAGGACAGCCTGAGCTCCTGCGTCGGCGAGAACCCGTTCCTCCGGGATGACGAAGAGTCGGAGCCGTCTCCGGGCGCGGTCTGCTACCGGGCGGAGGCCGCGCGGTCGCCCTTCGTGCCCGGAGAGCGGCTTTCGCTCGAGATCGCTACGCCCGACGGCCGGGTCCTCACCGGATCCAGCCGCATACCCGGCGCGTTCTTCTTCACGGGGCTGAACCACGAGCGCGGCCGGTGCCGTATGGAACCCGACACCAACTACCGCTTTAGGTGGACCGCCGCGAAAGACGCCTGGGCCTACGTCGCGGACGCGCGGTTCGAGGGCCTTGCCAAGGCGTTCGCCGCGCGCAACATCGAATCGCCCGACACCCTGTACCTGGGGGGGCTCAGCATCCGCGGCGGCCGGTCCATCGTCTTCCCCGGGAACTTCGGGCTCTTCGACTTCCTCTCCGCGGACGAGGTGGAACGCGAGGTGATCCGCGAACTGCGAAACGGACTTCCCGAGGGTTCCCGGGCGACCGTGTCGATAGCCGCGACCGACCGGAACTGGGTGAACTGGGCGCGCGGCGGCAACTTCAACCCTTCGGGCCTGCTGCGCATCCCGTCGGTGTTCGGCGACGGGACGGGCGTCTTCGCGACCGCGCCCCGGAGACTCGTGCGAGTGAAGTCAAGCGTGGCCGGAGCAGGGGAGCCGCCGCTTTGCGGGCCGCCGGAACCCTAGCAGCCTGTGGACAAATCCCCCCGGCATTCGAACGGCGATGCATCCCCGCTGGCCGCTTCGCCTCACCTGTCCACGCTGTAAAGCATACGTTACATGATGTAATGTGCAGTTTACGTTCAGACCTCCGAGACGGTCACCTGTCCGGCCACCTTCCTCTTGATCTTCAGCGGTTCGCCACCGCCTTCCACCGCGACCTTCACCGGCCCTCCCTCCCTCCCTCCCGCGCGCACGACCGCTACGGCGCCCGGTACCAGGCCCACCGACTTCAGGTAGCGGAGACGCAGGGGGTCCTCGTCGGGCACGGAGCGCACGACGATCCGGGTTCCCGGCGCGGCCTCGTGGAGACGGCGTGTCGGAGTGGGATCGATCGTGCCGGCGCGCGTCGGGATGGGCGCGCCGTGCGGGTCGGTCGCCGGGTGGCCCAGCGCCTCCGCCATCCGGTCGATCAGGCGCTCCGAAGCGGCGTGTTCGAGCCGTTCCGCCTCGGCGTGCACGTCGTCCCAGTCGTATCCCAGCCGCCGGACCAGGAAGGTCTCTATGATCCGGTGCCGCCTCAGGATCTTGAGCGCCTCGCGGTTGCCCTCGTCGGTGAGCCGCACGCCTCGGTACGGTTCGTGACGGAGGAGCCCGTCCGCGGCGAGCCGCCGGATCATGCCGCTCACGGAGGCGGGTTGCACCCGAAGCAAGCGCGCCAGCTCGCTCGTCCCGGCCGCGCCGCCGCGTTCGTTCAGGGAGTAGACCGCCTTGAGGTAGTCCTCGACGGAGGGGGACAGCGTGGCGGAAGTCATGGCGGGACCGACGATGCGGCGCGACCCGGCAGGGCGCGACCCGGGGCCTGACAACGGAAGCGGCGGGCTAGGTTACCTTGGGAGTGGTGCAGTCGGTTGATCCATCCCCGGGAGGCCCGTTTGAAAGACTCGGTGGTCATAGACGCCAAGCGCATCCTGCTGCGATACGGCACTCCGATCATGGTGCTCGACAAGGTGGCGGAGGAAGAGCGGGTCAGGCTCGCGCGCGCGATCGCCAAAACGCCTCTTGCCGAACGGGAGCTGCGTCTCCGCGAGATGCTCGCCGAAGCGGGACACCTGTAGCCCGCTTGCCGAACGGGCCTCGAGCAGCCCGTGGACAAAATCCCCCCGGCATTCGAACGGCGCCGCATCCGCGCTGGCCGCTTCGCTTCACTCGTCCACGCTGTAAAGTATACATTACACTATGTAATGTCTGCTATACATTTTGCCACTCCAAGGCTGCGCTCTGCGTTGCTCCTCGGGCGAATAGCGCTGCTATTCCCCCTTCGTCACGCCTTGCCAGCCCGGCGCCTCGCCGCTCTCGGTGCTCGGGCGGCATTATCCACGGGCTGCTAGCCCCTTCCGGAACTCCGCCGGCCCGCCCCGAAGGCCCGAGGCGGCGGAGAGCCGGTCAACGCCGGCGTCAGCGCGGAACTCGGCCCGGACGGCCCGGGCGCCCCGTCACGGTGCCCGCCCCGGATTGGCCCAGGTCCGCCAGGGGGGCCAGGGGGTCGCAATCCTCTCCCCCGATGGTGTGGTAGATGCTGTCCAGCCACTCTTGGAAGGCGTCGTCGGCAGGGGCGCAGAGCTCGGTGTCTTTCCAGTGAAAGTGGATGAGCGGCATCCCGATCAGTTCTCGCGGAAGCGGGCCGGTCAGCGGGTTGTCGTTGATATGCAGGATTCGCAGCGTGAGGCTCCCGATTTCCCCCGGAAGGGGACCGGCCAGTTCGTTTTCCTCGACGTACAGGGCTTCGAGTCTCTGCAGGTTTCCCAGTTCCGGCGGGATCGGGCCCGTCAGCCGGTTGAAGCGGAGATGGATGGCCGCGAGGTTCCCCAGATTCCCGAGTTCGGACGGGATCGAGCCGGTCAACCGGAGGGATTCGAGGCTCAGGATCCTGAGGTTCCGTAGATTCCCGAGTTCCGGCGGGATGGAGCCCGTCAACCGGTTGTCGGAGAGGTTCAGGAACTCGAGGCTCGGGAGGTTTCCGAGTTCGGCCGGGATCGAACCCGTCAGGTTGTTGGCGCCCAGGTCCAGGGCCTCGAGGTCCTGCAGGTTTCCGAGTTCGGCCGGGATCGGGCCGCTAACCCGATTGCCGGAAAGCAACAGGCTCCGAAGATGCAGGCTGCCCACCTCGGGAGGAATCACGCCGGTCAGCCCGTTGTCGCGCAGGGACAGCGTCACGACACTGCCGTCGACGTCCGCGTTCACGCCGTGCCAGGCGCCGAGCGGTTCTTCCGTCTTCCAGTTGGTGTTGTCGCTCCAGCCGTCGCCGCCCGTCACCCTGTAGATCTTGTGCAGCACCGCATGTTGGCCCGGTTCGACCACCACGGCTGCCTCCGCCGTCACCGCCGCCGCGGCGGCCTGCACGAGAACCGTTCCGGGCTCTTCGGCCGTCACCAGGCCGGATTCCGAAAGGCGTACGACGAAGCTGTCGCTGCTCGTCCAGGCTACCGGCACGCCCGCCATGGCGTCCCCGTTCTGGTCCCTGACGACGGCGGTCAGCCGTACCGCGTCCCCGACGTCCTTGAGAACCGGGGCCGGGGGGGAGATCGCGATCGTCGTGGCCACGGGCGGGTCGCACCCGCCGCCCAGCACCAGAGCCGACAGCGCCAACACGCGCCCCGGAGCCCGCGCACCCCAGCAGTCCGTGGATAAAGCCCCGCGAGCACGGAGAGCGGCGAGGCGCCGGGCTGGCAAGGCGCGACGAAGGGGGAATAGCAGCGC
>JAPPNM010000097.1 GCA_028873825.1 Gemmatimonadota bacterium | reverse complement strand
GGAAGTCGTACGCGTCGGCGTCGGGATTCTCGATCGTGACCGTGTAGGAGCCCTTTCGGAGTCCGTCGAACTCGTACTCGCCGTCCGAGTCGGTCTCCATCTCCTCGTCCGTGTCGTGGTCGCCGGTGAGCATCACCATCACGCCCCCCATGCCTTCGCCGTCCACCGAGACCATGCCGCTCACACTCGCCTCGCGGATGATCTGGGCGTCGAAGTGGAACATGGCCGTGTCGTCGGTCGCGACCGGGCGGAGCTGGAAGGTCGTCGGGAACTTGAACTCGTCGTCGAAGCCCGATATCTCGACCCCGTAGGTCGCCGCCAGCAGATTGCCGAACCCGTACGCGCCGTCGCCGTCGGTCGTCATCTGGCCGAGGATGTCGCCGGCGCTGCCGGTGATGACCCTGAGAAGCCTGGCCGTCACGCCCTCGAGCGGATCGCCCTCGGCCGTGACCGTGCCCATGACGGCCACCGTCCTGAGCGACCGTCCGTCGAAGTTCTCGATGCCCGCCTCGTCGAGTTCCAGCGAAAAGTCCACGCTCGACGGGTCGAACTCGTACTCGGCGGCGTCGTAGCCCGAAAGCGTGATCGTGTAGTCGCCCGCCGCGAGGCCGGAGAACCCGTACTGGCCGTTGTCGTTGGTCGTCTCGGGATCCCGGTCCTCCTCGCCGCTCAGCGTGACCATCACGCCGCTCATCGGCTCGCCGGCGATCGTGACCCGCCCGCTCACTCCGGCCGTCCTGAGCAGTATGCCGTCGAACGCCACGGGAGCCGTCGACCTCAGCTCCACCGTCACGTTCTTCGTAGTCACCTCGAAGCCGTACTCCCTTTCGTCGTACCCCGAGATCGTGACCGTGTAGTCGCCCTGGTGCAGGCGGTCCACCTCGAACATGCCCTGCGGGTTGGTATTCCTCGTGAACGTCTCCGACTTCAGCCCGCCGCTCACCGTCACCGTTACGTCGGGGAGCCCCTCGCCCTTGACCGTGACTTCGCCAGCGATGGCCCCCGTGCGCAGCAGTATGCCGCCGAAGTCGGCCGTGCCCGTCTCCTTGCGGGCCACCGTCACCGTCCGCGACGTCACCTCGAAGCCGTACTCGTCGTCGTCGTAGCCGAAGATGTCGACCGTGTACTCGCCCGCGTACAGGCGGTCGAACGAGAAGCGCCCGTTGCCCAGCGTAACCACCGGATCGGGATCGTCGCCCTTTCCGTTCACGCTCACCGTCACGCCCCCGAGCGGGCCGTGGCCGTCGACCGTGATGACGCCCTCGATCGAGGCCGTCCGGAGCTCCACACCGTTGAACTGCACAGGCTCCATGTCGTCGAAGTCGACCTCGATGGTCTGCGACGTCTCCTCGAACTCGTACTCGTCAGGATCCGGGTTCGTGATGACTACGACGTACTCGCCCTTGCGCAGGGCCTCGAAGAGGACGGACCCGTTGCCCTGGGTGTCCTTGTCGTACGTCTCGCCCTTGCCCTGGACGCTGACCTCCACGTCCTCGATCCCGTTGCCCTCGATCTTGACCTCCACGAGGATGCTCGACGCCCGCACGTAGGTCCCTTCGAAGTTCTGGACCAGCGATTGGCCGATGTCCAGCTCGACCGGTTCGACGGTGGAGCTGAAGCCGATGTCCTCGTCGTCGTAGTCCGAGATCTGGACCGTGTAGTCGCCCTTCCTGAGCCCTGTGAAGGAGTACTGGCCGCCCGAGCCGGTCAGCGTTTCCGACTCCGACATCCCGGCGATCTTCACCATGATGCCGACGATCGGATTGCCCTCGACCGTGACCGAGCCCAGAAGCGCCGCCGTCCGGACCCACTTCCCGCTGAAGTCCACGGTGACCAGCTGCCCGTCGTCCCTGAGGGTCGCGGACGCGCTCGCCGAGGCGAAGGACGCGTCGTCCGGGTAGCCGCTGATGGTGATCGTGTAGGTGCCCTCTTCGATGTCGTCGAACCTGTAGGCACCTCCTCCCGCCGTCGTGACGGTCTCGCCGCTGCTGAGGGCGACGTTGACGCCGTCGATCCCCTCGCCCTCGATCATCACCTTCCCGGCGAAACTGCCGGTCGGCGGCGGCGGCGTCGTGCCTTCTCCGCACGCCTGGATCAAGGGAACGGCGAGCAACGTTGCCGCTGCCACCAACTTCGTGATTCTACTCATACCGCGTCCTCTTTCGTTGAGAGGGTTCCCGTTGGGCCCCCGGCGACATCCGGGGACGGAGCGCATTCGCACCGAGCGCTCAAGTGGCAAGAACCGGGCCAAGCGCGAACCCTCCGAAAACCGCGGCCGGGCTACGCAAATCACCACATAAGACGACACTCGCACACCACACGAGACGGCACCGAACCGCTTTGTGTGGAGAAACCGGGACCCGCATCCGTCCCGCGCCGGGGGGCGGTGTCGGCAGTACCGACCGACACCCCGATGGTCCCGCGTCCGGTCCCCGCGGGGGGTGCTTCCGTGGGCGGCGGATCGTAAGCGATGCGCGCCCCGCGTTCGGCCCCACGCGGGGGGTGCGTTTCAGCTCGGTTTGCCGTAATGGGCGGCGAGCCGCCGAATCCGCGCGTAGGGTTCGTCCACCAGACTCGCCACCGCACTCAGGGGCAGCCGGTTGGCACCCAGCAGCCGCGCCACGAAGTACTCGAACCCCAGAGTGTACGAACTCCTCTGGCGGGCCCAGGGCAGCTGCGCCGCCCGCACCCCACAGGAGGGACAGGACACCCGGTGGGACGCCGCGCGGAGCATCGTCCGGCAGTGGAGGAAGTTCAAATGCCGCCACTGCTTCGCCGTCTGGGTGTCGTACACCTTGCACTCGCGCCTGCCGCAGGAGCCGCAGGTGGACCTCTGGCCCGTGAAGTTCAGGAACACGGACAGCTCCTCGCGCGCGACGTCGAACTCACAGCGCTCGACCTCCCACTCGTCGCCGTTCAGGCCCAGCGCTTCGGCGGTCAGCGCCTGTGCAGTCTCGATATTCGACTTCGACATGCGTGTAATATGGGCAATCGAATGCGATTTTGGGGCGACAGAATCGGTCATTAGTTACGACATTCTGGCCATATACGGGCCGAATTGCGCCGAATAGCCCCTTGATGCCCGACGAAGGAGTGACCGATGGGGGATCAGCCGAGCGGCGGCGAGACGCTTCGCTACGAGGAGGCGGCGGCGCTCCCGCTTCCCGGCGGCCGGACCGTCAGGACGGTATTTCGCCCGGCGCGGGCATGCGGTAGCCGACGCCGCGTTCGGTGAGGACGTAGGCCGCCCGGGCCGCGTCCTCGCCCAGCTTGCGCCTGAGCCTCTTCACGACGGCGTGAACGCGCTTCGGGGCGGCGTGGCCAGGATGCCGCCCCCACGCCTGCCGGAGCAGCGCGCCGTACGTCAGCACCCGTCCCGCGTTGGCCGACAGGACGCGCAGCACTTCGTACTCGGTGGCCGTCAGATCCACAGGCCGGCCGGCCAGCATCACCCGGCGGCGTTCGTAGTCGATCGCGAGTTCTCCCACCGAAAACGGTTCGGGTCCGGCGTGCCTTCTCAGCGCCGCCCGCACCCTTGCGACGAGCTCCGTCGGCGAGAACGGCTTGACGATGTAGTCGGCGGCCCCTGCGCCGAGCGCCCTCGCGATCGTCTCGTCCCGGCCGTAGGCGGAGACGAAGATCACGGGCAGACCGGCCAGCTCGGGAACCTCTTCCATCAGCCTGATGCCGTCGGTCCCGGAGAACATCAGGTCGAGCAGGACCAGGTGGGGCTTCTCCTCCCTGATCACGCGGGACAGATCGCCGTGTTCGCCCGTCGTCACCGCGGCATATCCCGCCGCGGCGAGCACGTCGCGGACGTAGAGCAGCATCTGCGGGTCGTCGTCCACAACGAGGACGCGCACCGGCGACCCGCCTTGCAGCCGGGCCCTCGCCGAACCCTCCGCGAAGCCGGCCGACGCGGGGTCGCTCGGGGCTTCTTCGGCTGCCGGAACGGTGAAGGTGAACCGGGCCCCCTTGCCCTCCCCTCCGCTGGCGGCCCGGATGCGCCCGCCGTGGGCCTCGACGAGCCCCTTGCAGATGGCGAGCCCCAACCCGCCCCCGAGACCGTCCTCCGCTCCGCCCGCGCCCGCGTGCATCCGGAACAGGTGCCGGAGCCGGTCCGGCCGGATGCCGCGGCCGCGGTCCGAGACCGAGATCGCGACGTGAGCGTCGTCGCGCCGCGCCGCGACGCGGATGGGCGACGACTCCGGGGCGTTCCTGGCCGCGTTCGAGAGCAGGTTGTTCAGAACCTGGACGACGCGTTGCCGGTCCACCATCACCCGCGGCAGGTCCCGCGGGAGGTCGACGAGGATCGTGTGCCGGCCGCCGCCGCTCGCGAACGTGTTCCTCGCGCGGTCCACCAACGCTCCCACCTCGGAGACTTCCTGCGAGACCGACAGCGTGCCCGTGGCGATGCGCCCCGCGTCGAGCAGGTCGCCGATGAGGCCGCTCATCTGATCGGCCTGGGCGTCGACGATGCGAAAGAACTGGAGCATTTCGGCCGAAGCCAGGCCCGGCGAGGCGGCAAGCACCGTGGCGGCCGAGCCCTTGATGGAGGTGAGCGGCGCGCGCAATTCGTGACTTACGATGGCTAGGAACTCGGTCCGCACGCGCTCGAGTTCCTCGAACGGCGCCAGATCCTGTATCGCGACCGCGACCGACTCGATCCCGCCATCCGGCGCACGGATCGGCGTGACGCTTACCAATGCCCTGATACTACGGCCGCCGGGCGCCGACAGCACCATCTCCTCGTTGCGAACCGTCTCGGCGCTGCTCGGCCGCTGCGCCGTCGGGAAGTCGGTCAACGAGGTCTCCCGCCCGTCGGCACGACGGAGGGTCAGAACCTCCAGCAGCCGCTCCGGGGAGCGGCCCGGGACCCCGAGTCCCCCCACGATTCGCTTCGCCTCGCGGTTCGACAACACGGGGTCGCCGGTTTCGGCGTCGAAGACCACGACTCCAACCGGCGAGGTATCGACCACGGTCTCCAGATTCGCTCTCGCACGCCGCTTGTCCCGGTAGGCGCGGGCGCGCAGCGCGTTGGCGTCCTCGGTATTGGCAGCGTCCTTGGTCACGGGCCACTCTTCGTCGGCCGGCGGTCTGCGGATAACCCGCGCAAGCGGCGAGAACGGCGAGTCGCCGGGCCGCTCGAGCTCAACCTATCATAACACCCCGTGCGCCACCCGAGGGTGTCCTCGGGAAGAGCCTTCCGCCGTCAGCGCCGTATGCGAAAAAAGCTCCGCAGGAGGGCCGCCGACTCGTCCGCGAGAACCCCTCCGGCCAGCTCGACCCGGTGATTGAGGCGCGGGTCCCGGACCAGGTTCTCGAGGCTCCCAGCCATCCCCGACTTGGGATCGGGCGCTCCGAAGACCAGGCGGGAAACGCGGGCGAGGACCATCGCGCCGGCGCACTGCGCACAGGGTTCGAGGGTGACGTAGAGGGTGCATCCGGTGAGCCGCCAATCCCGTAGCCGGCGGGCGGCGGCGCGAATGGCGACCATCTCCGCGTGGGCGGTGGGGTCGTTGCGTTCGGCGGTCCGGTTGTGCGACTCCGCGAGGAGCGCTTCGTCGCGGACGATCACTGCGCCGACGGGCACCTCGCCGCGCAGTCCCCCGGCGCGCGCCATCTCCAGGGCGCGGGCCATCCAGGCGCGATCGAGGTCGCCGGCGGGGCCGAGGACCCGCTTGGCGAGCCCGCGCCGGGCGGAGGCGAGCGCGGTCCGCTCGGTCATCCAGATCGTCGCGTGCGCGGGCCGGCGGTTCCCGTCGTCACGGCCGGCCGCCGGGCGTCAATGCGCCGCGGCCTGCATCGCGAGCGGGAGTGGGCCGATCCTGCGGTAGAGCGCGGACACGCGCCCCAGAATTACCGTCTGCCCCGGTCCCGCCGTCTCGTCCGCCGGCGCGCGTTCGCCCCCGACGGAACGCAGGGAAATGCGCGAGCCGCGCTTCTCGAAGCGGTAGTAGTCCGCGGCGCTTCCGACTGCGGCTACGACGATCTCGCCGTCCGCCAGCTCCTCGGCCCGGACCGGCTGGACCACGACGAAGTCCCCTTCGTCGATTCCGGCGCCCGCCAGCCGCCCGCGCGGCGCACGCACCACGAAGCCGCCGCTTCGGTTCACGAGCTGCCGGTCCAACGAGACGCGGCGCGCGCTGTTCCCTACGCGCACGCCGTCCGCCGCCTCTTCCAGATCGCGAAAACACGGCAGGGACACCGTCCGGGCGTTGAGATCCAGCCCGACGATCCGGATCCCGCGGGAACGGGACGGATCCCGCTCGACGACGCCCTTTTCGGCAAGCGACTGCAGGAGCTCGGAAACGGTCTTCGTGCTCCTGATCCCGAAGTGATGCCCGATCTCGCGGATCGAGGGCTGGTAGGTGTGGGCGCGCAGGTACAGGACCATGTAGTCGAGTACCCGCTGTTCCAGATCGGTCAGGCTCGGCGCGGTCCGGATCGCCGGCGCGGCGTGGACTGTGGGGACGGAACTCGGGCCGCTCGGCATGCTCGTGGGGTCGACGGAGTGTGTTGCCTTGCTGAATGATCGGAAGGGACATGAGGATAGGCGCTCGGTAGCGGACTCGCAACCGACCGGGCGGGTCGCGTACAGTGTCGCCGACCGCGTCCGGGGACGCCGGAGACCCCGCGAAAAACCAATCCGGACCAGTTATTACGGGCGCTCCGACTGCGGCGACGGAATCCGCGAAGCGGCAGGGCGGCGGCGTTCGCCGGAACCGGACGAACGCCCCCCTCTCGCACGCGGACTCGGCTCGCAGTCCGTGGATAAAGCCGCCCGAGCACCGAGAGCGGCGAGGCGCCGGGCT
>JAPPNM010000073.1 GCA_028873825.1 Gemmatimonadota bacterium | reverse complement strand
CGGCGCCTCGCCGCTCTCGGTGCTCGGGCGGCTTTATCCACGGACTGCTAGCCCGTGCGAGAATTCCGTGACCGCGAAGGGAACCCCTGGGTGGCGTCGGTCGTCCGCGAGGAGGGCGGCGACTACAAGGGACGGTTCTACATGGCCCTGAAGGGCGCGGCGGGCGGCGGCGGCCCGCCGGTCTCGCTGACCGACGTCCGCTGGAACTCCCGCAGGACAGCCGAGCGCACCCTGGCCACGATGTCGGAGGTGGAGCTGCGCCGCCGCCTGCGGTCGGCCCGGGGGCGGGCGAGCCGTGCCGGCGGGGGCCTTCAGGCGCAGGCGGAGCAGACCCCCGTGAGCTCGAGCCTGTAGCCGGTAACCCGGAAGCCGCGGCACGATTCCAGCTCGGCCATGACCTCCGCGGGCAGGTTCCCGGGGACGTCGCGCACCGTTCCGCACCGCTCGCACCTGGCGTGGTGGTGGGGGTCGGTGCGCCCGTCGTAGCGGGAAGACCCGTCGGAATAGGTGAGCTTGGTCGCCATCCCGCACGCGACCAGCGTTTCGAGGTTCTTGTACACGGTGGCGAGGGAGATCGCGGGCAGCTCCCCCCGCACGCCGCGGAAGACCTCCTCGGCGGTGGGATGGGTGCCGGTGCCGGACAGGAAGCGATGCACGGCGCCCCGCTGCTCGGTGAACCGGTGTCCGCGGCCCTCCAGGGCCCGTCTCAGGCGCTCCGGGACTGCCGGCCGGGTGTCTGGAACCAAAGTCGGTGCTCCTTCGCGCGGGTGGCTGCTTCGCCGGCCGCAACCTGTCGCAAGGGAGATTCGATGTCAACTCGCACAGGAACGCGGGCATCCCGGCGCCCGCCGTCCTCTCGCCCGTCCCGCGCCGGCGGAGTTGCCCGCCTCCGCCCGGCCGGGTCATGTTCGGACACGCTCGGGGCCCGGGGTCCGGCCGGGCCGCGCGCCGCCGCCGGCAACCGTCCGCAAGGAGTCACCGGAATGACCCACGACCGCGCCGCCCTGGACGCCCTCCTCACCGAGAAGCGCAGGTTCGCCCCTCCGCCCGAGTTCGCCGAGTCCGCCGCCGTCTCCGACGCTTCCGTCTACGACGAGGCCGAGGACTACGAGGCGTTCTGGGCCGGATGGGCGGAGCGGCTCGACTGGTTCGAGCGGTGGGACGCGATTCTCGAGTGGAACCCGCCCCACGCCCGCTGGTTCGCCGGAGGCAGGCTGAACGTCTGCCACAACTGCGTCGACCGCCATCTGGAGGCGCGACGCGACAAGCGCGCGCTCGTCTGGGAGGGCGAGCCGGGCGACAAGCGGATATACACTTACGGCCAAATGGCCGAAGAGGTCGGACGTTTCGCGAACGTGCTGAAGAGTTTGGGGGTGAAGAAGGGCGACCGGGTGGCGATCTACCTGCCGATGATCCCCGAGGCGGCCTTCGCCATGCTGGCCTGCGCGAGGATCGGCGCGCCGCATTCGGTGGTGTTCGGGGGCTTCAGCCCGGACTCGCTCGCGGACCGCATCAACGATGCCGGAGCCAGGGTGCTGGTGACGGCGGACGGGGGCTGGCGGCGCGGCTCGGTGGTGCCGCTCAAGGCCAACGCCGACCGCGCGGTGGCGCGCTGTCCGGGCATCGAGCACGTCCTGGTGGTGCCGCGCGGGGGCATCGACGACCACCCGGTCGACATGGTGCCGGGGCGCGACCACTGGTACGACGGCCTCGCGTCCCGGGTCGACGGCTCGTGCGACCCCGAGCCGATGGACGCCGAGGACATCCTGTACATCCTCTACACCTCGGGCACGACCGGAAAACCCAAGGGCGTCGTCCACACGACCGGCGGCTACCTCACCCAGGTGCACGCAACCGCGAGGACCGTCTTCGACCTGAAGGACGACGACGTCTACTGGTGTACGGCCGACGTGGGCTGGGTGACCGGGCACAGCTACGTCGTCTACGGGCCGCTGGCGGCCGGCGCCACCGTGGTCATGTACGAGGGGGCCCCGGACTGGCCCCACAAGGGGCGGTTCTGGGAGATCTGCGAGGACCTCGGCGTCACCGTCTTCTACACGGCCCCCACGGCGATCCGGGCCTTCATGCAGTGGGGCGACGAGTGGGTTGCGCGGCACGACCTCGGGAGCCTGCGCCTGCTCGGCACCGTGGGAGAGCCCATCAACCCCGAGGCGTGGATGTGGTACCGCCGCACGATCGGCGGCGAGCGCTGCCCGATCGTCGACACCTGGTGGCAGACCGAAACCGGGGGGATCATGATAACGCCGCTCCCGGGCGTCACCCACACGAGGCCGGGGAGCGCCTGCCGTCCCTTCCCGGGGATCGAAGCCGCGCTCCTGAACGACGAGGGGGAACGGGTGGACGCCGGCTATCTGGCCGTAACCCGGCCTTGGCCTTCGATGCTGCGCACGATCTGGGGCGACGATCGGCGCTACCGGGACACCTACTGGTCGAAGTGGGAGGGAGTGTACTTCCCCGGCGACGGCGCCAGGATCGACGAGGACGGCTACCTGTGGATCCTGGGTCGCGTGGACGACGTGCTGAACGTGGCCGGGCACCGCATCGGCACCATGGAGGTGGAGAGCGCGCTGGTGGAGCATCCGGCCGTGGCCGAGGCGGCGGTCGTGGGCAAGGCGCACGCGGTGAAGGGGCAGGCGATCGCGGCCTTCGTGACGCTGATGGGCGGGGCGGAGGGGAGCGACGAGCTGGCGGCCGAGCTCAAGGCGCACGTCGCGAGCTCGATAGGGCCCATCGCCCGGCCCGAGGCCGTCCTCTTCGCGGCCGACCTGCCCAAGACCCGGTCGGGGAAGATCATGCGGCGGCTCCTGGGGGACATCGCGGGGGGAAGGGCGCTCGGCGACACGACCACTCTCGCCGACCCGGCGGTGGTGCGGAGCCTGAAGGAGCGCTACGAGGCCCGGGAGGAGGGGTAGGACTCCCCGCCTACGCCTCCGCCAGCGGATCCCGCGTAGGGGGCCGTCGCGCCCCCCCGGGCTTCCGTGTGGCCGGCCGGGCCGGCACCCCCACGTGTACGGTGCCCGGTTCGGTATCCCGCGTGACCAGCGCCCCCGCGCCGACCATCGAATCGGGTGCTAGGGTGACCCCGGCGAGCACGGTGGCGTGGTACGCGATCCGCACACCCTCGCCGATCACCGTGCGGGGCGTTCGCACGTCACGCGCATCGTGGATGTGATGGCCGTGCGAGTACACGTTCGCGAAGTCGGAGATCGACGCCCCGTCGCCGATGCGGATTCCCCCCCGGTCGTCGAGCAGCACGTGGCGGTGCACGACGACATCGTCCCCCACTTCGAGCCCGTACCCGAAGCTCAGCTTCACGAAGTGGAAGGCCTTGAAGTTCCTGCCGCAGCGCGCGAAGATCCGCCTGGCCAGGATCCGCCGGAACTTCACCCCCAGATGCACGTTCTCGCCCAGCGGGCTCTTGTCGAACATCTCCCAGAGCCAGATCAGGGGCTTGACGCGGTAGTAGCGCTCCAGGTCGGTCTCGCGGTAGTACTCCGGCTCCAGGGTGACGTTGCGGGGGTCGAGCTGGTCGCGGAGGATGCGGGCGGTGGGAGGAAGAGCGTCCGGGCCGTGTCCTGCCGGGGGAGTCGGCAGCCCGCCGGGAAAGTAGATCTCCTCCAGAATCCGGCGGCACAGCTCGTTGCGGTCGGTGTCCGGGCGGGACAGCTCCTCGTCGAGCCCGGCCAGCCAGCGGTCGTACCGGCGCTCCTGGTCTTCGCCGAGCGGGACCCTCCGCAGGGGGCGGAACCGGTAGTCGCTGGCGGGCGGCATGAGGGGCGGATGTCTCCTGGGGGCTCCCGGATGGCCCGGACGCAGCCCCCGGCGGCTGGTGGGACGGAACCGGGCGAATCCGGTCGCGGAAGCCGGCCCGAATTCGCCGTGAACTCCAGGAAAAATAACCCCGCCTTGCGTTAACGACTGTGTGGCGGCTTCTTGTCATGCATGCACGATGTCCTGAGGGCCCGCGTGATGCGGATAATCGAGAGCCTCCCCGAGGCCCAGGTCTACCAGGTGCTCGACTACATCGAGTTCCTCGAATCGAAGCACGGGTCGGCGGACCCGCAGAAGCGGGCCGGGGGATTCCAGCGGCTGGCCGAGGGGATCGAGGACGGCCTGCGGAACCGTTCCGTGGATCCGTCCAGGCTGCGCGAGGCCTTCCAGGTGTTCGCCGCGGCGGACCGGGCGATGAGTGGCGTGGCGAAGGCGGGTCGGCAGCTTCTGGACGAGATCGCCGGGGGCGGGGGGGGCGAGGGCGGGGCCGAGGGCGAACCTACGGAGTCCCCGGGGGCGGATGGGGAGGAGGAGGCGTAAGCGCGGGGCGCTTTCTGCCGTATGTGCTGCCGTATTCCAGGACCTGCTGCCAGAGAGGAGGAGTCCATGATTAGCGTTCCGTTCCTTTCATGCGCCCATTCCCGGACCCCCCGTCCGGAACGCTTCCGCAGGCGCCCCCGCTACCTTGGCGGGGTTTTGGCTGCGGTCGCCGCGGCCGGTCTTCCCGCCTGCGACGTCGATGTACAGTCGTTGCGTGTCGTCGGCGTCTACGTTCCCGGCGAGACTCCGGAGCCGATCATGCCGGAGACGGCGACGGCCGGGGGCGCTGGCGGAGAGCGATGGTTGCCGCCGCGCCGGAACGCTTGGGCGACGCCGATGCCGCCGAGGACATCGTGCAGGCAGCTTTGACGAAGGCGCTGTTGATCGCGCGCTCGAACCCGAACGCGGTGGAGCGAGTGCGCGATCCGTGTTCCTGGCTGGTGCGGACCACCCGGAACCTGGCGTACGATGCCTTGAGGAGGCGAGATCGACGAAAACGGATTCGGCTCGAGAACGAGGACTACATCCGAAGAGCCCTGTTTCCGCGCCCCGACGGAGTACGGACGGCGGACCGGAAGGCAGGGCAGGTGCTGGACGCCGCGCAGCGGATCCTGACGCCACGGCGGTTTGCCGTCGTTCGCCTGGTGCCTATTGCAATATGGTGCTCCGGCGCAGGATGCAGCGACAGCGTGCCTCAGCAGAAGGTTATCCACCCAACCAGCGACAATCGGCCACCTAAGTCGGCCGCTCCTATTGTCCGTGACACACTTCCGGAAGGTCTGTCGCCCGATCGGCTCGCAGCGTGGCGGGACGCGCGCGATAGCTTCGAAGGTGCTAAGACGCTGTATCGTCTCGGCATCCTAGCGGGCGACGATCCAGAGCTGCTTGGTCAGGTATCCGATGTAGCTCTGAGTCGAACCTATCTCAATAATAAAGCGGCTTGAGCAGGAGGCATAGCGCGGCCAGCTGGACGAAGCCGAGGAAGTTCTCGGCGTGGTACTCCCATCGGATCAGGACGCGCCGGTTCCACTGGATCCAGGCGAAGAACCGCTCCACGATCCACCGCCGCTTGTACCTGCGCAGGCGGCGTCCGTCCTGCGTCTTCGCCCGCGTCCGGTTCTTCCGGTGGGGCGCGATCATTTCGACTCCCTGCTTCCTGAGATCCGCGTCCAGCGGATCGCTGTCGTACGCCTTGTCGCCGACCAGGTTCTCCGGGAGGTCGTCCACGAAGACCAGGTCGAGGCTCAGCTGGACGAGCCTGGCCTCGTGCCGCTGGGCCGAGTGCGTCCCGACGGACAGCGGAAGGCCGCAGCGGTCCACGATCGCCATGATCTTCACGCCTTTTCCGGCCTTCGTGAGCCCCACGCCGTCCCCTCCGCCCTTGGCGCGGGCGAACGAGGCGTCGATGAACGCCCTCCGACCCGTCGATCACCCGAACCTCCCGGAGCTCGGCGGCCAGATCCTCCAGCACGTCCGCCAGCACGCCCTTCCGGCACCACGTCTGGTACCGCCGGTGCACCGTCTTGTAGTTCGGATAGCACTGCGGCAGCATCTTCCACTGGGCTCCGGTCTTCAGGATCCACAGCACCGCTTCCAGGACCTGCCGCGCCGGCACCGGCGGGCGTCCCCGCTGCCCCTTCGGCCGGTTCTCCTCGGGGAAGTGATGCCGGATCCGGGCCCATTGGTCGTCCGTCAGCTTCAGCATGCACGAAAGATAACCCCCGACTACGCCATGCACAAGCCCCAAGGGGTTTTTGAGATAGGTTCTCATAATAATCACCTCTTCGTCTTGGATGGGAGTGCCCAACAGGTAAGAGTTTTTGACCCGAATGGCGAGTTTGTAGAGAGCTTTGGCGGTTTGGGCGACGGGCCTGAAGAGATGCGCGGGGCGTACGCAATTGTGGCGGAGCAGGAGGGCGACGTATTAGTCTTTGGTACCGGCCGCCACATTAAGGTCTTCCGTCCCACTCCGGCAGGCTATCGCTTTAGCGAACACCGCCCTCTACCGATTTCCGGCGGCATGGCTTGCATCACGGCATCTGGGCGTCTGATTGTCGCCGGTGCCGATACTAGGACTGATCGAAACGTCGTGCTGCACGAGATACCACGTCGGGCTGCGGAGCCGGTTAGAAGTTTTGGCCTCGGATATCGAGATTCGTCGGCGTTCATCCGCTTCATGGTGGCCAACCGCGGTCCTGTGGCATGTACCGAGTACGAGGGCAGAGACGTGGTGCTTCATGCATTCGTGCCCTTGAGCTTCGTGCGCCTGCTGGATGTTGAGGACGGGGCTGTTCTTTGGGTCGCCCGACTAGTGGATCACCAGCAGTTGGTAATGACGGGAGACGCAACCAGTCTTACGCAGGACCCTACAACGGAATGGGACATTATTGTCACGCTGTTGCCGTATCATGACCATTATGCTTTGTTGCAGGCCGAGCGATTCGAGCCAATAACGCCGGCGAAAGCTAGGACGATGTCAGGCCCTCCCCGGGGTACCGTCCACACGTACTTGCTCGACATTCCATCGGGAAGAGGAGCGAGCGTTGCAGTAGGTTTGGTACAGGTGATGGCTACTAACAGGGCGCGATATGCCGTGGTGACCATTGATCCCGGATCCTGCGATCCCGGGGTAGGGCAGCACCGCCCGGGGCCTTAGATTAC
>JAPPNM010000180.1 GCA_028873825.1 Gemmatimonadota bacterium | reverse complement strand
CACGCCGTCAGGTGCAGAAACGACCATAATCACGCCACCGTGCAGGATCCGGGTTGATCCTTATCCCGAGATTGAGATTCGTGCCTTTGCCACGATAGAGAAATGATAAAGTAGCCTAAGGGTGCGTATATTGGAGCAATGGTTGTTGGGTTGGCGCTGGGGTTGGCGTTCGGTTCGGGCCGCGAGGGCCGCACCGGGCGTAGCGATCGGGAGCGCCGGGCGGCACCGGATTGGTTGGCCGCCTCATGGCCGATGACGTTGACACCCCCGGGCCTTGCGCGGCTCGCACAGTCAAGAAAGGTCGAGGTGCCGAGGTGGAATCGGAGTCGGTCGCACCCCTACATCCCCATTCGGGCGAACAGCTCCGCGTCGCTGTCGCAGTCGATGATCGCGTCGGCGACCTCGGCGAGCCGCTCCGGATCCGCGACGTTCTCCAAGCGCCCGCCAGCCACGTGACCAGCACCTTGCGCAGCTCGGCGTACACCGGCCCCGGAAACCGGTCCGCCATGTCCCGCACGACCCGCCGGAGGTTCTCCTCCGACGGGTCCCTCTCCGCCCTGCCGAGCGAGGTCGCCAGATCCTTCGAGGTCGGATCCCGACCGCCGATCCTCTGCAGGTCGAGCAGGACGTGCGCCGCCCGCGGCAGATAGCGCCGAAGCGCCTCCGGCACCGGCGCGATCAGCTCCGAGATGTCCGTCGCGGCCCGCCACCGGGCCCGGCCGTTGTAGACCGTAACCGGTAGCAGCGGCGGCAGCTTGTCGCCCGCCTTGATCTCCCCCCGGCGAACCAGCTCCTCGTAGGTGAGGCAGATGTAGGTCAGAATGCGCAGGGCCATGAAGCGGTCCACCTTCGACTGGAACTCGAGTAGGATCAGCAGGTAGAGCCAGCTCCCCCGGAAGCGGATCCTCCAGAGCAGATCCGCCTGGCGCCGGACGAGTTCGTCGCTGACGAGGTCGGTGGGAAGGGGCTCGAGCGTGTCGAAGTCGAGCTCCTCGGCCAGCTTCCCGCCCGCGAGGCCGCGGACCAGGTCCTCGACCGCCGTGCGCTGGGAGAAGATGAGCTTGTAGGTCTCGTCGTGCTTGCGGGCCAATCCGGGCTCCGGCGATCGGTGTTCGCGCAGCGGCCGACGGGGGTCCGGCCGGGGCGTGGCGCCGCCTGTCGCCGGAAGTATCGGATGGTGGACGGGGCGAATACATGGTGAGATGGGAACTGTTGCGGCGGAGCGGCTCAGTGATGCCCGACGTCAGGGGGTCGGGACATCCCCGCCAGGCGTGATCGCCAGACCACCGGCCCCGTGCGGATGACCGACTCCTACCCCAACCCCCGCTCCCCACCTCGCTCACGGCATCCCGCTCGCCGACCCGCCGGTCACAAGCGCCCGACTTGTCACGAAGCGGCCAGCCCGAGCAGGGGACCTGACTCCGAAGGCTCTACTCTACGCGACCAGTTCGATCCGCAAATCGAGACCCAGGACCTTCGCGGCCGCTGCCAGAGTGTCGAGGCGGATGCGATCGTTGTCGGGGTCCAGAATCCGCTCCAGCTGGCTCCGGCTGGTGCGCATTGCCCGAGCCATGGCGCTCTTGCTCATCTGCCTTTCCTCCATGGCATGCTGCAGCTGCCACGCCAGAACGCGCTTGACCGCGACGGCACGGGTCTCCTCGAGGGTTCCCTGCCCGGCCAAGTAGTCCTCGAAGGACGTGCCGATGCGTCCCGTTTTCCGGGTCATGACGTTATCTCCGTGGCAATGTCCCGTCCCACGAATCCGCCTGTTCCTCTCGTCCAGAGCGAGGAGCCACTCCCGGACAGGCTCCCTCCCGCCCGGGTTCCAAATAGAACGCTGCCGGGAGTCTCTTGAGTTCCGCCATTCGTACCTCTCGCGAGTAACGATTGTACCACATACGGTACAGTGTGTCAATCCGGATTGGGTCTTCCAAGTAGCCGTAGAACGGGCCAAGCTTGGGCAGCCCCATCATCGGCCGGACAACAGACCCCGGTGGCATCCGCGACTGTCGAACGGCGAGACAGCCGCGCGCGCGCCTGGCACGGGCGCGGAAGCGCCGGGAGTCCCCCCCCGTTGACGAGCGCTCCGCGCCGCGCCTAGCTTTGCGGATGGACAGCGGCAAGGAGCCCCGGCCCCCGTTGCGCGGGACGATCGTCAAGGAAGCCCTCACCTTCGACGACGTCCTCCTCGTCCCCGGGCATTCCCGGGTCCACCCCAGGGACACCGACATCTCGACCCGGCTCACCAGCCGCATCGCGCTCCAGGTCCCCCTCGTCTCCGCCGCCATGGACACGGTGACCGAGGCGCGCATGGCCATCGCCGTGGCGCGCGAGGGCGGCGTCGGCGTCATTCACAAGAACATGCCGGTCGACCGGCAGGCCCGGGAGGTCGACCGGGTCAAGCGGTCGGAGAGCGGGATGATCCTGAACCCGATCACCCTGGGCCCGGAGGCCTCGCTGCGGGACGCGCACCGGCTCATGGCCCGCTTCGCGATCAGCGGGGTCCCGATCGTGCGGCCGGACGGCATCCTGCTGGGGATCATCACCAACCGCGACCTCCAGTTCGAGACCGACCTGGACCGCCCGGTCTCCGCGCTGATGACCTCGAAGGGACTGGTCACCGCCCCGGTCGGCACCACCCTCGAGGAGGCCCAGGAGGTTCTCCACCGGCACCGCATCGAGAAGCTCCCCGTCGTGAGTTCCGGGGGTCGGCTCGAAGGGCTCATCACGGTGAAGGACATCTTCAAGCGCCGGCAGTTCCCGAACGCGTGCAAGGACGAGCACGGCCGGCTTCGCGTGGGGGCGGCGCTCGGTGCGGCGAAGGCCGACATGGACCGGGCGCGGGCGCTGGCGGAGTCCGGTGTGGACTTCCTCGTGGTCGACACCGCGCACGGTCACTCGGAGGGGGTGCTGGAGGCGGTGGCGAGGGTGCGCGAGGCGTTCCCGGACCAGGACCTGGTGGCGGGGAACGTGGGGACGGCGGAGGGCGCCGGGGCGCTGATCGAACGGGGCGCCGACGCAATCAAGGTGGGGGTGGGGCCCGGCTCGATCTGCACGACCCGCGTGGTGACCGGGGTCGGGCTGCCGCAGCTCACGGCGGTGATGGACGCGGTCGACGGGGCGGACGGGCGGGTGCCCGTGATCGCCGACGGGGGCGTACGCTATTCGGGCGACGTGGTCAAGGCGCTGGCGGCCGGGGCGCACTGCGTGATGATGGGGTCCGTGCTGGCCGGCACCGAGGAGTCCCCCGGCGAAGCCTTCCTGCTGGAGGGGCGGCGCTTCAAGACGGTGCGGGGCATGGGGTCCCTCTCGGCGATGGAGGAGGGGTCGGCGGATCGCTACTTCCAGGACGACGCGAACGCGCGCAAGCTGGTCCCCGAGGGGATCGAGGCCCGGGTCGCCTACAAGGGTCCGGTGTCCGACACCGTCTTCCAGCTCGCCGGCGGACTGAGGAGCGGCATGGGCTACTGCGGGGCCGCGTCGCTGGAGGATCTGCGCGCGAAGGCCCGGTTCGTACAGGTGACCGCGGGCGGACTGCGAGAGTCCCACCCCCACGACGTCACGATCACCCGTGAGGCGCCGAACTACAGCCACTGAGCGGCCCGGGGGACGGCCGGGACCGCGATCGCGATTCCCCGCGGCGGGCGCCCTGTCCTCTCCATGCCGGGATTCGTTCGCTCTCCGGAGAGCGGCGCGGAGCGGAGCCCCGGAGCGTCCCGCGCGCAAGCCGCACCTTGCCCGTGTCCGCGTGCTCCTCGTCTCGACGCTGCTCGCGGCGTGCATGCAGTCCTTCCAGCCCCCCCCGCCCGCCGGCGCCCCGGGGAGCCCCGGGGGCCGGGGCGGCGAACCGCAACCGGCCGCCGGGCCGGAACGAGCCGGGCGGGCGGGCGCCGGCGGGGGGGCGGGGGCCCCGGCGCCCCCCGGGCCCGGGGGGGCCCCCCCAGGGGGCGCCCACCCCCCCCCGCCCGGGGGGCGCCACCCCGCGGGGGGGGCGGCCGCCGGATCGCCGGCGGGGAACCGGGCGCCGAGCGGCCGCGGCGACCCCATACTGGCGTCGCCCTCGACCCGCGACGAGAGGATCCGGGAGCGGATCGACTGGTGGGTGAACTACTGGCGGACGCGGGCCAGGGACCGGTTCGTGCGGGCGCTGGTCCGGATGGGGAGGTACGAGGATTTCGTCGACGCCGAGGTGGCCGCGCGCGGCCTGCCGCCTTCGCTTCGCTTCCTGCCCGTCATCGAGGCCAGCTACTATCCGCTGGCCCGGTCGAAGGCCGGGGCGGCGGGACTCTGGCAGTTCATGCCCGCGACGGCGCGCTGGATGGGGCTTACGGTCAACTCCCTCGTGGATCACCGGCTCGACCCCTACCTGTCGACACCGTCGGCGCTCGACTACCTCGCCGGCCTGCACGAGCAGTTCGACTCCTGGTTTCTCGCCCTGGCGGCGTACAACGCGGGGCCCGGACGGGTGGAGCGGGCGATCCGGGACCACGGCGGCGGAGAACCGCGCGGCGACGCCCTCTTCCGCAGGATCCGGGACCGCCTGCCGCCCGAAACCCGCGACTTCCTGCCGAAGTACCTCGCCGCCGTCCGCATGGCGAGCGATCCCGCGTCCTACGGACTGACCGGCTTCGCCGCGGACTCGCCGTGGACCTTCGACGAGGTGACAGTCGAGGGACCGGTCTCGATCGACGTGGTGGCCGCCGCGGCCGGCGCGGCGGAAGAGAGGGTGAGAGAGCTCAACCCCCACCTGGTTCTCGGCCTGGTCCCGGCGGGCGCCTCCACGCCGGTTCGCGTCCCGAGGGGTGCCGGAAGGGGGTTCGGGGACCGGATTGCGCTCGTTCCGCCGCACGAAAGGGTGACCCTCGCCGAACATTCGGTCAGCCCGGGCGAGACGCTGTCGCACATTGCGCTCAACTACCGCATTTCGGTCGGCGAGCTGCGCGCGGCCAACCCGGGCGTGGACCCCAGGCGGATGCGGGTCGGAACGCGGCTGGTCGTTCCCAGGGCTCGTAGCGGGACCGGGCCCGCGGTCGAAGCGGGGCGCCGGGAGGTCCCGCGGGCCGGCCCGCCGGTACCGCCCGCAGGGGAACGCGTCCACAAGGTGAGACGCGGGGACAGCCTGCGGCTGATCGCCAGACTCCACGGCGTGGAGCTGGAGCGTCTTCGCGCCTACAACGGCCTGGCTGCGGGCGCCGTGATCCGGCCGGGCGACGAAATCCGGATTCCGGCCGGGGGGCGGGGCGGATAGGGTAGCCGCTGCGGCCATTGACGCGAAGAGCCTCAGCTCCGCCGCCAGACCCCGCTTCGCCCGCCCGACTTCTCCACGAGCCGGATCGATTCGATCGTCATGCCGCGGTCCACGGCCTTGAGCATGTCGTAGGCGGTGAGGAGCGCAACCGCCACGGCCGTGAGCGCCTCCATCTCCACGCCGGTTCGCCCGGCGATCTTCGCCGTCGCCGTCGCCCGCAAGCCCGGGAGCGCCGCGTCGGGTTCGATCTCCACGGTGACGCTGGCGGCCGGCAGGACGTGGCAGAGCGGGATGAGTTCGCCGGCGCGCTTGCCGGCCATGATTCCCGCCACCCGCGCGACCTGTTCCACGTCCCCCTTGGGATTGCCGCCCTCGGCGAGGAGCCTGTAGGCGTCGGGGGAGCAGCGCAGGACCCCGCGCGCGACCGCAAGCCGGGCGGTCGGTTCCTTCGCCGTCACGTCCACCATCGCCGCGCTTCCGTCCGGGTCCAGGTGGGCGAGCGCGTCGCCGCCGGGTCGCTTCGGACCGCTCACGGGCCGCCCGCGCGGTCGAGGGTCGACTCCAGCTCCAGCAGCAGTCCCGCGACGAAGAGCTGGGGGTTCACGTTGCCGAGCGCCAGCATGCGGGCGCCCTCCACCTGGCCGACGGCCTCCGCCACGCGGTCCGGCGTTAGCCGGAGGCGCAGCGCCGTCTCCTTCAGGAACGGGAGCTCGTCGGCGTTCACGACCCGGTCGTCCCGTCCGAGGGCGGCGGCCCCGAGGTCGCGAAGCCAGAGCTGCAGCGCGGCCAGCAGTCCCAGAAGCCCGCGGGCGCCGCCCGGTCCGAAGGTCAGCGCGGCCTTGTAGGCGTCTCCGCGGCGTCCGCCGGCGGCGGCCCGCAGGAAGGCGAGCGCCCGGGTCCTCTCGGCGGCGGGTGCGCCCTCGGCGTCCAGGTGCCCGAGCGCCGCGCCGATCGACCCCTGCGCCAGGCCGGCCGCCCTCGCGGCCGCGGCGGAATCGGCTCCGCACTCGTCCTCGAGGAACGCGGCCACCTCGGGCGCCGGGAGGGGCGGAAGGTGGACCGGAAGGGCCCGGGAGCGGATCGTGTCCGGAAGGCTGCCGGATCTGCTCGAGGTGAGGATGAAGCGGCTGCCCCGCGGAGGCTCCTCGAGCAGCTTGAGGAGGGCGTTGGCGGCCTCGGGGCTCGCCTCCTGGGGGACGAGATACTCGGCGTCGCCGATGACGAAGAACTGCTCCGCCCCCGTCGCGGGCCGCTTGTGGGCCCGGGTCCGCAGCGTCAGGACGGCCGCCAGGTAGATCCCCTTGACCTCGGTGTCGCCTTCCGGGCGGAGCGGTCGCAGCCTGAACTCGGCGAGCTTCTCGCGACGCGCGTCCTCCAGGGCTTCCGCCAGCTTCGCGGGGCCGGAGGTGCGCTTGGGGCGGGGCAGGGGGAAGTGCCAGTGGATGTCGGGGTGCTCCAGGCGAAGCGCGAGACGGCAGCTCTTGCAGCGGCCGCAGGGGGCGGAGTCGCCGGTGCACAGTCCGGTGCGGGCCATCCACAGCGCGAGGGTCTGCTTGCCGCAGCCGGGCATGCCGTGAACGAGGACGGTGGCGGGGAGCGTGCCGCGCGAAAGGGCGCGGCGCAGCGACGCGCGGAGATCGTCGTGGCCGCGGAAGGAGGGGGGGGACGAAGTGCCGGGTCGTGGGCGCATGATGCGGTGAAGGTAGGCGCGGGGGGCGGGTCGGGGAATGGGGGCCGCGCGGTGCGCGTCAGGCGCGCGCCGGGTCGGCCGCCGCCTTCCGCGG
>JAPPNM010000042.1 GCA_028873825.1 Gemmatimonadota bacterium | reverse complement strand
GGGGGGGGGGGGGGGGGGGGGGGGGGGGGGGGCGGGGCCCCCCCCCCCCCCCCCCGGCCACGGGCTACGTCCGTATCTCCTCGTCGATCCCCTCTTCGCCCTCCCACTTCCCGACCACCGCCGCCGCGCACGAGTCGCTGTAGACGTTGACGGCCGTGCGGGCCATGTCGAGGGGCCGGTCGATTGAGAGCATCGCGGCCACGATCAGCATCGCCTCGGGATTGTCCCCTATGCCGATCGCGCCCAGGATGATGAAGATCACGACCAGGCCGGCGGACGGAACCGCCGCGGCGCCGATAGACGCCAGCAGGGCCGTGAAGACGACGACGACCTGGGTCACGAACCCGATGTCGGCCCCCAGCGCCTGCGCGATGAAAAGGGCGCCCACGCACTCCATGACCGCCGTTCCGTCCATGTTGACGGTGGCGCCCATGGGCAGCGTGAACGAGGACACGCGATCGGACACCCCGACCTTTTCCCGCACGGTCTTCAGGGTGACCGGCAGGGTGGCGGCGGAGGAGCTCGTCGAGAACGCCACCAGAAGCGGTTCCCGCATGTTCATCGCGTGCTTCCACGGAGACACGCGCCCCCAGAAGTACAGAAGGAGCGGCAGCGTGATGAAGAAGTGGATGGCGAGACCCGAGCCCAGCGCCGCGACGTACTGGGCGAGGTTGCCGAAGGCCTTGAGCCCCGTCGCGCCGACGAGCGTGAGCATGAGCCCGAAGACGCCGATCGGGAGCAGCTTGATGATCCCCGACGTGAGCGTCATCATCGCCTTGAAGAGCGCGTCGACCAGATCCGTGACCTTCGTGCGCGGGCCCTCCGGGAGCGTCGCGACGGCCACTCCGAAGACGATGCAGAAGAAGATGATCATCAGCATGTCGCCTTGCGAAGCGGCGTCGAAGAAGTTCGTGGGGACAAGGGTGTAGATCAGGTCGATGAGCGATTCGGGGGTGTCGAGGTCGGGGGCCGCCGCCCCGGTGTCGGTTACCGGGTAGCCCCGGCCCGGATTGAAGATGTTGAACAGAATCAGCCCGGTGAGCGCGGCCAGGAAGCTCGACGCCATGTAGTAGGTGAGCGTCTTGCCGAACATCCGGCCCACGACGCGACCGCCCCCGGCGGACGCGACCCCCGCGATGATGGACGTTATGACCAGGGGCACGATGATCATCTTCAGGAGGCGCATGAACAGGGTGCCGACCCAGCCGAAGTAGTCCGCGAAGGGTCCCCCGGCCGGGGTGAGGCCGATGCCGACGCCGAGGAGCATCGCGATGAACACCTGCCAGTGAAGACGCTTGTACCATTCCTGCCCCGGGTTGTATTCCATGAGGTCTCTCCTTGGGGGGTGTCTGCGCCGGGAACCCGACTCGGGGGGAACATGGGACGCCGGGGGGCGGACGGTCAAGCCGCAACGGCTTTCCCGCCGACCGGGCCGGGCTGGCGGGTTGCGGGCCGCGGCGAGCCGCCGGACGCCGGGGGCTCGCCGGTCCGATCCGTTCGCCGCCCCGCGGTCGACGGCTTCCTGGACGACGCCGGTCTGGCGCGGCCCCCTGACGCGGCGCTACCTTGACCCGCATGTTGAGGATGCGCCGCGCATTCCGGATCCGGAGGGCCGCCGCCGCGCTCTTGTTGCAGCTTGCGGCGACCTCCGGGTTGTCCGTCGTAGAGGCTTCCCACAACCACTTCGACCCGCACACCGTTCAGTGGCACGGCCATGCCGACGACCACCCGAGCGACGGCCGGTTCGCTCACGCTCAGTGCATTCTGTGCGGCCATGGCGGTACGAGCATGTTGGTCGCGAACCGTGCCGGTGTCGTTCATGCGCCGGGGGTCCGCGCTGTCCGCGCTCACCCTCGGCCCGGTTCCCGGCTCGCCGCGGTCGATGCCGGTTACCCGGCTCAACCCAGGGCTCCTCCGGTCGCCTGAGCCAGTCAGAGTCCCAGGAGCTCGCGGACAGAATCCCCAAGGCGAATCCACCCACGGGCTCCTAGCCCGGTCGGCGCTTCTCCAGCCGCCGGGCCACCTCACTGACGCGGCCGTCCAGGCGGGGGACCACTCTCCTGCTTGCGACGTTCCCGTCCGTCGCCCCGGGGTTCCCGCAACGGTCTCCGGGCAGGAATGCGATACCATGAGAGGCTCTCTCGCAGTCATTCCGTCCAGCTCGTATCTGGCTTCCGGATCGCGGGTTGCGGCATGCGCCGCGATCTGGTGCGGCCTGCACTGTGCGATCACACCGTTCCTGGCCGTGGCAGCACCCGCGCTAGCGCTCTCCGAAGGCGTCGAGCGAGCCGTTTGGGCGGGGACCGTCGTTCTCGGCGCGGTGATGCTCGTCATGGGCCCGGCCCGCAAGAACGCGGCCCTGATCATCACCTTCGCAGGGGGGGCCGCGCTCTGGGCAGCCTCCCTCGCCGGTTGGCTCGATCCCCTGCCCGAGAACGTGACGTCGGCCGGCGGCAGCCTGACCATCGCAGGCGCTATGGTGCGGAGCGCCCGTGTCTGCCAGGCCGGCGCGTGCTCCGTATGCGCCGACGAGGAGCATGCGGATCGGTCGCTCCCTCAATCCGGCCTCCGGCGGCAAGGACGGAACCGCTTCCATAGGAGCCGGTAGGCCGCGATATTGCCGACCGTCGCCGTCAGCTTTTCGAATCTCCCATGGCCGCGAGCGGCCACCCCGCGGGCTGAAACTCGCGGTGCGAAGCGGTGCTTGTTTCATAGGAATGCCGGGGGATTTGTCCACGGACTTGCTAGGGGCGGCGGAAGCTGATCTCGTTCCGGGAGCACCGGCGGTCGCGGGCGGCGGGGGCGTGACGCCGCGACGGTCGCCCCTCACAACCCGATTCGGCCCCCCAGAACCGCGCCGCCACGTCCCCCGCGGCCCATCGGTTCGACCATGGGGCCGAAGGTGAGCCGTCCGCCGCGAAGCGGAATGGTCGTCCACGACTCGCGGGTGACCAGCGCGCCCACTGCCAAGCCGAGAACCCCCGCCACACCGCCCCAGGTCACACCGGCGGCGGCGGCTACCTCGAACACGTGTTCGGAGCACTCTCCGCTCAAGCCGCCCAGCGTGAGCTCGTCACACCAGCTCCCGGCGAGTAAACCCAGGAGAACTCCCGTGCCGAACCCGGCGCCGGCCCCGTACGCCAGTCCCTTTTTCCACAGGGAACGGGTGCCGAGACTCAGTTCCAGCCGGTAGATCCGGCCAAAGGCAAAGGACTGCCGCCTGCCGCGACCGAGGAGCTCCAACCCTTCGTCGCTCACCGCCGCAACTTCGCCGACGATCGTCGTTCCACCGACGAACACCCGCACGCGCTCTCCGACGCTCTGGGCGGCCAGGGAGGACGAGACCAGCGCGACCGCCAGCAAGGCCCCCGCCGCGGTTCCGGACGCTCTTGATATTGCCATTTCGTCTGCCTCACGGGTTCGGTTGGCCACCTGTGTTACGCACATGATGCGGTCAGGGTTCCCGTCTGCCCGGCACCGACGAGGGCGAACGACGCGGCGGCGCGGAGAACGCCTCCCGATCGGGTCTGTCCGGGCCGGATTTCCGGGAACAGGCGCCGTTCATCTGACCCTCGACACCCGCGACGGAGCGAAGGATGCGTGGCACCATGGTCGCGCGCAGGCTACCTTCTACAGGAGATCGGTGAAGCCGGGCGATTCGTTCCCGCGTGTCTTGATGTCCGGCCAGTAAGGATCGGACCATGTTCCGTTCGGAACTCAAACCCACCGCAGCCCCGGCACACATTCTTCTCACTCTCGCGGTGGCCACCGCCCCCACTTCCTGCGAAACGGAATCGCCGCCAGGCCACCCGACGCGCGAAACGCTTCCAAACGGGGGCATCCTCGTCCGCTATCCGGGCCTCCCCGCCATCGACTCCGCCGGGCCCGAACTCACCGAGGCGCAGATCGATCTACAGTTCGGGAGCGTGGAGGGCGACGACCCGAATCTGCTCTTCGGAGACATCCGGGGCATCCAGGCCGCCAGCGACGGCACCATCTACGTGCTGGACTTCGCGGCCACCGAAGTGCGGGCCTACGACCCCGACGGCCGGTACCTGCGAACAGTCGCGCGACGGGGTGAAGGCCCGGGCGAGATCACGGCGGCAAACGGGATCTTCCTCGTTGCCGACACGCTCCTGTGGATGCACGATCACGGCAAGTGGACGGTCATCGGAGTGGATCCCGCCGGAAACGAGGTCGGCCGGTTCCAAAAGCCGGTCCTGAGCTACAGCTACATCTGGACGGCCGTCTTTGACGAACAGGGACGCTATTGGAAACAGACCTCGCACTCGGACGAGGAGCTAAGGTATCCGCCGCCTGCGGGCCTGAGTTCGACGACCCGGCGGCGCTACTACAAGTCCTACGATCTTGCCAGCGGCGCGATCGACTCGGTCTTCCTCTCTGAGAGCAGCGTTCGATCATACCACTACCAGGACTCGAACGGGCTCTGGCAGCTCCTCGCAATTCTCTTCCAGAGCGGGGAAAGGATCCTGGTGAACCCGGCCGGGGGATTCTGGCGCGCAAACACCGCTTCGTACCGCATTGCCCAGACCGACGAGACGGGCGACACGCTGGTCGTCATCGATGCCGGGATGCCCACACTGCCGGTCACGGACGAGGACCGCTCCGGTTTCGTCGAGCGATTCGTCGAGTCCAGAGGTCCCGAGATCCGCGACGAGCTCGAGGAGGTCGCGGCCCTGATGCCGGACGTCAAGCCCATTCTCGCCGACATGTTCGTGGACGACGAAGGCGTGCTCTGGGTCGAGAGGGTCAAACCGCCGGGGGCGCCGGCCCTCTACGACAGGTTTTCCCAGGATGGCGACTATCTGGGATCGGTTCGCTTCGGGTTCCAACCGGGAGGCGGCCTATGGATTCAGCACGGCAACATCTACACCTGGGTGGTGGACGACCTGGATGTGCCGTATGTCGTGAGGGCGCCGTTGTCGCGACGAATCGAGTTCACCCCGGCAACCCCCTCAACATTCCGCGATCGATGAGCCCCTGCAGGTGCCGAACCACGGTCATTGCGGCTGGCGCGAGCATGGGCCTCTCCAGGTCGCCGGGGCCGGGCAACCCCAAGACGACGTTGCACACTCTACTTCACAACGGGGCTTCGCCGAGCGCATCTAAGGCATCTTCCGGTGGGCGGTAACTGACGAGTTTCTCCGGCGCTACGGAGGACAGCCATGACGCCCCAACCCGCACTGCACGAGGCAGCCGTCCGCGATGGAACAACTTCCCTATCCCGGCCCGCAGGGGGACGTGATCATGCGCCGCGATACGTGATCGTGGTCAGCGGCGCGATGTTGATCGTCGGCACTTCGTCCGCAAGCCGACCAGGCTGTGCGCGCCGTACGTCCGCAGAACGGGTGCTACCGCGGGCGGGTCGAAACCGGACCTGACGGTGACCCGGACTCGCCGCGAGCTGGAGGCGACGCGGTTCGACGATGCGCGCCGGACACTGGGCCAAGGGCGCGCACGACCTGTTCCTGTTCCGGCGTTCGCCGGGCTCAGTGCGGAGGCCAAGGCCGCTCGCAAGCCACTGCCACCGGAGGAGCTGTACGACGCCGAGAGCGAGCGCGTACATCGCGATCTCGGTCGCGCTCGGGCCGCTCGAGGGTGCGCTTGGGGCCTTGCGAGCACATGGGACGCCGGAGGTTCGTCGGTGGGCGACGAGGGTGAGGCGGGCGTTGAGGCGGGATGCCGCAGCCGAGAGGACATGGGAGGAAGAGATGGGGGGTTGTGGTGCCCCCGACAGGCGCTTCCTGCGGGGGAATCGGTGGTTCGCCCAGAGCTCCGCAGCACCCGGGGACTATTTCGACGGGAACGTCCTCCGGGCGATTCTCGGGCTCGGAAAAGCCGTTAAGACCCGGGGAGTGCGGTACGAACTGTCCCCTGAGAATCGAGCGGGATTGGGTTTCGTCCTCGAGGCGTCGGACTGCCCCGCAATCGAGGAACGTCTCCGCCTCATTCCCGCCCCGCGTGCTTTCTGGTAAGTGGTCTGCTCGACGAGATCGGACATGGGTTGGGACGCTTCCGACTCTTGCTGGACGGAGGTGCCCTGCCCGGTCGACTCGACCGTACCCATCTGGATGTGGAGCTTCTGCGCCCGCTCTGGGGCATGCGGACCACGGTGCAGGACGCCGTCCACTTCAAGTCCAATGGCCTGCCGCGCTTGATCGAGGCACGCCGGATAAGCGCACACGTCGAGGGAGACATGATCTTCGAGACGATGCCGGTGGCCGAAGCCGGTGTTGGAAAGCCCGCCGATGCGCGGAGTGCACGGGAGCGCCACACCGCCGTCTCCGCTGTGGGCAAGGCGATGCGTCGTGTGGATCCATGATCCTGTGGGGTACTTGGCCCGGGGACGAGTCGATCGAAGAACTGCTGGCCCAGCTGGACTGATCACACCGACGCCATGACCATATGCACTATGTGGGAATATGGCGCCGCTCGCCCACCCTCGACGCCGCTCGGCAGGCGCCCTGAGAGGGGCGCGACGCCGGGGCGTTGGCGTTGTGGATTATCCTTGCAATTTCGGAATGGTATGCCGATATTCCACGTCATGGACCCGCCAATCATCCCCCGGATCCTCCAGACCCGTCTGGAGCAACACCTGGCCCTCTTCCCGGCCGTCGCCCTCCTCGGCCCTCGGCAGGTCGGCAAGACGACGCTCGCGAGGGCCATCGCCGACGCGCCCGGCCACACCGGCGGGCCGGAGCCCGGCCTCTATCTCGACCTGGAAAACCCCCGCCACCTCGACCGCCTTTCCGATGCACGCGGTTACCTCGGCTCGGTGCGAAACCGTCTGGTCGTGCTCGACGAGATCCACCGCGTCCCCGAGCTGTTTCAAGTGCTCCGCGGCATCATCGACGACCGCATCGGCGACGGCGAGCGCGCCGGCCACTTCCTGATCCTCGGTTCGGCCTCGATGGATCTCATGCGACAATCCGGGGAAAGCCTGACCGGACGGATCGGCTACCTCGCCCTGGACCCGCTGGACATCTCGGAGGTGGAGCGGGCCCACACGGAGCACCTGTGGACCC
>JAPPNM010000149.1 GCA_028873825.1 Gemmatimonadota bacterium | reverse complement strand
CCAGCGCGGATGCATCGCCGTTCGAATGCCGGGGGGATTTTGTCCACGGGCTGCTGGGGTGCGGAGCGGAGGGGGGGCGGGTAGGTTGCGGGGGCGTTCGCACGTTGGCTCGACTGGCGGGAGGAGATGGATCGCAGCGAAGACCGTGCCGCGCATGCGGCGAACGGAAGGCCGGCCGACAAGCCGTGGAGAGACGGCGTGACGGTCCGGGGACGGTCGCGTGCGGCCGCCCTGGCCGCGGCCGTGTCCGCGGCCGCGGGGTCCGGCGCGCTCTCCGCCCAGGCGCCCCCCCAGACCGACCTGCGCATCTACGACATCGTCGCGGCCGCGTCGGCGGAGCGCGTGGAGAGCGACATCCGCGCGCTCGCGGGGTTCGGCACCCGCAACACCTTCTCCGACACCGTTTCGGCGACGCGGGGGATCGGTGCGGCCCGGCGCTGGATCAAAGCCGAGTTCGAGCGCATCTCCGAAGCGTGCGGTGGGTGCTACGAGGTCGTCTACCAGCGCAGCCTGGTCACGCCGGAGCGGAGCCCCCGGATCCCGCGGGAGACATGGGTGGTCAACGTGCTGGCGATCAAGCGGGGGACCGTCGATCCGAACCGGTACGTGATCATGTCGGGCGACATCGACTCGCGGGCCTCGGACGGTTCCGACGGCGTATCCGACGCGCCGGGCGCCAACGACAACGCTTCGGGGATGGCGGGCGCCATCGAGGCGGCGCGGCTGCTCGGCCGGTACGAGTTCGGCAATTCGGTGATTCTGGCCGGTCTTTCCGGGGAGGAACAGGGGCTGTGGGGGGGACGGCACATGGCCCGCGTCGCTCGCGAGGAGCAATGGGAGATAATAGGCGTCCTCAACAACGACATGATCGGCAACATCGAGGGGGTCGACGGGGTGATCGAGAACAACACCTTCCGGGTGTTCTCGGAGCCCACGCCGGCGACCGACACGGAGGCCGAACGGCGCCGCTACCGCGTCTACGGGGGCGAAGTGGACGGTCCGTCCCGGCAGCTGGCCCGCTACGTCGCCTCCACCGCCGACGCCTTCGTTCCCAACCTCGACCCCATCATGATCTACCGTCTCGACCGCTTCGGGCGCGGCGGCCATCACCGCCCGTTCAACGACCGAGGCTTCGCGGCGGTTCGCATAATGGAGACCCACGAGCACTACGCGCGGCAGCACCAGGACATCCGCACGGAGAACGGCGTCGCGTACGGGGACGTGGTCGAGGGCGTGGACTTCGACTACGCCGCGAAGATGACCGCGCTCAACGCGGCCGTGCTGGCGCGGCTGGCGTGGGCGCCCCCCGCTCCCGCCGGCGTCCGGATCGGAGGCGCGGTGAGCCCGTCCACCACCCTCGAGTGGGAGGCGGTGGGCGACCCGAGGCTGGCCGGCTACAAGGTGTACTGGCGCGACACCACCGCGCCGCGCTGGCAACGCTCGCAGTGGGTGGGCGACGTGACCGCGTTCACGCTCGAGGGCATGGTGATCGACAACTACCTCTTCGGCGTGGCGGCGGTCGGCCGCGACGGCAACGAGAGCGTGGTCGCCTTCCCGTCCGGGCGGATCCGCCCGCGCGGGTGACGCCCGCGCCGGTCGGGGGAGACGCGGGGGGGGCCGCCTCGCCGCTCCAGTCTCCGTGCGGATTCGTCCACGGGCTGATAGGTTTGTCCGGCACCGGCATTTCGCGGTGGGTGGCCCGAATCCCGAACCCCTTGTCCCGACCCGGAGAACACCTGAGTGAGATCTCGCGACGGCGCGGCGGGTAAGGGCGGACGGGTTTGTGAAACGAATCGCATGACTCGCAGATCGCTGATCCGCCGCGGACTCGGCGCTCTGATCGGAGCTCCCCTTGCGGGCCGCCTCGGCGCCGAGACACCCGGCGCCCCCCATGTCCCGCGGCCCCGTCCGGGAAGCCGCCCCGTCCGCGACGACAGGATCGTCCTGGGCGTGTCCGCGGCCTTTTCGGGCCCCTCGCGCGCGCTCGGCACGGAGCTCTACCGGGGTTCGATGGCGTACTTCAACCAAGTCAACGAGAACGGCGGAGTGAACGGCCGCAGGATCGAGATGAAGCTGCTCGACGACGGGTACCAGCCGGATCCCTGCGTGGCGAACACGATCGAGCTCATGCAGGACGAGAGCGTCTTCCTTCTCTTCAACTACGTCGGCACGCCGACCGTGACGCGCGCGCTCCCGGTACTCAAGAAGTTCCGCGACCAGCAGGTCTATCTCTTCTTCCCCTTCACGGGGGCCGAACCCCAGCGCGAGCCGCCCTACGGCGAGTTCGCCTTCAACCTGCGGGCCTCCTACCGGCAGGAGACCGCGGGCCTGGTCAACAACTTCCTCGGCATCGGACGCCGGCGGGTGGCGGTCTTCTACCAGAACGACGCCTACGGGCGGAGCGGCTGGGCGGGCGTGCGTGAGGCGCTGGCGGCCCACGGCGAGACGATGGCGGGCGAGGCCACCTACACCCGCGGCACGCAGTTCGGGGCGAGCATGCGGCGGGCGGTCGAGATTCTGCAGGCGCGGTCCCCGGATGCCGTGATCTGCATCGGCGCCTACCAGGCCTGCGCCGCCTTCGCGCGGGACGCGGAGGTGCTGGGGCTGCACATCCCGGTCGCCAACGTCTCCTTCGTGGGAAGCGAAAACCTCCTAGGGCTCATGCGGGACAACCACTCGGACCCCGACTCCCACACGCGCTGGCTCGTGAATTCGCAGGTGGTCCCCAGCTACGAGGACACGTCACTCCCGGCGGTGCGCGAATACCACGAGCTGATGGAACGCCACGCCCCCCCGCCGCCCGCGGCCGAGCAGGTCGACCGGATCGCCGAAGGGGAGCCGTACGAGACGGTTTCGCGGAGCTTCGTGAGCCTCGAAGGCTTCGTGAACGCCAAGATGATCACGGAGATCATCGGGCGCATGGGCGACAATCCGACTCGGGCCGGGATCGAGGAGGCGGTCTTCCAGGTGCGCAACTACAACCTCGGGGTCGGCGAACGGGTGCGTTTCGGGCCGGGCCGTCGGCAGGGCCTGCAGCGGGTCTACTACACCGTCCCGGAGGGCGACCGCTTCGTGCCGCTCGCCGACTGGGAAGAGAGGTTCGGAGTGGCATGAGGCCCGGCGCCGACGCCCGCGCGGACGCGCTCACGGTCCGGAAGCTCTTTCGGAAGACGCGCTTCGGGTTCTTCGCGCTCTTCGCGCTGGTCGTGCTCGCGATCTCGATCCTCTCGATACGGGCCGTCTCCCGGGAGCTGCGCGACGAGTACGTGAGCAACAGCCGAAGCATCGCGAAGAACATCGCCGACTCCAGCGTCGACATCCTGCTCAACCGCAACCTGGCGACGCTCCAGTCGCTCATCGACCAGTTCGTCGAGATCCAGAGCATCCGCTACATCTACATCACCAGCGACACCGGCGAGTTCCTGGCGCACACCTTCATCCCCGGCATCCCGGACCAGATCCTGGCGAGCGATCTGTCGGCCACCGAGCCGGTCGAGCGGAGCATCGCCGGAATGGGCGACTTCGTCGAGGTCGGGAGCCCGATCCTGTCCGGCGTCGCGGGCACGGTTCGCGTGGGGATGGACCTGGAGCTGCTCGGGCTCAAGATCCAGCGGGCGGTCGGCCAGCAGCTCTACCTGCTCTGCATCATCCTCGTGGTGGGCGTGCTGGCCTCCATCTGGCTGGTGAACCTGGCGTCGAAACCGCTCGCGGACCTGCTCGACTACGCGGCGCGGCTGGCCCGGTCGCGTGCCGGGGACGCGCCGCCGGACGAAGCGATCCTGGTCCGGGACGACGAGGTCGGGGACATGGCCCGGCTCATCAAGTACGCGGCGACTCCCCCGGACGACTCCCGGGAGCGGGCGGGGAGCGGCGGCTAGCGTGACAGGGGGCCGGTCGCGGGTCCCGAGGAGCGTCATCGCGCTCTTCTGCACGGTCCTCCAGGTCTGCCTCGGGACCGTCTACGCCTGGAGCTTCTTCCAGACCATGCTGGTGCGCGACGTCGGCTGGACCTTCAGCCAGACGGCCGCCGCCTTCAGCATCACCATCTTCACCCTCGGGGTTTCCGCCGCCGTGGCGGGCCAGGCGCTGCCCAGGCTCGGCCCCCGGTTTCTCGCGGTCACGGGCAGCGTCCTCTTCTCCGCGGGCTACCTGCTCGCCAGCCTGGCGCTGTCGATGGACGCGATCTGGCTCTTCTACCTGGGCTACGGCGTGATCGGCGGCGCGGGGATCGGGATGGGGTACGTGACGCCAGTCGCGACGGCGGCCAAGTGGTACCCGGACCGCAAGGGGCTCGTGACCGGCATCGTCGTGATGGGGTTCGGGGTGGGCGCGTTCCTGCTGAGCAAGGGGCTGGCGCCCTTCCTGGTGGTGCGGGCGGCGGGAGACCTGCAGGTGGTCTTCCTCTGGCTGGGGATCTTCTTCGCCTGCGTGCTCGTTCCGTGCAGCCTGGTCCTGAGCGACCCGCCGGAGGGCGCGCCGCCCGGGGAGCGGCGGGCCCCCGCCGCCAAGCCGCCGCCAGCGAAGGCGGAGCCGACGGCCCCGTACCTGCGCACGACCCAGTTCGGGATCATGTGGACGGTGTTCTTCTTCAACATCGCTGCGGGAATCTCGGTCATCAGCTTCCAGTCCGAGCTCCTGCAGGAGGTGTGGGGTCTCGCCGACCCGTCGATCGACCCCGCCAAGCTCGCCGAGTACGGGGCCACGCTGATCGCGGTGAGTTCGCTGTGCAACGGGGTGGGACGCCTCTTCTGGGGGCTGCTGTCGGACCGGCTGGGGCGCGTGAGCGTCTTTCGCATCCTCCTCGCGAGCCAGATGGTCGTCTTCGGCGTCCTCATGACCGAGTCCAATCCCTGGATCTTCTCGGCGCTGGTCTGCTACGTGCTGCTCTGCTTCGGGGGCGGGTTCGCCACGATGCCCTCGTTCATCGTCGACGTCTTCGGGTCGAAGAACATGTCGAAGGTATACGGGACGGTGCTGACGGCGTGGTCGGCGGCGGGGATCATCGGGCCGATGTACGTTGGATATCTGAAGGACACGTATCCGGACCGCGCGGTGATGTACTGCTTCCTGATCGGGATAATGATGCTGGGGGCCGGGTACGTGTTTTCGTACCTGCTCGACGACAGCCGGCTGAGATTGGGACCGCCCACGATGGAGGCGACGCTCAGGCGGTACGGAGTGGTTGGGAAGGGGTAGGCCGCCCCGGCATGACGGAGAGCCGCGAACTCGAGAAGGCTCGCCGCGACGTTCTCGACTTATCGCTGCGCAACCCGCTCCTCAACTTCCGTCCCTCGAAACGGCGGGGGCTGGAGGTCGTCGACGAGCTGTCCCGCGAGGTCTTCCGCATCCTCGTGCGCGGGGAGCGGGTCATGTACTTCCTGCCCGCTCCGGAGGGACGGGCGGCGGCCGAATCCCCCGGCGACGTCCCGTCCGAGCTCCTGGCCCTCCTGGCCGAACCGGTCGAAGACCCGGACGGAACCGCCGCGCGTCACACCGACAACAAGCTTCAGACTGCGCTGACCCTCGCATCGCTCAACCTCCGCCTGCGCGCGTCCTTTCGGCAGGCCCGCCTGTCGATCGAGGAGCAGGGGGTCAACATCCTCTACCTCGCGCTGGGGATGCTCCGCTGGTACGAGTCCGAAACCAGCACCGTCGAGCGCCGCGCGCCGATCGTCCTGATCCCCGTGGCGCTCGCCCGGTCCGGCGTGCGCGAGAACTTCAAGCTCACGTGGACCCGGGACGAGATCGAGGCGAATCTCTCGCTCGAGACGAAGCTGAACCGGGACTTCGGCGTCCGCCTTCCGGAGATGTCGCCCGAGGAGGACCTCGACGTGGAGGACTACCTGTCCCGCGTCGAGAGGGCGGTGGCGAAGAGGGACCGGTGGTCGGTCGCGCGCAACGAGATCCACCTGAACTTCTTCTCCTTCAGCAAGCTGCTCATATACAAGGACCTGGACCCCGAGACCTGGCCGGAGGGGAACCGGCCGGGCGACCATCCGCTCGTCCGGCAGCTCTTCGGCGGCGACGGTTTCGCGAACGGGGCGCCCGGCATCGGCGACGACGAGCACATCGACGGGCACTCGGGCGCGGCCGGACTCCACCCGGTCCTGGACGCGGACAGCTCGCAGACGCTGGCGGTCCTGGACGCGACGAACGGGCGCAACCTGGTCATCCAGGGCCCTCCGGGAACCGGGAAGTCGCAGACCATCACCAACCTCATCGGCGAGGCGCTGGCCCGTAACCGCACGGTCCTCTTCGTCGCGGAGAAGATGGCCGCGCTGGAGGTCGTGAAGCGGCGGCTCGACGCGGTCCACCTGGGCGACGCGTGTCTCGAGCTGCACAGCCACAAGACCAACAAGCGCGCGGTTCTGGACGGGCTCCGGCGCACGCTGGCGCTGGGACGGCCCAAGGCAGGCCGGGGAACCGAGGACCGGGTGCTGCTGGAAGAGGCCAGGAGCCGGCTGAACGAGTATTCGCGGGCGGTCAACTCGCCGGTGGGGAAGAGCGAGCTGACGCCGCACGAGCTGGTGGGCCGGCTGGCGAAGATGGCGGCGGACGGGCAGGCGGTCGAGGGGGCGGGGTTGCCGATCCGGGGGTCGGTGTCCTGGAGCGCGGAGGACTTTGCACGGCGGCGCGAGCTGGCTCGCGAATTGCAGGAGCTGGTGCGGGCGATCGGGATCCCGCGGGAGCATGCGTGGTGGACGTGCGGACGGCTTCACTTCCTGCCGGCCGACGTGCACTCGGTGCGGAAGCTGGTCGCGAAGGCGTCCGAGGCGCTCCGGCGCCTGGAAGGGACGACGGAGGCGCCGGCGCTCGGTGTCGCCGCCGACTTCCGGAAGCTGAGGCCCGGCGACATCGAGCGGATCGTCCGCACCGCGCGCCGCTACGTGGAAGCGCCCGCGCTCCTGGGAGCCGATCACCGGAATCCGGCGTGGGCGGACGATGGCGAACGGATCGCGGAGCTGGCGAGCGCCGCCCGCGCCTACGCGACATGAGCATTCGGATTCACATGTCGTTGTGATCGCTCAGCTTACGGGATTCGTCGGTCGGATTCCCGCTGATTGACTCCCGCCGATTCGTTTCGGGTCAGGCGCGGACCCTCGGGCGGCTGTCCAGAGCCTTCCTGAGCTGTACCGAGT
>JAPPNM010000146.1 GCA_028873825.1 Gemmatimonadota bacterium | reverse complement strand
GGCCAGCCCGGATGCATCGCCGTTCGAATGCCGGGGGGATTTTGTCCACGGGCTGACAGGGCCTCCTGTTGTGCATTATGCCGCTCCCACCCTTTCCCCGCGCCGTATCAGCGCCAGGTAGTCGTCGCGGAACTTCTCGATCGACGAGACGATGGGCATGGCCAGCGAATCCGACAGCACGCAGATGGTGGTGCCGGTCATCTGCTCGGAGATCTCGACGAGCGTGTCCAGATCGTCCTCGGTTCCGCGGCCGTTCTCGATGCGCCGCAGGATCCGGGTGGCCCACGCGGTCCCCTCGCGGCACGGCGTGCACTGCCCGCACGACTCGTGCGCGTAGAAGTGGGCCATTCGTCTTACCTGCTTGACGATGTCGGTCGTCTCGTCCATCACGATCACCGAAGCGCAGCCGAGCATCGAACCTGCGGCCTCGACCCCCTCGTAGCAGAGCGAGCACTCGCGGCAGTCCTCGGCGCTCATGATCGGGACCGAACTGCCCCCCGGGATGACCGCCTTCAGGGCGCGGCCGTTCGGGATCCCGCCGCAGACGTCCTCGATCAGCTCCATCATGGGGAAGCCCAGGGGGAACTCGTAGTTGCCGGGCTTCCTCACATGCCCCGACACGCAGAAGAGCTTGGTGCCCGGGCTCTTCTCGGTGCCCCACTGGCGGTACCACTCCCCGCCGTGGCGGAGAATGTGGGGGGTGGCGGCCAGCGTTTCCACGTTGTTGATCGTCGAGGGCATCCCGAAGGCTCCGACCGCCGCCGGGAAGGGCGGCTTGACGCGGGGTTCCCCCCGGCGCCCCTCGAGCGAGCTCATCAGGCCGGTCTCCTCGCCGCAGATGTAGGCGCCGGCCCCGACGTGGAGCGTGATGTCGATGTCCACGCCCGAACCCATGACGTCCGTGCCCACGAGCCCCTCCTCGTACGCCTCCTCCAGAGCCCGCGCCAGCACCCGGGTGCTCTCGAAGAACTCGCCGCGCAGGTAGACGTAGCAGTGGGCGGCGCCGATCGCGTAGGACCCCACCAGGCACCCCTCGATGAGCTGGTGCGGCGTCCAGCGGATGATCTCGCGGTCCTTGAAGGTGCCCGGCTCCGACTCGTCGGCGTTGCAGAGGAGATAGTGGGGCCGCCGCGCGTCCTTCGGCATGAAAGACCACTTTAGCCCGGTCGGGAATCCCGCCCCGCCCCGTCCCCTCAACCCCGATGCCTTCACCTCCTCGATCGTCGCCTCGCGCCCGATCTCCAGCGCCCGCGCGATCCCCTCGTACCCGCCCATGGCCTTCCACCCGGCCACGGTGCGCGCGGCGGGATCCCCGAAGCCCCGGCTCAGGATCCGGGTCTCGCTCTCGTGTCGGTACGGGTAGGCCAAGGCGGTGTCGTGTCAGAAGCCGTCGTTCACCTCGCGCTTCAACCGCTCCAGCACGGCCGGCACGTCCTTCGCCGACACGTCCTCGAAGTAGCGCGAGTTGATCTGCACGCAGGTGGGAAAGCCGCACCCGGCCAGGCACTCGGCCTCCGCGATCGTGAAGTCGCCGTCGCTCGAGGTCTCGCCCAGCTCCGTGCCCGTGTGCTCCAGGAAGGCCGCCAGAACCTCGTCGGCGCCGCGGATGTTGCAGGAGATGTTGGTGCAGACCTGTATCAGAAAGCGCCCCACGGGACGCTTGTTGTACATCGTGTAGAAGGTGGCCACGCCCCGCACGAAGGCGTCGCTCAGACCGAGAAGCGCGGCCACCTCGTCCATCGTCTCCGGCGACACGTGGCCGCGCAGCTCCTGCGCGAGGTTCAGCGCGGGAATCAGTGCCGCCCGGGCCATCGGGTAGCGGCTCCGGATCTTCTCGAAGCGCTCCAGGTAGGGTCCCTCGAAGAGGGGTGCCTCCGGGTCCTTCTTCACCAGCATGTAGGGCAGACTGGGCGCCACGCTCGGGTGCCCGCCGTCCAGCGGCTGCTCGCCCACGAACTCGCTCCCCCGCACATCGGCCTCCGTCAGGTCGAACTCGCCGGTGTTCCCGGCCCAGCCGGGGTTCCGGAAGCGGGCGTCGCTCACCGGTCGATCTCCCCGAGCACGATGTCCAGGCTCGCGTTGATCACGATCAGGTCGGCCATGAGGTGGCCCTCGGCCAGCTTCGGGATCGCCGACAGGTTCACGAACGAGGGCGGCCGGATTCGCCAGCGCACGGGCTTGGGGCCCCCGTCGCCCACCACGTACATCCCCAGCTCCCCCTTCGACCCCTCCACCGAGAACCAGCAGTCCTCGGCGGGCGCCGGAATGCCGTCGGTGACGAGCTTGAAGTGGTGGATCATCGACTCCATGTCCGACATGCAGTCGGTCTTCGAGGGCAGGCTGATCCGCGGATCCTGCACGTCCATCGGCCCGCCCGGCAGCCGGTCCAGCGCCTGGTGCAGGATGCGGATGCTCTGCCGCATCTCCTCCATTCGCACCAGGTAGCGGTCGTAGCAGTCTCCGTGGCAGCCGATCGGGACCTCGAAGTCGTAGCTCTCGTAGTCGTAGTAGGGACGGTCCTTGCGCACGTCGTAGGGGACGCCGCTCGCGCGCAGGTTGGCGCCCGTGAGCCCGTGGTTGACCGCCTCCTCCGCCGAAATCGCGCCGATCCCCTGCGTGCGCCCGACGTGGATCGCGTTGCAGGTGAGCAGAGTGTCGATCTCGTCCAGCGTCGCGGGCAGGTTGTCGGCGAACTCCCGCACCCCCTTCGTCCACCCCTCGGGCAGGTCGGCCATCATGCCCCCGATGCGCGTGGCCGAGGTGGTGATCCGCGCGCCGGTGAGCGCCTCGTGCAGCGTGTAGACCTTCTCGCGCTGCTGGAAGGCGTAGAGGAACGGGGTGAAGGCCCCCACGTCGATCGCCCACGTGCCCAGCCAGAGCAGGTGGGAGAAGATGCGGTCCATCTCCATGCAGATCACGCGCGCCACCTTGCAGCGTTCCGTCACCTCGATTCCCATCAGCTTCTCGACCGCCATCACGTAGGCGCAGTTGTAGATCAGCGGCGCCAGGTAGTCCATGCGGTCGGTGAGCGTGACGATCTGGTTCCAGGTGCGGTACTCGCCGAGCTTCTCGAAGGAGGAGTGCAGGTAGCCCAGCCGCGGAACCACGCTGACCACGGTCTCGCCGTCGAGTTCCACGACTAGGCGCAGCACTCCGTGGGTGGCGGGGTGCTGGGGACCCACGTTGACGAGCATGGTCTCCGACCCGAGTTCGGGCTCGGGAGCGTCGAAGGGCTCGGCGGGGCTGGGGACAGGAGTCCCCCCCGGTCCCATCTCGGGGTTGCGGCGGACGGCGTATTCGGTCGTGCTCGCGGCCATCAGCCGGCTCCCTCCCCTTCGCCCGCCGCGGCGCCCGCCTCCTCGACCACCTGCGGCACGCGTTCCGCGATCTCACCCGGCACGTAGTAGTCCTCCGGGTCCTGGGTGAGCGCCCGGCGCGTCTGTTCGGCGCGCGAGAACCGGCCCCGCAGCGGGAAGTCCTTCCTGAGCGGGTGCCCTTCGGCGTAGTTCTCGGGCATCAGGATCCGGCGCAGATTCGGGTGTCCCCCGAAGGCGATCCCGAAGAGGTCGTAGACCTCGCGCTCCAGCCAGTCGGCGCCCGCCCAGATCCCCGTGACGCTCTCGATCTCGAGCCGGTCCGGCGGCAATTCGCACTTCACCCGCAGCGCCGCGCGGTTCGGAATCGACCAGAGCTGGTAGACGACCTCGAGGGCCCGGCCGCCGCCGTAGTCCACCGCGGTGACGTCGGCGAGGTGGTCGTAGCGCTGGTCCGGGTCCTCGCGCAGCCAGCGGAGGATCTCGGCGATGCGCGCGGGATCGACGTAGACGACATCTTCGTCGCCGGCGCAGATCTCGTTGCGGAAGACCGCGCCGGGGAATCGCTCCCGCAATGCTGTCACCGAGGGGTTTCCGGGCGCCACGCTGTCCGGCGCCGGGGCCGCACCGGCGTCCTCGCGCGAGGCGCCCGGTCCGGCCGCGACCAGGTCGAAGCCGGAGAACGAGCCGCTGGAGGACGAATCGGCCGTCACCGGGCGCACGTCCGGCCCGGACGCATCGCCGGTCGAATGCCACGCGGGTTTTGTCCACGGGCTCCCAAGGCGGCGGGCACCGTCAGGGCAGCCGGTCCTCGGCCCGGCCTACGGCGCCGGTCTCGACCAGCCCGCTCACCCGGTTCTGGCGGGTCGAGTTGCCGAACGGTCCGGTCAGGTCGGCGACCTCGCGGTCGCCGGCCCGCGGCCGCCCCGCGGCGAGCGGGTCCTCCGCCCTGAGCGCGGCGTGGTTGGCCAAGCTTTCCCCGCGGATCTTCTCCTGCACCATCATCAGCCCGTAGATCAGCCCCTCGGGACGCGGCGGGCACCCGGGAATGTACACGTCCACCGGCACGACGGTGTCGATTCCCTGCACCATCGAGTACACGTCGAAGACGCCCCCGGAGGAGGCGCACGCCCCCATCGAGACGCACCACTTCGGCTGCATCATCTGATCCCAGATGCGGCGCAGCACCGGAGCCAGCTTGTAGGGCACGCGCCCCGCGCAGATCAGCACGTCGGCCTGGCGCGGGCTGAAGGACATGCGCTCCATCCCGAAGCGGGCCAGGTCGAAGTTGCTCGCCGCCGAGGCCATCATCTCGATGGCGCAGCAGGCGGTTCCGAAGGGCATGGGCCACAGCGAGTTGCGCCGCGCCCAGTTCACCACGAAGTCGAGCCTTGTGGTGAGGAACGCGGGTGACCCGGCGCCCGCCACGCCCGGTTTCCCTACTCCCATTCCAGGCCGCCTTTCTTCCACTCGTATACCAGTCCCACCGCCAGCACCACCACGAAGAAGAACACCGCCACGAACGGCCCCCAGCCGAGTTCGCGCACCCGCACCGCCCACGGGACCAGGAAGATCGTCTCCAGGTCGAAGACGATGAAGCTGATCGCCACCATGTAGAACTTGATCGAGAAGCGGTGCCGGGTGTCGCCGAGCGGGATCATCCCCGACTCGTAGGGCATCGCCTTCTGGGGCGTGGGGCGGCGGGGGTTGAGAATGTGGGAGGCGGCCGCCATCCCGGCGGCGTTCAGCACCGTGACGCCCAGGATTATCAGGAGCGGTATGTAGGACTTCGCCATGCTGACCGAATGCCCCCCGGTGTCGGCGACCCGTCCCGGCTGGGCTCGTCAGCGCCGGCGAGCCCGTCGAAGGCGGGTCTCGCCGACTTCATCAGCCCGGCCGCCGACGGGGCTCGCCGGCTCCCACGAGCTTGTGAAACTTTTCACGAACTCTCGAATCAAGGCAGAAAGATACGGGGGGAGGCGAGGGGATTCAAGTTCGCGTGCCGAAACCCGCCGTGCCGCAAGCGGGCGCCGGTGCGGGCGCCCGCCGGCATCGGCCCGGCGGAAGCGAAGCCCGGCCCGGCGTACGGGATCCCGCGCTTCGAGGCCCGGTGCGGGCGGGATCGGTCCCGGCGGCCCGGTCCGGGCCGGGATCAGGGTTCCGGCGGCGGCGTCCCGCCCGAACGCGATCGCGGGTCGTTCGCGTCCAGGCGCTCCTTCGCCTCGTCCCAAAGCCGGTCCAGCGACGCGAGCGGGGTTCCCGGCATGGGCAGGCCCCGCTTCCCCGCCAGGCGCCGCACCTCCCGGAAGCGCTCCTCGAACTTGCGGGTCGCCCCCCGGAGCGCGACTCCCGGATCCGCTCCCGCCAGACGGGCCACGTTCACGACCGCGAAGAGAAGATCGCCCAGCTCCTCCTCCAGCTTCGCACGCGCCGCCCCGTCCGGCGCCCCCGCCAGCAGCGCGGCGGCCTCGGCGGTTTCCTCGCGCACCTTCGCGAGCGCTTCCCGGGCGTCGTCCCAGTCGAAGCCGAGCAGACTGGCCCGGTGTTGGGCGACAAAGGCCCGGGTCAGGGCGTCGTCGCCGCCGTCCACGCTGGCCGGACGGTTCCTTCGCCCCGCGGCGGCTCCTTCCGCGTCCGCCCGCCCGGTTGCGCGGCCGTATCGCATTGGCGTGCCTTTCTGCGGTAGTTTCCAAACCCCAGGATACATCAGCCGAAAGCGGAGTCCAAGCAAGCCGAATGGCAAGACGGGACGAATCCGACCGTTCGCCGCGGTCCGCGCCCCCCGACCCCCGCCGCCGCGCCTGGGTCGAGGTGGACCCGGGCGCGATCCGCCGCAACCTCGAGCGGGTCGGCCGCGTCGCCGGGCGCGGGGTCGGGGTCATCGCCATGGTCAAGTGCGACGGCTACGGCCTGGGCATGGAGCGCGTCGTCGCGGCGCTCGCCCAGGCGCGGCCCTTCGGCTACGGCGTGGCCACGGTCGACGAGGGAGTGGAGCTGCGCCGGCTCGGCGTCCGCGAGCCCGTCATGGTGTCCTGCCCCCTGGCGCCCCGCGACCTCCCCCGCGCCGTCGCGGCCGCGCTCGTGCCGACGATCTCCGACCGGGCCGGACTGGCCGTGCTCACCCGCCTCGCGGCGACCGCCCCCGCACCGGTCCCGCCGCTGCCCTTCCAGGTCGAAATCGACACCGGAATGGGGCGGTCCGGCTTCCCCCTCGACGACACGGCCACCGGCTGGTGGTCCGACATCCTGCGCAGCCTCGCCTCCGGCCTCCGCCTCTTCGGTGTCTTCACGCACCTGCACTCGGCCGAAGCGCGCGACCTCGCCTCCGCTCGCAGGCAGATCGAGCGCTTCGACGACTTCGTGCTCGGCGTGGAGGGAATACCTCCCGGCACGCTTCTCCACTGCGCCAACAGCGCGGGCGCGCTACGCCTCTCCTCCCGTACCGCCAACGCGGTCCGGCCCGGGATCTTCCTCTACGGCGGTCCGGCGGGGCCCGGCGCCGAACGGGCTGAAACGGCGGTCGCGGTGCGGGCGCGCGTCGTCCTCGTGCGCGAAGTGCCCCCCGGCGCCACCGCAGGCTACGGCGCGGCCTACCGGTCCCGCGAGCGCGAGCGGTGGGCGGCGGTGGGCATCGGCTACGGCGACGGACTGCCGCGGGCGCTGGGCAACCGGGGATGGGGAATCGCCGCCGGACGCAGGGTTCCCATCGTGGGGACGATCTCCATGGACACCACCCTGGTGCGCACCTTCCGGAACACGGAGCCGGGCGATGTCGTTACCTTTCTCGGTCGCGACGACGGAACCGAACTGACGCTGGAGGAGGTCGCGGAGCTGGCGGGCACGGTCGGGCACCAGGTCCTCACCGGACTTTCGCGCCGGCTGCCCCGAATCCGGATGCGGTCCCGATGAATTCTCTCCCGCCCGAGCGGCTGGTCGCGCTGGCCAGGGAGGTGCGGATGCGAGCCTACGCGCCGTACTCGCGGTTCAGGGTCGGTGCCGCGCTCGAAGCGGATACCGGCGAGGTGTTCGCGGGATGCAACGTCGAGAACGCCTCCTACGGTCTGACGACCTGCGCGGAGCAGGCCGCGGTGGCCTCGGCGGTCGCGGGGGGCCGGAGGCGCTTTCGCCGCTTGGTGGTCGCCGCCGGCGGAGAGCGGGCGGTCGCCCCGTGCGGGCGGTGCCGTCAGCTGCTGGCGGAATTCGGAACCGACCTGGAGGTGTACAGCGTGACGAACGGAGAGCCCATGAGCTGGCTGCTGAACGACCTGATTCCCGACCCGTTCGCGCGGGACCTTGTGAACGCGGGCCCGGGAGGCGGCGAAGCGGCCGCCGCTCCGGGAGCCCCCGATTCGCGGGGCTGAACCGCCAATGAAGGAGCTCCCCGCCCGTTCCTCCGGTCGCGCGACCGGAACCGCCCTCGTGTTGGCCGCGCTCTGCGGTTGCCAGGAGCTTCTCCCGGTCGTCGAGAGCGAGGACCTGACCCGGCCCGGGTTCAGCATCGAGCTGATTCTGTCCTTTGACGAGTTCGCCGAGACCGCCCGCGTGTACGGAGGCTACGGGCGGGCGTCCGAACTGGCCGGGGGCTTTGTCGCGCACGAGTTCGGCGGGCAGTCCGAAGGGGGGGGGCCGCGGGGGCCGGGGCTCGAAGCCGCCACCCTGATGCGATTCGGCCGGTATCCCCGCGCGGCGCAGGTGCTCGACACGACCGGCACCCTCCGTCCCGACTCCTCGCTGACCTTCCTCTCCGGCCGCGTGCTGGCCCGTTTCGACACGATCGGGAGCGTCCGCGAAGGACCGGTCGAGGTCGTCGCGCACGCCCTCTCCGAACCCTGGGACGGCGTCAGCGCCACCTGGGAGTACTCGGTGGACACGGTCGGCCACCGGGTGGCCTGGTCGCGGCCCGGAGGCGGCCTCGTCGAGGAGATCGCGAGCGCCGTCTGGGATCCGGAGACGGGCGACAGCGTAGGGATCCCGGTGGATTCGGCGTGGATCGCGCAGTGGGCGGACACCACCGACCTCGGCAGGGGAGTCCGCCTGAGCACGACCACTCCGGGCGTCCGCCTCAGGGTCACGGGGTCCGTTCTCCGGCTCGACACGAGACCCAGCGTCAACCCCGACACGATCATCGTGCTGCCGGCCGGGCCGGAGGCGACCACGTTCATATACGCGCCGGCCCCCTCCCAGCCCCGGAAGACGCTCCGCGTCGGGGGGGCGCCGGCTTGGCGAACCGTCCTCTCGATCGACATTCCCAGGGTTCTCGAGGGACCCGGCGAGCTGTGCGACGCCGTGGGGTGCCCGGTCGAGATCGGCGAGGACCACGTGTCCTTCGCGGCACTGCGCCTTGTAACGCGGGCGGGCGCGCGCGCCTTCGCGCCTTCGGACACCCTCTCGATCGACGTGCGGTCGGTGTTGGCCCCGCAGTTCCTTCCCAAGTCGCCCCTGGGGCCTTCGAGGTTGGGACTCGGAGGCAAGTGGCTGTCGCACGAGCTGTTCGAACCTCCGGCCGGCGAACTGGTCGAGATCGCTCTCACAAGCCTCGTCCGCGACCTGTTGCGCGGAGAAACCGCCGCCGGAGACCCGATCACCAATACCGTGGCCCTCCTCTCGACCTTCGAGCCGGTTTCGCTCGAGTACCATACCTTCGAGGGTGCGGCCTCCCCGGACGCCCCCGGACTCCGGCTCATACTCAACTTCTCCCGGGAGAACTAGCAGCCCGTGGAAGGGAATTCCCCGGCGGTCGAGCGACGGCCCCGTCCGTGGCGCGCCGCGGCCGCCTTGGCGGCGCTGGCCCTTCCCGGCGCGGCGTCCGCCCAGTCGTTCATGGGCGCCCGGGGACTTGGCGTTCCGGTCGTGGCGGTGGGCGCTCGCGCGGCCGCGCTCGGCAATCTCGGGATCGGCCTGGGCGGGGTCGAGGTGTCGGCCGGCGATCCCGCCACCTGGGCCGGACTGGTCCTGCCGACCGTGAGCATCACCATGCAGCCCGCCTGGGGCGAGTTCGACATGAACGAACAGTCCGGCAACTCGCGCGCCACGCGCTTTCCGCTCCTCGGAATCGGTTATCCGGTACCCGGCGCGCGCGGGGCCGTGACGCTCAGCCTGGCCGGTCATTTGGAACAGCGTTTTGTGGCCGTAAATCGGTCCACGGTCGTTCTGAACGAGGTCGAAGTCGAAGCCGAGGATCGCCGTGCGGTTGACGGGGGCACTTCGGTGGTCCGGCTGGGATGGGCGCAGAGGCTCGGCTCGCGGTTCGCCGTCGGGCTCTCGGTCGGCAGCTACGTCGGGCGGCTGGAAAAGGTGTTCGACCGCGAACTGGACTCCCTGGCCGTCGGCGGCGAGGTGTACTCCCTTCTGGAAGAGAACAGCTGGCGGTACGGCGGCACCAGCGTGATCGCGGGCTTCAACGCGGATCCCGCCGGCCTGCTTCACGTCGCCGGGGCGGTGGAATGGTCGGGAGACCTGAAGGAGGCTCCCCTGGGCGAGACCGCGGGAGAGAGCGCCTACTCGATCCCGCCGCGCTTTTCGGGGGGCGCGACGGGGCGTCTCTCGCCTCGCCTCCACCTCAACGTGTCGGCGGTCTACCAGGACTGGTCGGCCGCCGAAGGCTTCGGCGAGGGGGTAGTGAGCGAGCGCAAGTGGAACTTCGGCGCCGGCCTGGAATGGCTCCTGGTCGGCGGCGAGACCCGGAGCCTTCCGGTTCGCTTCGGATACCGGCGGCTAGCGGCGCCCTTCCGCTACGAGAAGGAGGACCCGGTGGAGTCGATCTGGTCGCTGGGCGCGGGACTGAACTTCGTGAAGGTCGGAAACAAGCGTTTCGGGTGGATGGATGTCGCCCTCGAACGGGGTGCCCGCACGAGCGAGCCCCTTGCCGAGCGCTTCTGGAGAGCGACCGTCTCGCTCGGCGTCGCGCGATTCTGACGTGGCGAACTCCCGAGTCCGAGAGACGCAGGCGCACGGCGCGTTGCGCATCCACTACAAGACCTTCGGGTGCAAGGCGAACCAGTACGACACGGAGCGCATGCGGCAGCTGCTGGAGACGCGCCTGCCCGCGGGGCCTCCCGCGTCCCTGGAGACGGCGGACCTGTGCGTGATCAACACCTGTACCGTCACCAACCGGGCCGACGCCGGAGCCCGGCGCTACATTCGCCGGGCGGCGCGCCGCAACCCGGGAGCCGCGGTCGTCGTGGCGGGCTGTTCGGCGGCGCTGAGGGCTTCGGAATACCGCGGGATGGACGGGGTCTCCGGCGTGGTCGAGGGCCACGAGCCGGGCCGGGTGGCCGCCGCCGCGGCCCGCGCGCTGGGGCGGAGCCGGCTGTTGCACCTGGGATCCCGCGCCGCCCTCGAGCGCACCCACATGGAGGGCGTGGGCGCGGAAGTGCTGCGCCGCCGGGCGGGAGGCACCCGCGGCTGGCTCAAGATCCAGGACGGCTGCGACCGGAAGTGTTCCTTCTGCGCCACCCGCCTCGCGCGGGGACGGAGCCGCAGCCGCACTCCCGGGCGCATCGTCGCCGAGGCCCGCGTCCTGGCCGCGAGACACCCCGAGCTGGTCGTCACCGGCGTCCACATCGGCCACTACGGCAGGGACCTGGAGCCGCGCCGCACGCTCGCCGCGCTCGTCCGCCGCCTCCTCGACGAGGTCCCGGGGCCGCGCTTCCGCTTGGGCAGCATCGAGGCCACGGAAGTCGACGACGACATGGTGCGCCTCCTGGCCGCCTCCGGCGGGCGGCTCGCTCCGCATCTGCACATGCCGCTGCAGAGCGGCGCGGATCCCGTGCTGCGCCGCATGAGGCGCTGGCACACTCGCGAACACTACCGCCGCCGCGCCCACCGGATCGCCGAGTCGGTCGACCCGGTCGGCCTGGGCGCCGACGTCATCACCGGCTTCCCCGGCGAATCCGACGCGGACCACGCCCGCACGGTCGCGCTCGTCGAGGAGCTTCCCTTCACCTACCTGCACGTCTTCCCGTACTCGCCGCGCGCCGGCACGGCGGCCGCCGGTCTCCCCGGCCGCGTTCCGGAACGCGTCTCCCGCGAGCGCGGACGGGAGCTCCGGGCCCTGGCGGGAGCGAAGGGCGCGCTCCACATGCGCCGGCGCGGCGGCGCGGAGGTGGAGGTGGTGATGGAGGGGACGGGGGGGACCGCGCTGACCGGCGACTACCTGCGCGTCGCGGTCGTTTCCAGGGGCCGGCCCGATCCGCGGTTCCTGCACCGGGGGCGTCTATCGCCCGACGGGTCGAGCGTGCCCATCGACGAATCCGCGGCGGCGACCCCGAGCTGCGGCGCCGAATCGCTGGAGCGCCCATGAACCGGACAACCTCGAACGGACCCGAAGGCGGCCTCCGGCCCTCCCGCCGGGGCGGCGGACACGGCAACAGCGTCTACGTCGAGACATACGGCTGCCAGATGAACATCGCCGACGGAGAGCTCATGGAGGGCGTCCTCGAGAAGCAGGGCTACGGCGTCGTGGACGCGCCCGGGGAGGCCGACGTGATCCTCGTCAACACCTGTGCGATCAGGGAGCATGCGGAGACGCGGGTGCTGGGACGGATCGGCCAGCTCAGCGGGCTGAAACGCGAGCGCCCCTGGCTGGTGATAGGGGTGACGGGGTGCATGGCCCAGCGGATGGGCGACGCCCTGCTCGCCAAGGCGCCCGGCGTGGACTTGGTCATGGGACCCGACGGCTACCGGCGCCTCGGCGAAGCCCTGCGGACCATTCTTCCGCCCGAGGGCCGCACGAACAGGCGCCTCTCGGTGCTGCGGCTGTCCCTCGACGAGAACTACCTGGGCCTCGAGCAGCGCCGGCGCTCGCGCGTGACCGCCTGGATTCCGGTGCAGCGGGGCTGCAATCATCGCTGCACGTTCTGCATCGTGCCGTACGTGCGGGGGCCGGAGAAGAACCGGGACCCCGACGACGTGCTCCGGGAGGTCGAGCGCGTCGCCGGCGACGGCATCACCGAAGTCACTCTGCTGGGGCAGACGGTCAACTCCTACCGGTACGGCGGATGGTCGTTCGCCCGCCTCCTTCGCGCGGTGGCCCGGGTGTCCGGCATCCGTCGCGTGCGCTTCACCTCTCCCCACCCCAACGACGTGACCGAAGACCTGATCGGCGTCATGGCCTACGAACCCGCCGTCTGCGAGCAGTTCCACCTGCCCGTGCAGTCCGGGAGCAACCGCATCCTGAAGCGCATGGTCCGCCGGTACACGCGGCAGTCCTTCCGCGAGAAGGTCGAGCTCGTCCGTTCGGGAGTGCCCGGCGTCGCGCTGTCCACCGACGTGATCGCGGGGTTTCCGGGCGAGACCGAACGGGACTTCGAGGATACGCTGGAACTGCTGGCGCGGATCCGTTTCGACGAGGCCTTCACCTACTGCTACAGTCCCCGGCCCGGGACGCCCGCGACCCGCTTCCGCAAGGAGGACTTCGTCCCCCGGGACATCGCCGGGAGGCGTCTCGAGCGGCTCATCGGGGCGACCCGGTCCACGCAGGCCGAGATCAACCGCGGGGAGGTGGGCCGCGTCGAGACCATCCTCGTCGAGCGGATGGCGAAGCGCGCCGGAATGGTGTTGGGTCGAACCCGGCGGAACAAGGCCGTGGCCGTGGAGGGAACCGAAGCGGACGTCGGGAGCTACCGGACCGTGCGGCTGGTCGACACGACGGGCGTGACCTTCGTTGCGGAGCCGGCGGGCCGGGTGAACGGCGCCCGGCGCCGGAATCGGGAGGCCTGATCCGGTGAAGCGCTTTCCGGCCTGGCTGGCTCTGGCCGCCGTCTCGCTTCTGGGCGCGGCCTTCGCCATGGGCAACGCCGGCCGCGTCGTGAGCGTCAACCTGGGCTTCGTGACGCTCAGCCGCGTCCCGGTGACCTTCGTGGCCTTCGGGGGCATGGTGGTGGGCATGGGCGTCGTGCTGGCGGCGGGAATCAACGCCGACCTAAAGGTGCGGCGCCTTCTCCGGGAGAGGCATGGTCCGGAGAGTCCCGCCGAGGGCCCGGACGGCCCGGCGTGCGACGAACGCGAACAGGGAGACATGCGACTGGAGTGAGGGGCGCGCCCCCGATTCTGTGGACGGCCACCGGCTTCGCCGCGGGCGCGGCGGCCAGCACGGCCCTCGGGTTCGACCGGACCCTGCTCCCTCTCCTGATCCTCGCGGTTCCCATGGCGCTATGGCGCGGCCCGCGCAGCCGCGTTCTGCCGTTGGTCCTCTGCTTCGCGGGCGGTCTGGCGTGGGCGACCGCCGACCGCCGCGCGCGCGACGCCTGTACCGCGGCCGTGCGCGACGGAGCCGAGGTATCGGTGACGGGGTATTTCAAGAGAGCCAGCGCCGAAGGGGCGTCGACGCTGCAGCCCGGTCCCGGGGCGGAAGGGCGGTGCGGAGGCCCGGTACGCGTCTACACGCGCGCCGGGGCGCCGCCCGAGGCCCTCCCGGTTACCGTGGAGGGGCGCTGGTTTCGCTCCGAACGCCCCGACGGTTCCGTCTCGGCGTACCTGAGCGCATCTTCCGTGGAAGAGGCCGGGGGGAAGGCGGTCCTCGTGCCGTGGACCGACCGGGCGCGCTCCGCCGTCCGGAGCCGGGCCTCCGAAGCGCTGGAACGCAGGCTGGGCGCGCAGGCGGGAACGGCGTCGGCTCTGGTGCTCGCGGAGCGCGACGGAATCCCGCGCGAGCTCTGGGACGCCTTCGCGCGCTCGGGAAGCGCCCACCTCCTCTCCATTTCCGGCTTCCACGTCGGCGTGATAGCCGCGCTGCTGGGCGGCCTCATCGCCATGACGGGCCGTCCGCCCCGCACCCGCGCGGCCGGCATGGCCGCCGGCGTCTGGGCCTACGTGCTCGTCATCGGCGCTCCCACCTCGGCCACCCGCGCCGCCTGGATGACGACCGCGTTCGTCCTGGGCCGCCTGCGCCAGACCCCGGCCCGGGCCCTGGGCGCCCTCGGCCTCTCGATGCTGATGCTCGCGCTCCTGCGTCCTGCGGTCGTCGCCGGGGCGGGCTTCCAGCTCACCGTGGCGGGCACGGCCGGCATCCTCGTCATGAGCCGCTGGATCCTGCGCCACTGGCCGGCCCACCGGGGCCGCGCCTGGATCGCCTCGCCGGTGGCCGCCGGGCTGGGAGCGTCGGTCTTCACCGCACCCGTATTGGCATACCATTTCGGGCAGGTCCCCCTCCTCTCCCTTCCGTCCTCGATTCTCCTCACGCCGCTGGTGGCCGCGGCCGTCCCCGGAGTCATCGTCACGATCGCGATGGATGTCCTGCACCTGCCCGGGGCCGCGCTGGCCGGGGCGGGCTCGGAGGGGCTGCTGCGCGCGGTAACCGCCGCCGCCGCCGCCCTGGGCGGTCTTCCCGGCACCGTCGTGCCGGTCACGCCCCTCGAAGCGGCGCTCCTCACGGCGGGCGCGCTCATTCCGCTGTTGCTCGCGAGCGGCGCCCGGTGGCGCATCCGTCCCGCCGTCCGGGCCGCCGTTTCGGTGCTCGCGGCGTTCGCCGTGCTGTGGGCGGGCCAGGCCGCGCTCTCGCTCGCCGGACGGGGTACCCTGCGAATCGTGGCCATAGACGTCGGGCAGGGCGACGCCATCGCGCTCCGCACGCCCCGCGGACGGTGGTTCCTCGTGGACGCGGGGCCGCGCGGCTTCGGCGGCTCGGACGCGGGCCTCACCCGGGTGGTGCCGTACCTGCACGGCCAGGGGGCCCGGCGCCTCGAGGCCGTCGTGCTCACTCATCCCGACGAAGACCACGCGGGCGGCCTGGCGGCCGTGCTGCGCAACATCTCGACCGGCGCAGTGCTGGGGCCCGGCTTCAGCGGCGGCCAGAGCGGCCACATGGACGGCGCGGCCGAGGCCCGCCGCGCGCGAATCCCCTGGCGCCGCGCCGCCGCGGGCGACGCCTGGACCACCGACGGCGTCGACTTCGAGGTCCTCAGCCCCGCGCCCGGTGGCCCCTCCCGCCCCGCCGCCGCCTCGCCCAACGACTGGTCCGTCGTGTTGCGCGTCGGCTACGGGCGCTTCTCGGCCCTGCTCATGGGCGACGCCGACGCCCGCGTCGAGGCGCGCCTGCTGGACCAGGGCGACGTCACCGTCCTCAAGGTCGGCCATCACGGCAGCCGCACCTCGACCTCGGAGGAGTTCCTGCGAGCAGTCGCTCCCGACTACGCGCTCATCCCGGTCGGCGCCCGCAACCGTTACGGCCACCCCGACCCCGCCGTCCTCGACCGTCTGGCCCGCGCCGGCGCGCGCGTCTACCGCACGGACCGCGACGGCACGGTGACGCTCACGGCGCGCCCCGACGGCACGGTCACGGTCAAGGACTCGCGGAGGGCGGGGTCCTCGCGACCGCCGCGCCGGCCCCGTCCCGCTCCCCTCTCCGCCTTGCCCGCCTCCCCCCCGCCCGCGCATCTTCCCGGCCATGCGAAGCAAGGTCGTCACCATCGATCGCCACATCATCGACCGGGAGCGCGCCCACCCCGGTGCCTCGGGGCGGTTCTCGGCGCTGCTGTACGACATCGCGCTGGCCGCGAAGATCATCTCCCGCGAGGTGAACATGGCCGGGCTCATCGACATCCTGGGCGCGACCGGGGACACCAACGTGCAGGGCGAGCGGGTCCAGAAGCTCGACGCCTTCGCGCAGGAGGTGATCGTCAAGGCGATGGACCACGCAGGCCACCTCTGCTGCATGGCTTCGGAGGAGTGCGACGGCATCATCCCGATCCCGGAGCGGTTCGAGCTCGGCGACTACGTTCTCCTCTTCGATCCGCTCGACGGCTCGTCGAACATCAGCGTCAACGTCTCGATCGGCACGATCTTCTCGATCCACAAGCGCGTGTCGCCGCCGGGCACCCCGGGGACGCTGGCCGACTGCCTCCAGCCCGGGCTGCGCCAGGTGGCGGCCGGGTACGTCATCTACGGGTCGTCCACGATGATGGTCTACACGACCGGCCCGGAGGGGGGCGTGCACGGCTTCACCCTCGACCCGTCGCTCGGCGAATTCCTCCTCAGCCACCCGGGCGTCCGGATCCCGGACCCGCCGGCCAGGGTCTATTCGGTCAACGAGGCCTACTACGCGCGCTGGTCGCCGGGACAGCGGCGCCTGGTGGACAGTTTTCGGGGCGCGAACGGGGAAGACGGGGGCGGCTACAAGTCGCGCTACATCGGCTCCATGGTCTCGGATGTGCATCGCACCCTGCTCCAGGGCGGGCTCTTCATGTACCCGCGCGACACGAAGGCCCCGGCGGGCAAACTGCGGATCCTGTACGAGGCCGCGCCCCTGGCGTTCGTGTGCGAGGCGGCGGGAGGAAGGGCGTCGGACGGGAGCCGCGACATTCTGGAGATAGTTCCGGAGGGGCTGCACGACCGGACGCCCCTGTTCCTGGGCTCGGCCGGGTTGGTGAGCCTCGCCGAGCGGTATCTGAAGGAGCGGTGAAACCGGCGGGACCGGTGCGCCTTGCGGGCCGGGAAGGCGGCCGGGCGCGCGGGCTCCCCGGAGCCCCGGTCCGGCGGTGACGGCGCCTTGGGCAACACGTTCCCGTTCGTGACTTCGATCACGTTCTCGGAGCTCCGCAGCGCGCGCACGGTGTCGCCCGAACCGCCGCCGGAGGTGTCGGCCGGCCAGGTCGTCACCTCGCCGGCCAGGCGGTAGGTGCCCGCCGGGGCGTCCGGCAGGCCCTCCCAGGAACAGATCGCGAGTTCCCGGTACGTCGTCAGCACCCGCACCCAGCCGGTCCCCTTTCGCACCTGCCATTCGGACCGGTGGACGGTGTAGACCGTGTCGCCGAAGGTGCGCCCGTCGATGGCGACGCAACCCGAGATGGGCTGGTTGTTTCCCACCAGCAGGAGTCCGCCCTCCTCCGTGATCTCGAGGACGTACCACGGTTCGTAGTCCGAGGGGGCCACCCGCACCAGCGCCACCTGGCCGACCGAGCCGCCGTCCGGGTCGGTGGCGGTAACGGTGATCCTCGTGCTGTCCCACAACGACCCGTCGGCGACCCCGACCGGTATGGTCGCGATCACGCTTCCCTCCACCGACTCGACCTCGGCCACGCTGTCGTGCTCCGTCGACGCCGCGTAGTCGAGCGCATCGCCGTCGGGGTCCCTGAACAGGCCGGACACGTCGAGGAGCACCTCGCTCAGCGTGTCCGGGTCCGGCCCCGTGTCGCCCGCCACGATGAACAGGTCGTGGACCGGGAGCGTATCCGCCACTTGGGGCGCCCGGTTCTCGACCGTCACGGCCATGTCCTGCGTGGCGGACTCCCCCTCCGGGTCGGTGGCGGTGACGGTGACGGTCGGGTTTCCGGCGGCCACTCCCGTAACGGCGAGGGTTGCGGCCTCCATCGAGACGGTCGCCAGCGCCGGGTTCGACGAGACCGCCGAATAGGCGAGTTCGTCGTCGTCCGGGTCGCCGAAGAACTCGGCGACGCGCATCGTGATCACCTGCCCCTTGAGGAGGACGATGGGCGGAATGGAGCCCACGGCAACCGGGGGCTCGTTGGGGAGTTCGTCTCCTCCTCCGCACGAAAGTCCCGCCGCGGCAGCGGCCAGCGCCGCGAACCGCGCCCGTATGCGCCTTCGATGACCGAACATTGGACCCTCCTCCGGACGGATGTGAACTCCCCATGGCATCCTACGAATCTACAGCTCGCCCGGCGTTTAGGGCCATCCGCATCCCGGTCGCGCCGGTTTCCCGTTGGACGCCTCGAACTGGACGGAACACGCCGCAAGCCCTATCTTGTCGGTGTTCCGCCGGAGCGTGCGCGCTCCGCCGGGGATCGTGCCGCCGCCGGCTGCCTTGCGTCCGTGCAGCGCCGGATTCACAACACACTCGAAGAGGAGGTCACCGTGGCACTTTTTTGTAAGAGAACGTTCACCGGACTGGCGGGACTGGCCGTCGTCGCGACGGGCTTCGCCTGCGGTGGCGGCGACCCCCCGCCCGAATGCGTGGGGCCGGAAGCCCAGGGCGCAATGCCGGATTTCTCGATAATCGAGGGGGAATCGCTCACTAGGAGGGTCCGGCAGTACTTCATCGATCCCAACAACGATCCCGAGGAACTGGAGTACAAGGCGTCCACCGCGGACGAATCGGTGGCGGTCGTCTCGAAGATAGACAACCTCTACGACATCACTGTCGACGGGGTGGGAGTCGGGAACACCAGGATCACCGTCACCGCGATAGATCCCTGCGACAAGGAGCTCACCGCCACGCAGGAAGCCGCCGTCAACGTAGGGCATCCCAACCGGCCGCCCTTCGAGCCGCCACCGGGGATTCCGGACTTTGTGGGCGAAAACGCCATGGCGGTCGGCGAGGTCCGAGAATTGGAGCTCCGTCAGTACATCACAGATCCCGACGGCGACGTCCTGATATTCACGGCAGGCTCCAGCGACGACTCCGTGGTCACGTGCAACCTCGTGAACGATACGATGGTTCCGGTTACCGGTGTGGCGCCCGGATTGGTGACCTGCACGGTGACGGCCACCGACCCGGACGGACTGTCGGTCACGGTCGATTTCCAAGTGGAGGTTGTGGACGACGAAGGTTAGGCGGCCCGTGGGAGAGACGCGCCCAACCCTGCCGAGGCCGGGCACCCGCCCGTGGTGGACGACGACGGCTAGGCGGCCCGTGGAAGAGACCCTCCCGGCACCGGGCCGGCGACGCTTCCGGGCCGGGCCGTTGCGCTCGCGCGTCCCGGTGGCGGCGGCCGTCTTCGCCGCGGGATTCGCCTGCGGGGGAGAGCCCGCGCCCCCGGAGAACCGGCGGCCGGTCGCGGTGGGCGCGATCCCGGACACGACGCTGTTCGAAGGGGAGTCGTTCACCCTGAACGTCTCGGAGTTCTTCGACGATCCGGACGACGACCCGCTCGCCTACGCCGCGCTCTCGTCGAGCGCGCCGGTGGCGACCGCCTCGGTGTCGGGCGCGACGCTCACGTCGAGGGCCGTGGCCGAGGGGACCGCCAGGATCACCGTCACCGCTACCGATCCCGAGGGGCTGTCGGCCACGCAGATCTTCGGGGTCGCGGTCGAGAGGCCCAACCGGGCGCCGGTGGTGGACGAGGAGATCGAGGACCGGACGCTCACCGAAGGGGACACGATCGTCGTGGACGCCTCGGGAACCTTCAGCGACCCCGACGGCGACGCGCTGGTCCTGACCGCCGAGAGCGACGACGCGGAGCTGGCCGCGGTAGCGGTCGACGGCACCGACGTAACCGTCGCGGGCGTCGCGCCGGGGTCGGCCACCGTCTCGGTGACGGCGACCGATCCCGAAGGCCTTTCGGTCACGGACGCCTTTGACGTCACGGTCGAGAGGCGCAACCGGGCGCCGGTGATAGCCGACACGATTCCGGATCAGACGCTGACGGAGGGCGACACCCTCGTCCTGGATGTCGCGGACAACTTCGAAGACCCCGACGGCGACCCGCTCTCCTACGCGGCGGAGGCCGACGACACGACCGCGATCGCGGTCGCCGTGGACGGGTCCGAGGTCGTGATCGAGGCGGTGGCCGCGGGAACGGCGACGGTGTCGGTGACGGCCACCGATCCGGGCCGTCTCTCGGTAACGCAGGAGTTCGGCGCGACCGTGCAGAAGCCCAACCGGGCGCCGGTGCCGGTCGACTCGATACCCGGCGTGAGTCTCTTCGCGGGGGAGGAGTTCACCGGGACCGTGTCGCAGTATTTCAGCGACCCCGACGGCGACGAGCTCGCCTACGCGGCCGAGGCGTCGGACACGACGGTGGTGACCGTCCGGGTCTCGGGCGACACGCTCACCGTGACTGCGGCGGCCCAAGGGACCGCGACGATCACCGTCACCGCTACGGATCCCGGTGGTCTGTCGGCCACGCAGACCGCCGACGCCCAGGTGGTCAACCGGGCGCCCGAGCCGGTCGGCGAGATCCCGGACCGGGCCCTGACCAGGAACGACACCGTCGACATCGACGTCTCGGACTACTTCGAAGATCCCGACGGCGACGAGCTCCACTACTCGGTCTCCAGCTCCGACACAAGCGTCGCCGAGACTAGCCTGTCGGGCTCCACGCTCGCGATCGCGGCTCTCGGTCCGGGCAGGGCGACCGTGACCGTTACCGCCACCGATCCGGGCGACCTCTCGGCCGTTCAGGAGTTCAGGGCGGGGGTTGCGGACCCCCTGCCCCTACACGACCTCTTCTTCGTGGTGGACACGGCGGGCGATGTCGACACCCTGTCGCAGGTCGTCCTCGACGTGGCCGGGTACTTCGGCGACGGCGACAGCGCCTTCGAATACGAGGCGGAGACCGGGCGCGAAGAGGTGGCGGAGGTCGAGTCGGTGGACGGCACGGTGGTCACGGTCGAGCCCCTCGAGGTCGACACGACGGTGATCGACGACGAGGTGCTCTTCGACACCACTACGGTGACGGTGACCGCCACCGACGACGAGGGCCTGGCGGTTTCGCAGGAGACCGCCGTGAGGGTGGCGCCGGCGGACTACGAGCCGTGGGCGCTGATCGGGATCGACGACCAGGGCAGAATCGTGGTTCTGGGGTTTGCCCTGACCGGGTGCTTCGGGATCGACGAGTTCACATATGACGACACGGTCTACACCGTGCACAGGTCGGAGTGGCAGGCGCGGAGGGGGAGCGGTTGGGTGCAGCTGCCGGGCACGTACACGGAGCTGGAGGTCTGCGGTTACGAAGACCTGCCCGACGAGCCGCCCGGCACCTACCGCTTCGTGGGCGAGGTGACCGTATGGCCGGCGGACACCTCCGAGACCGATCCGGGCGACACGGTCCGCTCCCTGCGAAGGGCGGACACCATGATCGTGATCGAGGACGAGAGCCGCCCCCCCCCGTCGGGCCGCGCCGCGGCTTCGGACGCCGCGCCGGGCTCCCAGCCCGCGCGGGCCGCGGCCGCGCTTGCGCTTCCTCGCGGAAACGCGTCGCGGCGCCGCCTCTTCGCGGTGCCGTAGCGGGGCGTCGCCGAACGCGCAAGCGCGTCCGGGCGCGGCGCGCCGCCGGTCGCCTGCGGGCGCATGACCGCGGACGAGCTCTCCGGTGATCTCCGTCAGGGGCCTGGGCAAGTCCTTCGGCGAACGGACCCTCTTCGCGGACGCTTCGTTTCGCCTGAACTCCGGGGAGCGCCATGGGCTGGTAGGGGCCAACGGGTCGGGCAAGACCACCCTCCTGAACATCCTCGCGGGCGATGTGCGGCCCAGTTTCGGCTCCGTCTCGATCCCGCGCCGAACCCGCCTGGGGGTGTTGCGCCAGGACCGCTTCGTCTACGAGGACGAACAGGTCCTGCAGGTCGCGCTGATGGGCAACGAGGAGCTGTGGAACGCGACGGCCGAACGCGACGCCATCCTGGCCGCCGCCGGGGAGGGCTTCGACGCGGCCCGCTTCTCCGAGCTGGAGGATGTCTTCGAGCGCCACGACGGCTACGGGGCCGAGTCCCGCGCGGCGGCGATCCTCGAGGGGCTCGGTCTCCCGGCCAAGGTCCACCGCGACCGGCTCTCGACGCTTTCGGGCGGGTTTCGCCTGAGGGTGCTGCTGGCGCAGGTGCTGGCGGGCGCCCCTGACGCGCTGCTTCTCGACGAGCCCACCAACCACCTCGACATCCTCTCGATCCGGTGGCTGGAGAAGTTCCTGCGCGACTTCCGGGGCCCCGCGGTGGTGATCAGCCACGACCATCGTTTCCTCGACAACGTGGCCACCCACATCCTGGACATAGACTACGAGACGGTGCTCGGCTACCGGGGCGACTACACCGGCTTCCTCGGGGCCAAGGCGGCCGAGCGGGAGCGGCGAGAGAAGGAGATCGCGCTCCGCGAGCGCGAGATCGCGCACCACCGGAAGTTCGTCGACCGCTTCCGCGCCAAGGCCTCCAAGGCGCGGCAGGCGCAGAGCCGCGTGCGCATGATCGAGAAGAAGGCCGAGAGTCTGGTCGAGCTCCCGAAGAGCTCGCGCCGCCGCCCGGCCTTCCGCTTCGAGCAGCGGCGCCCGAGCGGGAGGCGGGTCGTGAAGGTGTCGGGGGTGACGAAGTCGTTCGGGGACAACCGCGTGCTCGACGGGGTCGACCTGCGGGTGGCCCGGGGCGACCGCCTGGCGATCGTGGGTCCGAACGGGATCGGGAAGTCGACGCTGCTCAAGGTGATGACCGGCCGTATCGATGCGGACGCCGGGGCGGTCGACTGGGGGTACGAGACGTATCCGGGCTACTTCGCGCAGGATCCGAAGGACCATCTGGGGCTCGTTGGCGCGGCGGGCGGGCGGGCGGCCGCGGAGGCGGGGACGGCGGCGGGCGGTGCGGCCGCCCGGCGGACCGCGGAGGCGTGGATCGGCGGCCGCTGCCCGGGAAGCGGGACGGCACACGTGCGCGCCCGGCTGGGGTCGGTGCTGCTCGGCGGCGACGACGCCGAGAAGGCGCTCGGGGCGCTCTCGGGGGGCGAGGCGGCGCGGCTCGTGCTCTGCAGCCTGATGATCCGAAGTCCGAACGTGCTTGTCCTCGACGAGCCGACCAACCACCTGGACCTGGAGTCGATCGAGGCGCTGGTGAAGGGGCTGAAGGGTTTTGCCGGAACGCTGATCTTCGTGTCGCACGACCGCTGGTTCGTGGACCGGCTGGCCAACCGGATCGTCGAGATCGGCGCGGAAGGGGTCCGCGACTACCGCGGAACGTACGAGGAGTACGTGCGGTATTGCGGCGACGACCACCTGGACGCGGAGAGGGTGGCGGTGCGGGGCGGGGGCGGTCGCCGGGGGAAGCGGCGGCCGGGCCGGCCGCGGCCGAACGAATGGCGGCGGCGGAAGCTGGAGGCGAGCGTGAAGGCGGTGGCCGGCCGGATAGATGCGGCGGAGACGCGGGTGCGGGAGATCGACGCTGTGTTCGCGCGGGCGTCGTTCTATGAAACGGCCGGCAGGGAGGAGGTGGCGGCGCTGCAGGCCGAACGGCGCGACCTGCTTGCCGATATCGAGCGGCTGATGGGGGAGTGGGAGGGGTTGGAGGGGAAGATGGACGACTGCTAACCGCCGGTTCCCGTCGGACAGCCGCGCGCTGACGCGGTGCGGCGAGCGCCGGCAAGCGCAGCGCTCGACGGGGAACCGCGACCGGGCGCGCCGGCTTGGCCGAACGGTTACCGATTCACGTCCTGGCCCCGGTCCTCCCCGCCCGCGCCCTCGGGCTCGGAACCCCCGCCGCCTCCAGTTCCCCCGCCGCCCGCCCGCACCGCTCCCAGCAACCCGGCCCCCTTCCGCAACATGCGCACCTTCGCGGCCATGTCCAGCACGGCGTCCTCCGTCTCGGACTGGGCCAGATCCAGAACCGCCGAGAGATCGGCCATCCGGCGCTTCACCGCACCGGAGACCTCGCCGACTTCGTCGGCCACGCTCCCTACGGTCTCGTTGAGGCGGTCGACCTCCGATCTCACCACCGTGGTGACGTGATCCAGATTGCGGGCGGCGTTGCCGGCGTGCTCCAGCAGCGGCAGCGACCGGTCGCGGGCGGAGGCCAGGAAACCGGTCCAGGCCCTCGACAGGCGGCGGAGTTCGGCCAGAACCAGCACGAGCACCGCCAGAATCGCAGCGAACGCCAAGGCCATCCCGATCATGGTCCAGGCCGAGACCAGGGCGAGGCCGTCCCGCGCCACCTCGACGATGACGGTGTCCTGCACTGGCGATGCGAAGGGAAGTGACATGGGCGCTTCGGGTGGCGTGATCCGGGGCTCCGAATATGCTGAAGGGCCGCGCGCCCGTCGGCCGCCGCCGCCCTGGCGGCGCTCCGGGTGGCGTGATCCGGGTCCCCGAATATGGGGCGGGACGGGAAAGCTATCCAGAGATGGCGGAAATTCGGTATCTTTCGACCGATGTCATCGTTCATCGTCTCGGGCGGCCATGAGCTGAGCGGCGCCATAAGGCCCGCCGGCAACAAGAACGCGGCCCTGCCCGTCCTCGCGGCTACGCTCATGTCGGCCGAGCCGGTCACCGTCCGCAACGTCCCCCGCATTCGGGACGTGCACACCCTGCTCGAGATCATGGAATCTCTGGGGGCCTCCGTAAGGTGGACCGGTCCCAACGCGGTGGCGGTCGATGCGGCGAACCTGGAGGCCGGGGACCTCGACGCCCGGCTCTCGGAGCGGATCCGCGCGTCGATCCTCCTCGCGGGCCCCCTCCTGGCGCGTTTCGGCTCACTCTCGCTGCCGCCTCCCGGGGGCGACGTCATCGGGCGCCGCCGGCTCGACACGCACCTGCTGGCCTTCCAGGCCCTGGGGGCCGAGGTCGAGGTCTCGGCCGGCCTGGACATCCAGGCGGACGCGCTGACGGGCGCCGACATGTTCCTCGACGAGCCCTCCGTCACGGCTACCGAGAACGCCGTCATGGCCGCGTCCATGGCGGCGGGCCGGACGGTGATCCGCAACGCGGCGGCGGAGCCCCACGTGCAGGACCTGTGCCAGCTCCTCAACGCGATGGGCGCCCGCATCGAGGGAATCGGGACCCCGCGCCTGACCGTTCACGGCGTACGCTCCCTCGGGAGCGCCGTTTACGAGATAGGGGCCGACCACGTCGAAACGGGCTCCTTCATCGGTCTGGCGGCGGTAACGGGCAGCCGGCTCGTGATCGAGGACGCCCCGGTGGCGCACCTCGACTCCGTCCTGATCGGCTTCCGCCGCCTGGGGATCGACTGCCGGGTGGACGGCCGCGACCTGATCGTGGACGGCCGCGAGCAACCCGTGATCCGGATGGACGCCTTCGGGCAGATCCCCAAGGTCGACGACGGACCGTGGCCGGCCTTTCCCGCCGACCTTACGTCGATCGCGGTGGTTGCCGCCACCTGCGCCCGGGGGACCGTCCTGGTTCACGAGAAGATGTTCGAGTCCCGGATGTTCTTTACCGACAAGCTGGTCTCGATGGGTGCCCGCATCATCCTTTGCGACCCCCACCGGGTCGTGGTGGTCGGTCCGTCGCGCCTGCGCGGGAGCCGGATGGAGAGCCCGGACATCCGGGCCGGGATGGCCATGCTCATCGCCGCGCTGGGTGCCCGCGGCGAGAGCGAGATCCGCAACGCGGGCCAGATCGAGCGGGGGTACGAGAGGATCGACGAGCGGCTGGGGGCGCTGGGCGCCCGGATCGACCGCCGCCCCTGACGCCGATTGACCGGAAGAACGCGTCTAGCCTATAATTGATGAAGGCGTCGCCGGCCTCTCGGCACGGGTCGGCGGCCCTTGGAGTGGGGGCGAAGGCATCCCCCGCTTTTTTTGTCCACCATGGCCAGGGGGTGACGACGTGAACGCGAACCGGGCTGAAATGGGGGATGAGCTGGAGATCCGGCTCTCCCGCCTGGGGTACGAGCTCGTCCAGCTGGAATGGGGGGGCGGACCCAGCCGGCCGGTCATCCGGCTCCGGGTTGAGAGGGCGGACCTGGATCGCCCCGTGTCCCTGGACGACTGTGCGGCGGTCAGCCGGGGCATCGAGGCTTGGCTGGACCGGGACGGCAGAGTGCCCGGCAGCTATGTGCTGGAGGTCTCCTCGCCCGGTTTGGAGCGGCCGCTCACCCGGGAGGGCGATTTCCTGCGCTTTCGCGGACGCCGGATAGCCGTCACCGGCACCGGGGCGCTTAGGGGACGTAGCGCGCGCCTCGAGGGCCGGCTGCTGGGACTCGTCGAGGACGACGGCGGGTCGGCGTCGATCCGGCTGCGCCTGCAAGGGGGCGACGAGGTCGACGTTCCGAGGTCAAGTGTGGCCGCGGCCCGGCTGGTCCACGACTGGAAGGCGTCATGACGGTCGACACCGCTCGGGTCATCGAGGCGTTCAAGGCCGTCGCCGCCGCCAAGAGCCTCGAGCCGGACGAGGTCAACGAACTCATCCGGGACGGCATCCACGCCGGACTTGCGCGCATCTACGGCGCCAACGTGGACACGGAAATCACAGTCGACGACATCGGGGGCGACATCGAGATGATCGTCCTCAAGCGCGTGGTCGAGCGCGTGGAGGATCCGTCCTCCGAGATCTCGCTCGACGAGGCCCGCTGGGACGACCCCACGTACGAGGTCGGCGACGTGATGGAGATACCCGTGGAGTTCTCCGAGTTCGGCCGCAACGCCGTCATGGCCGCCAAGCAGCGGATAGTGCAGCTGGTGCGCGAGGGCGAGCGGCAGCGCATTCGCGACGAGTACTCCGGCCGCGTAGGCGACCTGCTGTCGGGAGAGGTGCAACAGATCGAGCGCGGCAAGCTTGTTCTCCTTCTCAACCGCTCCCGCGACGCCGAGGCGATCATTCCCTGGAAGGAGCAGAATCCGCGGGAGCGCTTCCGCCAGGGCGAATCCATCCGCGCCGTGCTCAAGAAGGTCGACGAGACGCCCAAGGGTCCCCGGCTCATCTTCTCCCGCGCGGATCCGCTCTTCGTGGCCGCGCTGTTCCGGCTGGAGGTTCCCGAGATCTACCAGGGGATCGTGGACATAAAGGAGCTGACCCGGGAAGTGGGCGGGCGCACGAAGATTGCGGTGCACAGCCGCGACGACTCCATCGATCCCGTCGGCGCGTGCGTCGGGCTGAAGGGTTCCCGCGTACAGGCGGTGGTCTCGGAACTGGGCGGCGAACGGATCGACATCGTGCCCTGGCATCCGGATCCCGAGATCTTCGCCAGGCGCGCGCTGGCGCCGGCCCGCGTGGCCAGGGTGATCCCGGACCCCGCCCGTCAGGTTATCACCGCGATCGTGGACGAAGACCAGTTGTCCCTTGCGATCGGCAGGAACGGCCAGAACGTCCGGCTCGCGTCGCAGCTGATCGGCTGGCAGATCGATCTCTACGGTTCCCGCGAATGGCTGGAACGCGGAGCCGACGAGTCGCTCTTCCTGGAGGACGAGAACGACTCCTACGAGACGGCGAACTTCCCCTTGAGCGAACTGTCGCTCGACGGGGACACCCTCGCCGCTCTCGGCGCGGCGGGGTATCGGAGCTTTCTCGACATCATCGACCTCGACCGGGCGGATTTCCTGGCCGTGGACGGTGTCAGCGAGGAGGCGGCCGCGCGGCTGCTGGCCCTCGTAGAGGACCTCACCGTGGTCGATGCCGAGCCGGTTCAGGCCGGCGAAGATGCGCAGGGCGCGAAGGACGAACCGGCGTAATGCGCGTCAAGGAACTGGCCGGCGACCTGAGGGTCAACGCCGATGTTCTCCTCAGGTTTCTGAGGGAGTCCGGCGTGCGCGTGGGGCACGCCGACGCGCTAATCCGGGATGTGGACGTGGCCAAGGTCCGCACCCGCCTCGAACGCGAGCGCAGGGCGGGACGGGGTGAAGCCGCCGACATAGTGCGAGCGGCCGTCAAGGCCCACAGGCCCACGAGCCGCCGCCGCCGCAGGCGCGTCCCGCCTTCGGCGCCCGCGGAAGCCGCGGTCGATGCGGCCGCCGCGGCCGGTCGCCCCGAGGGCGTTGCGGAGGCGGTCCCCCCGGCCGCCGCCGCGGCGGCCGAACCCGGTTCGCCGGATGCGCGGCCGGACGAGCCCCCGATTTCGGCACCGGCCTCCGAACCCCCGGTTCCGGAAACTGCGACCGCGGCGCCGGCGCCTTTGGAAACTCCCGCCGGCCCCGCGGCCCGGCCGCCGGAGCCCGGGGAGCCCGCCGTCTCGCCGCCGGCGGCCCGCGCCGCGCCGGAGGCGGCCGAACCCGGCGTCGAACACGTCCCGTTTGCGCCGCCTCCCGCGCCCGCTCGCCCGGCGCCGAAGCCGGCTCCCGCGCGGGAGGGCGCTCCCGGCGACGTGCTCCCCGCCAGAAGCAAGCCCGAACCGGCGGCTAGCGCGGGGCCGGGCGGGAAGGTCCGCATCCAGGCGGAAGGCTACACTTCGGATGGCCGCAGAAAGAAGGAGCGGAAGCGGGGGAGGCGCCGGCGGGGGACCGACCGGGACCAGGCCCGGGAGAACATCCAGCGGGTTATGGCCGAGATCAAGGGCGGCCGCAGGAAGCGCAGGAAGGGCAAGGCGACCGTGGCCGCGGCCAAGGAGGAGAGGGTGGCCGCCCAGGAACGGGCTACCGAGCAGGTGGCCGCCGAGGCCCGCATCGTCCGCGTCAACGAGTTCCTGACCGTAGCCGAGCTCGCCGAGCTCGTCGAGACCAGCGCCGCCGAGATCATCGGGTCCGCGTTCCGGAACATGGGTCTTCCGGTGACGATCAACCAGAGGCTGGACTTCGACCAGATCGAGCTGCTGCTGGAGGGGTTCGGGTTCAATGCCGTTCGAGAGGCCGACTACCTGCCTCCCGGCGAAGAGGTCGAAGAGGACGATCCGTCGAATCTGCGCCCGCGTCCGCCCGTGGTCACCGTCATGGGGCACGTCGACCACGGCAAGACCAGGCTCCTGGACCGGATCCGCCGCACCAACGTCGTGGCCGGCGAGGCCGGAGGCATCACCCAGCACATCGGCGCCTACCGCGTCGAGCTGGACGACGGCCGCACCATCTCCTTCCTGGACACGCCCGGTCACGCCGCCTTCACGGCCATGCGCGCCCGGGGCGCCGACGTCACCGATCTCGTCGTCCTCGTCGTGGCCGCCGACGACGCCGTCATGCCGCAGACCGTCGAGGCGATCAGCCACGCCAGGAACGCCGGCGTCCCGATGGTGGTGGCCGTCAACAAGATCGACCTGCCCACCGCCGACGCCTCCCGGGTCAGGCAGGACCTCCTTCAGCACGCGGTCACCGTGGAGGACTTCGGGGGCGACGCGCTGGTGGCGGATGTCTCGGCCAAGACCGGCGCGGGGATGGACGACCTGCTCGAGAAGATCCTCCTCCAGGCCGAAATCCTCGAGCTGCGGGCCAACCCCTCGAGGGACGCCGTGGGCACGGTGGTGGAAGCCGAACTCGATGTTGGCAAGGGTCCCGTCGCGACGATCCTGGTGCAGAACGGCACCCTGCGGGTCGGCGACAGCTTCGTGGTCGGCCTCCACGACGGTCGCGTCCGGGCCCTCTTCGACGAGCGCGGAAACCACGTCGACGAGGCCGGGCCGGGGATTCCGGTGCAGATCCTGGGTGCGGCGGGGGTTCCGCAGGCGGGCGACGTCTTCCAGGTCATGGACGCCGTGAAGGCCGCCTCGATCGCCAACAACCGCCGCCGGCTGGACCGCGAGAAGCAGCTCCGGATCAGGGAGCGCGGTATCAAGCTCGGCGACTTCACTCAGCTTCTGGCCGCCGGCGACGTGAGCACGCTGCGCCTGGTTGTGAAGGGCGATGTGGACGGGTCGGTGCAGGCGCTCTGCGACTCCCTCGAGCAGCTCTCCGCCAGGGAGGTGCGGGTGGAGATCGTCCACCGGGGCGTCGGCGCGGTAAACGAGTCCGACGTGATGCTCGCGCTGACCGCGGGCGCGGTTGTCGTCGGCTTCAGGGTCCGTCCGGACGCCGGGGCGCGGCAGGCGGCGTCGCGCGAGGCGGTCGAGATTCAGACCTACGACGTGATCTACGAGGCCGTCGACGACGTCAGGGCCGCCTTGGAGGGGCTGCTCGCGCCCGAGCGGCGGGAGAGCGTGGTGGGCGCCGCCGAGGCGCGCGTGATCTTCAAGATCCGCGGGGTCGGCACGATCGCCGGCAGCTACGTGGTGGAAGGCGCGATCGAGCGGGGGGCGGCGGCCCGGGTGATACGCGAGGGCGTCGTCATCTACGACGGCGAGATCGGGTCGCTCAAGCGCTTCAAGGACGACGCGCGCGAGGTCAGGGAGGGCTTCGAATGCGGGATCGGGATAGCCAACTTCAACGACCTCAAGACCGGCGACATCATCGAGACCTACCAGGTTCGGGAGGTCGCCCGCACCCTCGCCAGCGTCGAGCGGGATTGAGGGTTAGGGGCCTCGACCGTCGCCCGCGACCGGCGCCGGTGGTGACCGTGTGCACCTGGGACCTCGCGATCCCTGCCGCCGGGTCGCTCAAGCGAAAGCGTTCGGTGATCCGCTCGCTCAAGGACCGCCTGGCCCGGATGAACGTGTCGGTCGTCGAGTCCGGGCTGCAGGACGTGCACGACCGGGCGCGGGTTTCGGTGGCCTTCCTGGCCGCCCACGCCGCGCAGGCCGACGCCGTCCAGGAGTCGGTGGACCGTTGCGTGGCGGGGGCGCGCGACGCCGTGATCGTGGGGAACTCCAGCGAGCGGTTCTAGCGGTTCGCGCAATGCCGGCATTGCATCGCGAACGGCGGGGGCGGAGCGGCCCGGCGCGTACGGGTCGCCGCTCGACCGCCGGACGGGTTTCTTCCGCGGGCGGCTGATGTCCGCACACCGCCGTTCCCGCCTGGGAGAGCAGCTGCGCCGGGAGCTCTCCGTGAAGATCGGGCATGCGGTGCGGGACCCGGAGGTGGGGCCGCTCGTCGTCACGGGAGTGGATGTGAGCGCGGACCTCTGGTTCGCGCGCGTCTACGTGGAGCCGAAGGGTTCGGAGGAGGAAAAGGCGCGGACGCTCGCCGCCCTGGGCCGGGCCGCGCCCTTCCTGCGGTCGGTGCTGGGGCGCGAACTGCACATCCGGCGCATGCCCGAGCTGCGCTTCGAGAGGGACGTGTCGATCGAGGCGGGGCAGCGGATCGAGGAGATCCTGCGCAAGGTGCTGCCGGCGGACGAAGCGGAGGAGGAAGGCGAGGAGGCGGAGCGAGAATCTCCGGCCGCCGAAGACCCGGGAGCCGGAGACGGGGACCGTTGAGCGGGCCTTCCCGGTCGATGGGGATCCTGCTGGTGGACAAGCCCGCCGGCGTCACTTCGCACGATGTCGTGGCGGTGACGCGCCGGGCGCTCGGGGTGAGAAAGGCCGGCCACGCGGGTACCCTGGATCCCTTCGCCACCGGACTGCTGGTGCTGGGGATCGGGCGGGCCACGCGCCTTCTCGAATACCTCGCGGGGCTGGACAAGGAGTACCTGGGGACGGCCCGTTTCGGGGTCGCCACGGACTCGCTGGATCCGGAGGGGGAGCGGGTGGCGGAGGACGACCGGTGGGAGACCTTGACGGCGGAGCGCGTCCGCGGCGTCGCGGCGGGGATGGTGGGGACGCTGCCGCAAACGCCTCCCGCCTACTCCGCCGTGAAGGTGGACGGCGTTCCGGCGCACCGGCGGGCGCGGCGGGGGGAGAGGGTGGACCTGCCGCCCCGCGACGTGACCGTGCATGCCTTCGATGTCACGGAAGTCGCGCTCCCCGAGGTGCGGTTCCGGGTGGAGTGCTCGAGCGGGACGTACGTGCGCGGCCTGGCGGCCGAACTGGGGGAGCGGCTGGGCACGGCGAGCCACCTCGCCGTGCTGCGGCGCACTAGGGTCGGGCGCTTCCACGTGCGGGACGCGGCGGCGCTCGGGGCGGTGCGGGCGGGGGAGATTCCGGAGAGTGCGCGGGTGGGGGCCGTACCGGCGCTCGCCCACCTGCCGTGCGTTGCGGTGGCGCCGCGCGAGGCCGCGATGCTCGCGACGGGGAAGCGGGTGCCGAGCGGCGCCCCCGACTGCGGCGCGGCGGTCTTCGCCCTGCCGGGGGGGCGGCTGGTGGCGGTGGGGGCGGTGCGCGACGGAGTGCTGGAGCCGCGAAAGGTGTTTCACGTTGCGTGACGGCGGCGTTTCGGCCGCTGTCGGCGGAGTCGCGCAGGCCCGCCGGGGCGCCTCGGCCGCCGGGAGGGCCGGGTCGTGACTCTCTTCCGGGACGGGGTGTCCGGCCTCCCGCGCGACGGCCGTCCCGTGGTCGCCACGGTGGGAACCTTCGACGGCGTACACCGGGGGCACTGGAGCGTCCTGGAGGAGATCGGGGCCCGGGCGGCGGCCCGCGGGGGTAGGAGCGTCCTGGTGACCTTCGAACCCCATCCGCTCAAGGTCGTGCGCCCCGAGGCCGCCCCGAAGTTGCTCACCACGCCCGGGGAGAAGAAGGAAGCGCTGGCGGGCAGCCGCCTCGACTACGTCGTGTTCCTGGCCTTCACCCCGGAGCTGCGGGAGTACTCTCCGCGGCGCTTCGTGACCGAGATCCTCGTCGGCGGGCTGGGAATGGGCGAGCTGGTCGTCGGGCACGACCACGGCTTCGGGCGCGGGCGGTCGGGGGACGCGGACACGCTGCGCGACATCGGGGCCGAACTGGGCTTTGCGGTGGACGTCGTGGAGGCCGTGCGCGCCGGTTCCGCAGCCGTCTCGTCGTCCTCGATCCGCCGGGCGCTCGCCGAGGGCGGGCTGGCCGGCGCGAACCGAGGTCTGGGCCGGCCCTATCCCCTGACCGGAACCGTCGTTGCGGGAGACGGACGCGGCCGGGAGCTGGGCTTCCCCACGGCCAACCTGAGCGTCCACGGCGACAAGCTAGTCCCGGCCGAGGGGATCTACGCCTGCCGCGCGACGGTCTCGGCGGGAAGGTTCATGGGCGCGCTGCACATCGGCCCGAGGCCGACGTTTCCGGGTGCGGAAGCGGCGGTGGAGGTCCATCTGCTTGACTTCGACGGCGAGCTGTACGGGGACGAGGTCCGGCTGGAGCTGGTCGAGCGGCTGCGCCCTGTGGCCGCCTTCGGTTCGGCCGCCGAGCTCGCGGAACGGATGCGGGCGGACGTGTTGCGGGCGCGAGAGGTGCTGGCGGGGGGGCGGGGAGCGCCGGAATGACAAGCGCGGTATACATGTTGTCAACGACGGTTGACATTGCGTTGCGGGAAGGCGCGCTATTCCCGAGGGACGGCCGCCGCCGGAGCCGGATTCTTCCATGATGAGACGAGTTTAGCCGAGCCACCGCGCTTGTAAGGTGTGCTGCGGCGATCCGTATGCAAGGATAGGCCCGTAGCTCGGCTGCGCAGTCGGTTCCACGGCAGCCTCGCACTCCCGGCGCCGCGTCCCCGGTTGCAGTCGGTCGCCTCGTGGTCTCACTTCCCGGTCCGTGCAGGCCTGGGAATTATGTAGGAAGCTAGCCAATTCCTTGACTTGACGGACGGAATTGATTAGATTAGTATTGAAGGTATGGTCGGGCTTCGGACATTTCAATTCAACACGAAGAGGAGGCGGGAGATGGCAGGGAAACAACGGATCAGAGGTCTGGTCGGCGTCTGGCTCCTCGGTCTCTTCACAGTGAGTTGCGGCGAGATTGTGTGCACAACCGAAGGGATACCCGCCATCGCCGTCCGGGTGGAGGACTTGGCAACGGGTGAACAGATCGCCTCAACCCCAATCGGGATTGTGACATGGGGAGAGGGTCAGGACACCCTGTACGCCTCTCGGAACCACGTCCTGCAAGGGGGTCCCATCCACGCCGACACCTACGATGTCGAGGTTCGGGCCGAAGGATATCAAGTGTGGAAACGCGAGAACGTGGTGGTACGCGAGTCCGGCAGGTGCTCGAAGGTTGAAACCGTTGTATTGACCGCTAGGATGGCAACCGCGGGCCGTAGCTAGCTCGCGGGGGGATGGCTCACTTTCGTATCGGCCATGTATGTTACCCTCGACGAGCTTCCCGGGTGGGTCGGTGCAAGCCTGTTCTCGCTCGCTCACGGCGAAATCACGGCCCTGATCGCCAACTGACCTTGGACGACGACTGGCCGCTGAACGAGACGTCGGACGACACACCGGCGAAAGGGGGAATCGTCGCCCTGTCACCGCGGTCAACCGTCGGAAACCGGTAGCGGAAGCGGGTTGCGGAGGTCTCAACGTCCGGTCGCGCCTCTGTCGGCCGACTCGCCCCTTCGGGCATGACTCCCCTTCGGGCACGATCCGCCCCTTCCGGGCATGATCCGCCTCTTCGCAAGCCTCCGGAAGCGGCCGGTTGCGGAGGCGCGGTAGCCGCGCGAGCCGCCACCGGCTACATTAGAAGGCTGTCCGCCCGGCGACGTTGCCGGGCGTCGCGGCACGCCACACACGGAAACCGGCATGGGAATCGACAAGCAAGAGATCATCGCGAAGTACCGGCCCCACGAGAACGGGGCCGGCAGCACGCAGGTGCAGGTGGCGCTCCTCACGGCGCGCATCAACCACCTGCGAGACCATTTCGACGCGCACAGGCACGACCATCACAGCCGCCGCGGCCTCCTCAAGATGGTGGGGCGCCGGCGCCGGCTGCTCGAGTACCTGAAGCGCACCGACGTGGACGGGTACCGCGCCCTGATCAAGGACCTCGGGCTGCGTCATTGACCGTCGTGCGCCCGGACATCTCCGGCCGTCCCCTGTCGGGAATCCCCCTCGGCGACCGGGCGACCCTCGCCCCCCGTCCCCTCGCCGCCCGCTGCGGCGGCATCCCCGGAAAGACAACATGATCGAAAGAATCGAACGCCGGTTCGCCGGCAGAAAGCTCGTCCTCGAGGTCGGTCGCATGGCCCGCCTCGCGCACGGCGCATGCCTCGTGCGGTTCGGCGAGACCGTCGTCCTCGTGACGGCGACGGTACAGGACAGGCCGACCCACCTCCCCTTCTTCCCCCTCACCGTCGAGTACCGCGAGAAGGCCTACGCGGCCGGCAAGATCCCGGGCGGCTTCTTCAAGCGCGAAGGGGCTCCGCACGAGAAGGAGGTCCTCTCCGCCCGGCTTGCCGACCGGACGCTGCGCCCACTCTTCCCCGACGGTTTCTTCCACGAGACCCAGGTCCACGCCCAGGTGCTGAGCGCAGACCAGGAGAACGACGCCGACGTGCTGACGCTCATCGGCGCGTCGGTGGCGCTGAACACCTCGGTGATTCCCTTCCGCACGCCGGTCGCTTCGGTCCGGATCGGGCGGATCCAGGGGAACTGGGTGGTGAACCCGACCTTCACGCAGCTCGAATACGCCGACGTGGACATCGTGGTGGCGGGGTCCGCCGGCGCCATCGTCATGGTGGAGGGCGGGGCCATGCAGGTGCCCGAAAAGGAGATCCTCGAGGGGCTCAAGGTGGCCCACGGGGCGATCCGGGAGCTGATCGAGATCCAGGAGGAGCTCATCGCGCCGCGATGTCGGCCCGAAATGGCCTGGGAGCCCAAGCGGGTCGCCCCCGAACTTGCGAGCCGCGTGGAGAAGGCGGCCGGCGGGAGGGTGGCCGAGGCCGTGCGGATCGCGGGGAAGCAGGACCGCATGGCGGCGCTCGCGGAGATAGCGGCCGATGTGGCCGGGCGGCTGGCGGGCGAAGATCCCGAGGGTTCGGTCGACGAGGACGGCGTCAGGGAGGTCGTCCGGTCGCTTGAGAAGAAGAGCGTGAGGGCGCGAATCCTGGACGAAGGACTGCGGGCCGACGGCCGCGGTTTCGAGGACGTGCGCGCCATCGACTGCGAAGTCGGGGTGCTGCCGAGGACCCACGGCTCCGCCCTCTTCACCCGGGGCGAGACCCAGTCCCTCGGCGTGGTCACCTTGGGGACTTCCAGGGACGAGCAGCGCATCGACTCGATCGACACCCCGGAACAGATCACCAAATCGTTCATGCTGCACTACAACTTCCCCCCCTTCTCGGTGGGGGAGGCCAGGCCCATCCGCTCGACCTCGCGGCGCGAGAAGGGACACGGCGCGCTGGCCGAGCGGGCCATCCGGCCGCTGCTGCCCGAGTACGACGACTTCCCCTACACGATACGGATCGTCTCCGACATCCTCGAGTCGAACGGGTCCTCCTCGATGGCGTCGGTCTGCTCGGCGTCGCTGTCCCTCATGGATGCGGGCGTGCCGGTCAAGGCCGCCTGCGCCGGCGTGGCCATGGGTCTCGTAACCGAGGGCGACCGCGCGGCGATCCTGACCGACATACTGGGCATGGAGGACGCCCTGGGCGACATGGACTTCAAGGTGGCCGGCACCCGAAGGGGCGTGACGTCGATCCAGATGGACATCAAGATCGAAGGGCTCTCCTTCGAGCTGCTCGAGGAAGCGCTGGAGCAGGCCCGCAAGGGGCGCATGCACATCCTGGACCGCATGCACGCCGCGATAGGCGCGGCGCGCGACGACCTTTCGCCGCACGCCCCGCGAATCACGTCGATCCGAATCAACCCCGAGAAGATAGGCGACATCATCGGGCCCAAGGGCAAGACGATTCGCGCGATACAGGACGAGTCCGGCGCAACCATCGAGGTCGACGACGACGGGGTCGTGAAGATCGCGGCCGTGTCGGGAGAGGCGGCGGCGCGGGCGCGGGAGATGATCGAGGCGATCATCCAGGAGCCGGAGGTCGGCCGCATCTACGAAGGCCCGGTGAAGAACACGACCACCTTCGGCGCCTTCGTCGAGATCATGCCGGGAGTGGAGGGACTCTGTCACATCTCCGAGCTGGCCGACTACAGGGTGGGCAGGACCGAGGACGTGGTCAACCGGGGCGACATCGTCCGGGTGAAGCTGCTCTCGATCGACGAGAAGGGCCGGATGCGCCTTTCCAAGAAGGCCGCCGCCGCGGATGACGACCGGAGTGCGGCGAAGAAGGCCGGGGCGGGCTCCGGGTAGCGTTGCGGGGAGGGGCGACCGCCGTGACGCGCCGCGCCGGCAACGGCGGGGAACACCGCGCGACCCGCCTCGACAACGGTGTCGGGGTGCTGACCGAATCCATGCGGGGGGTGCGCTCGGCGGCGGTCGGCGTGTGGGTGCGGCAGGGCTCGGCGCTGGAGCCCGCGGAGATGACGGGGGCCAGCCACCTTCTGGAGCACATGGTCTTCCGCGGAACGGAGAACCGCTCCCGCCGGGAGATCGCGGTCGCGCTGGAGAGCCTGGGGGGATCGCTCAACGCCCACACGTCGCGCGAACACACCGGCTACGAGGCCCGGATCCTGGCCGGCCACCTCCCGCGGGCGGTGGAGGTGCTTTCCGACATCGTGCGCAATCCCCTGCTCTCACAGGAGGATCTGGACCGCGAGAAGGAGGTGGTGGGCGAGGAGATCGCGGCGGTGGAGGACACCCCCGACGATCTGGTCTTCGAGCTGCACGGGGGCCGGATGTGGGGCGGCCACCCGTACGGGAACTCGATCCTGGGGACGCGGGACGGCGTCGCCGCGATCTCGCGCGACGACCTCGCCGCCCTTCATCGCGACACCTACGTGGGGGCCAACATGGTGGTCGCCGCGACCGGGCGCGTGGACCACGACGCGTTCGTGGACCTTGCAGGGAAGTGGTTCGGAGGGATCCGGCCGGGCGGCGGGGCGAAGGGAGTGGCCGGTCCGCGGCGGGCGCGGCCTGGAACCGACCGGGTGGACCGCGACCTCGCGCAGGTTCACATCGTGCTCGGCCGGGACACGCCCGGGCATTCGCACCCGGATCGCTACGCGCTGATCGTGTTGTCGGCGGCGCTGGGCGGCGGGATGAGCTCGCGGCTCTTCCAGCGCGTCCGCGAAGAACTCGCGCTGGCGTACGCGGTCTACTCGTTTCAGTCGTTCTACGCCCGCGCCGGCGTTCTGGGCGTCTATGTGGGAACCCGCCCCGCCTCGGCCCCGGCCGCCCTGGACGCGGTCCGCGAGGTCTGCCGGGCCGTGTCCGCCGAAGGCCTTCCCGCCGGCGAACTCGCCGACACCAGGGAACAGGTGAAGGGGCGGATCATGCTGGCGCTCGAGTCCCCGGGCGCGCGCCTCCACCGGCTCGCCGGCTTCGCGCTGCGCGGCGAACCCTTCGTCGGTCCGGACGAGGCGCGGGAGCTCATCGACGCGGTGTCGGAGTGCGATATCGTCAGAGTGGCGGGGGAGGCGATCGACCCCGAGCTCCAGTACGCGCTGTGCCTCGGCCCCCACGCTTTATCCACGGGCTGCTAGCGATGCTCTTGGGCGTTCCGGCGGAGGTCAAGCAGAACGAATACCGGGTCGCGCTCACCCCCGCCGGCGCGGAGGCGCTGAAGAGGGCGGGGCGGGAGGTGCTGGTCCAGGCCGGGGCCGGGGACGCCAGCGGCTTCACCGACGACTTCTACGAGCGGGCGGGGGCGCGGATCGTCGCGGACGCGGAGGAAGTCTGGGGGCGGGCGGAGATGATCATGAAGGTCAAGGAGCCGGTGGCTTCCGAGTGGCCGCTCATGCGGAAGCACCAGGTCGTCTTCGCCTTCTTCCACTTCGCGGCCTCGGAGGCGCTCGTCCGGGCCGTCATGGACAGCGGGTGCGTTGCCATCGCATACGAGACCGTGGGTCCCGAGAGCGGGGACCTTCCCCTTCTCACGCCGATGAGCGAGGTGGCGGGCCGGATGGCGATTCAGGAGGGCGCCAAGTACCTGGGCCGGCCTTCCGGCGGATCCGGAATCCTGCTCGGCGGCGTCCCGGGAGTGCTTCCCGCCAAGGTCCTCGTGCTGGGCGGGGGCGTCGTGGGCACCGAGGCGGCGCGGATGGCGGCGGGGCTGGGGGCGCGCGTATCGGTGATGGACGTGTCCCTCCCGCGGCTGCGCCACCTCGCCGACATCATGCCGGCCAACGTGAACGTGCTCTTCTCCACCCGCTACGCGGTGCGGAAGCAGCTCGGGGACTCCGACCTTGTCGTAGGCGCGGTGCTGGTTCCCGGGAACAAGGCGCCGAAGCTGGTGACGCGCGAGGACCTGTCGGCCATGCGGCGCGGGTCGGTGATCGTCGACGTGGCGGTGGACCAGGGGGGCTGCGTGGAGACGATCCGGCCCACGACCCACGAGGATCCGGTCTACGAGGTCGACGGCGTCATCCACTACGGCGTGACGAACATGCCCGGGGCGGTTCCGCGCACGTCGACGCTGGCGCTCACGAATGCGACGCTGCCCTACGTTCTTCAAATCGCCCGCAAGGGTTGGCGGCGGGCGTGCCGGGACGACGCGGACCTCGCCCGGGGCGTCAACGTGATCGCCGGCGAAGTGGTTCACGCGGGGGTGGCCGAGGCGTTCGGGATGAGCTGCGAGCCGCCCGGCGATCGTGCTTCGGGTGCCGGAGACCGCGTCCGCTTCAAACGGCTTCGGTCGAATCCCGACCTGGAGTTGCCGGCGCGGGCGACGGGAGGCGCCGCCGGATACGACGTTCGCAGCTGCGAGCGCTTCCGGCTCGCGCCCGGGGAAGTCCGCGCGGCGCGTACCGGACTGGCAATGGAACTGCCCGAGGGGGTCGAGTGCCAGGTGCGGCCCCGCTCCGGACTCGCCGCCCGGCACGGCGTCACCCTTCCCAACAGCCCGGGCACCATAGACTCCGACTACCGGGGCGAACTCAAGATACTCATGCAGAACCTGGGTCCCGAACCGGTGGAGATTCGGCGCGGCGACAGGATCGCGCAACTGGTTTTCAACCGTTGTCTTACGCCCGCGGTCGAGGAGGCCCCGGCACTCTCGGCGACCGAACGCGGGGCGGGCCGCTTCGGCAGTACGGGCGTGAAATGAACACACGATTGCGGTAGTTTAGGTCAACCCGCAGAGTCGGGCCTCCAACACCCCGAACCGGAGCCCCCACGGCTCATGACGACAGTTGCCACCGATCTCGAGTTGGTTTAGCTCGAAGCGGCTGGTCCCGACCGGCGACATCGGCGTCGATCTGGGGACCGCGAACACGTTGGTCTGCGTAAGGGGAGAGGGTGTCGTTCTCAGCGAGCCGTCGGTGGTCGCGGTGGAGAGAGGGACGAAGCGGATCATGAGCGTGGGTCTGGAGGCCAAGCGCATGCTCGGGAGGACGCCGGACGGAATCGAGGCCGTCCGCCCGCTAAAGGACGGGGTGATAGCGGATGTGGACGTCACCGAACTCATGCTTCGACACTTTCTCAAGCAGGTGATGTCGAAGCGGATCTTCCGCATCAAGCCCCGCGTGGTGGTGGGCGTGCCTTCGGGCATCACCGAACTCGAGAGGCGCGCCGTCCGCTCCTCGGCCCAGGCCGCGGGCGCGAACGAGGTCTACATGGTCGCCGAACCGATGGCCGCGGCCATCGGCGTGGGACTGCCCATCGAGACCCCGCGCGGGAACATGGTCATCGACATCGGCGGCGGAACGACCGAGATCGCCGTGATCGCGCTGTCCGGGATCGTGGCGGACACCTCGATCCGCATCGGCGGCGACGAGCTGGACCAGTCCATCGTCACCTTCCTGCGCAAGAACTACAACCTGCTGATCGGCGAACCCACCGCCGAAGCAATAAAGATGCAGATCGGCTCGGCGATTCCGATCGAGAACGAGCGCGAAATGGAGGTCAAGGGGAGAGACCTGCTCTCCGGGATTCCGAAGATGGTGGTGATCCACTCCGAGGAGATTCGCGAGTGCCTGCAGGAACCGTTGCGCTCCATCGTCGAAGCGGTGCGGTCGGCGCTGGAGATCACGCCCCCCGAACTCGCTTCGGACATCGTGGACTTCGGCATCGTGATGACGGGAGGCGGAGCGCTGATACGCGGTCTCGACAAGCTCGTCGCGCTCGAGACGAACCTGCCGATTCACGTTGACGAGGAGCCCATGACCTGCGTCGTTCGGGGCTCGGGCCGGATATTGGAGAACTTCGCGAAGTACCGGCCGGTCCTAAGGACCTAGGACCTGCTAGCCCCGTGGACAACGCCCTCCCGGCCTTCCTCCTGCGATGCGCCGGGCCGGACCGTCGCGTCGGCCCGGTCACGATGTAAACTCCGATGGCCGGACAGTACAAGCGGACGCGGGAGCGCAGAAAGATGGACCTGCTGGTCGCGGTCGGGCTGGTTCTGGGCTCGCTCATCGTTCTCAATCTTCCCCCGGGGCCCCAGCGGGCGATGCGGCACCTCCTGCGGGAGACGGTGCTCGGTCCCTTCATCGAGATCAACGGGGCGATCGCCCGAACCCGCGAGCGCGCTCTCGGTTTCGACGTCCTTCGGACCCAGATGGACTCGCTGGTGGCTCCCGTGGCCGCTCATCGGACGCTGGCCGAAGAGAACCGGCAGCTGCGGAATCTGCTCGAGTTGAGGGACCGGCGGGGCCGTCGCGCCAGGGCCGTCACCGTGATCCGCGTGGGAACCGCGGGCTCGGAGAGCGCCTTCCACCTCGACTCGGGTTCGGACGGCGGCATCGGAGCCTTCGGCGCCGTGGTGACCGAAGGCGGGTTGCTCGGGCAGGTGCAGGAGGTGTTTTCCCGTTACTCGGTGGGCTACGACTGGTCTCACCGGGACTTTCGCGTGGCGGCCATGACACCCGACGCGCGCGCTCACGGCCTCGTCGAGGCGGTGAGAGGCGGCTTCCGCGAACAGGACAGGCTGGTCATTCGCGGGACCGCGTACCTGTCGGACCTGAGTCCCGGTGACGAGCTGGTGACATCGGGGAGAGGGGGGACGTTCCCCAGGGGCATCCGCATAGGCTGGATCGCGGGGCCCGCAGATGCCTCGGTGGGGTGGAGCCGGAGCTACTACGTGGAGCCCGCCGTCCATCCCGGTGCGGTCACCCACGCCGTGGTCTACACCGGGAGCGAGACCGGCGCGACCGTCCCCAGGGCCGGCGGCGCACTCCCCCCGGAGCGGGCGGATCCGCCGTGAGGCTTCGTTTCTTCCTGCTCTGCACGGCTCTGATCGCGGTGCATCTCGTGCTGCATGTCGCCCTGGCGCTCGGGCCCGCGGCGCCGGATCTCGTCGTCGTTGCGCTGCTTCTCGCCAGCCGCGCGCTCGGCAGCGCCGCAGGAGCGGCGGCGCTGGGGTTCGCGTTGGGGTTGGCGGAGGACGCGTTCGCGGCGGTTTCCTTCGGGGCCAGCGTCTTCGCCCTCACCGTCGTCGGAGCGCTGGGAGCCCGGACGCGGGACTTCTTCGTCGGCGACTCGATTCCGTTCCTGGCCGTCTTCCTCGCCCTCGGAAAGTGGGGCCGCGACCTTCTCGAGTGGGTTGCGTCCGATCCCGTCGCCCGTCCGCCGTTCCACGATCTGGCCCTGGCGGAGTCCCCGTTGGCAGCTCTCTACGCCGCCGCGGCCGGACTCGGCGTCCGGCTTCTCTTCATCAGGCGCCCGCCGGTCCGGCGACGTCCGTGAATCCACGCCGCCTCCGGTCGCTCGCGGTGCGCGCCCGCATCGTCGTGGTGGTTCTGCTCGGGGTGCTCGTCGCCGTCCTCTTCCGGGCCCAGGTCCTCCTGTCCTCGGAGTGGCTTCTGCAGTCCCGGTCGAATCGTCTGCGACCGCTCACCGTTCCCGCTCCGCGAGGGATCATCCGCGACAGGGCGGGGCGGGTGCTGGCCGACAACGTGCCGGGCTACTCGGTCTCCGTAGTTCCCGGCAGGCCCGATTCGATGATCTCGACGCTGCGCAGGCTGCGCGAGCATCTCGGGATCGACGACCGGCGCTTCGAGGAACTCTCCGCCCGGGCCCGTTCGGGCCCGCCCCGGCCCCTCCTGGTCTCGGTGGACGCGCCGTTCGACGCGGTGGCGGCGCTCGAGGAACGCCGGTCGATCTTTCCGCGCCTCCTGATCGAGTCGCGGCCCAAGCGACGATACCCGGCCGGAGAGGTGGGCGCGCACGTGACCGGGTACGTGGGCCAGATCAACGAAACCGAGCTCGAGGCTCGCGAGGACGAGGGGGCCGAGCCCGGCTGGACGGTGGGGCGGTCGGGCGTCGAGGCGCAGTACGAGTCGGTGCTGCAGGGCAAGTCGGGAACCCGGTACGTCGAGGTCAACGCGGAGGGACGGATCGTGGGGTCGTTCGCGGGAGTTCCGAGCGTGACCGAGCAGCCCGGGACGGACATCGACCTCAACCTCGACCTGGAACTCATGGAGTGGATCCACCGCGTCTTCCCCGACAGCCTGAACGGATCGGTGGTGGCCCTCGACGTGGAGACCGGGGGCGTGCTCGCGCTGTACTCCGCGCCCTCCTTCGATCCCAACGTCTTCGCGGGGGTCGTCGACCGGGCCGCCTGGGGTCGTCTCGTCGAGGATCCCGACAGTCCGCTCTTCCACCGGGCCGTGATGGGCAAGTATCCCCCCGGGTCGCCGTGGAAGCTGGCGACGGCCGCGATCGCGCTCGAGCTCGGGGTCGTGACCCCCGCCCGGCGCATGCCGGTCTCCTGCCGCGGATCCTACGTCTTCGGCAGCCGGACCTATCACTGCTGGAAGGAGGAGGGGCACGGTTCGCTGGCGCTGGCGGGCGCCATCCAGCACTCCTGCAACGTGTACTTCTACCAGCTGGGCGCGCAGATCGGCCTGCGGCGTCTGCTGGAGGTCGGAAACCGCATGGGCTTCGGTGCCCGGTGCGGCATCGACCTGCCGGAGGAGGCCGGGGGCAACTTTCCGGAGGGCGCCGGATACTGGAAGCGGCGCTTCGGCTACGATCCCCGCGAGGGCGAAGCCGTGGTCCTCGCCATCGGCCAGGGACCGAACGACCAGACGCCCCTCAAGATGGCCCAGTTCCTCCTTGCCGTTGCCCGCGACGGATCCGCTCCCGCGCCTTCGCTCCGCCGCTCCGCCGCCGGCGCGAACGAAGAAGGCTGGAGCCTGGACATCCCGAAGGAACACCTCGAGCACATCCGCGAGGGGATGCGGAGGGTCACCCGGCAGGGGGGCACCGCCTACCGTTCCTCCCTGGAGCACTTCGATCTCCTGGGCAAGACGGGCACGGCCCAGAGCGGCGGGGACCGGCCCAACCACGCCTGGTTCACCGGGATGGCCGGTCCGTACGGCGCTCCTCCCGAAATCGTGGTCGTCGCGCTCGTCGAGTTCGGGGGAAGCGGCTCGGGGGTCGCGGCGCCGCTGGTGGCCAAGACCGCCGACTTCTACCTGCGGGGAAGGCACGGGATACCGAGGGACACGATCCAGACCCTCGGGGAGTACGAACTCGCGGGCCGCAGCACGGCGTGGGACCGCCGGCCCGATCGGTGATAGGGACGCTCTTCGCACCCCTGTGGCGGCAGCCCGTCGTCGCCACCGCGTTGGCCCTGTCCGTCTTCGGCGTCGGGATGATCTACTCGGCGGGCGTGCTCGAGGTTCCCAGCCCGGTAACGCAGGACCTCTGGTTCCGCCAGGCGCTCTTCCTCGGGGCGTCCGTCGCGGGCCTGCTCGTCGTGTGCCGGATTCCGCTCCGGTGGTACCAGTGGGCCGCCCTCCCGTCCTACGTAGCGGGGGTGGGCGTCCTTGCGGTTACGCTCGTCGCCGGTACGGGAACGGGTACGGCCGAGGGGATCAGCAGCTTTTTGTCGGTCGGCGGATTTCGCTTCCAGCCGGCCGAGGCGGCGAAGATCGCCACCGCCCTGGCGCTGGCGGCCCTGCTGGCGCAGCGCGAGGATCCCCCCACGTATCTCCGCGACCTGCTCGCGCCCGCGGCGCTGGTCGCGCTTCCTCTGGCGCTCGTGCTGCTTCAGCCCGACCTGGGCACCGCGCTCGCGTTCGTGGGCATCTTCTTCGCGGTCATCTTCTGGGCCGGAGCCCCGTGGCCGCTCATCCTCTTCGCGGCGTCGCCGGCGCTGGGTCTCGTCCTCGCCTTCAGCCGCACCGTGTGGGCGATCTACTTCGTACTTCTGGCGACCGGTCTCTTCCTGTACAGGTTCCGGCTGTACCTCGTGGAATCCGTGGCCGTGATTCTGGGGAACGTCGCGGTCGGCGCCGTCGCCCAGCCCCTCTGGAATTCCCTCGCCCAGTACCAGCGCAACCGTCTGCTCGTGTTTCTCGATCCGGAACTGGATCCGCGCAACGCCGGGTGGCAGCTCATACAGTCCAAGGTGGCCGTGGGAAGCGGGGGTCTGTTCGGCAAGGGCTTCACCTTGGGCACCCAGAAGCGGCTGGCGTTCCTGCCGGAGCAGCACACCGACTTCATCTTCAGCGTGGTGGGGGAGGAGTTCGGGTTCGTCGGCACGTCGGCGGTGCTGATCCTCTTCGGCTACCTGTTCTTCCGGATGATCGGCATGGCGGAGGCCGCGAGACATTCCTTTGCCGGCCTGTTCATCTTCGGTATCTTGGGGGTCTGGTTCACGCACGTCTTTATCAACGCGGGAATGACCGTCGGCGTGGTTCCGATAACGGGGATTCCGCTGCCCTTCATTAGCTACGGCGGGTCCTTCCTGTTGATGTCGTGGATCGCCGCGGGCGCGGTCGTGGCGCTGGCCGGCGACAATTCCTGACCCGCGATTCCCGACCTGCAAGGGGGAACGCAGCCATTGGCCTGGTTTCGAAAGCCGAAGACGAAACTCTCCGCGGAGGGCCGCCGCGACCTGCCCAGCGACGTGTTCTCGAAGTGCGACGGCTGCGGCGAAATCCTCTACCGCGAGAGGCTGGCCAGAGACCTTGGCGTGTGCAGCGAATGCGGGAATCACTTTCGCATCCCGGCCGCCCGGTACGTCGAGCTCCTCGCCGACCCGGACTCCTTCGAGGAGGAGGACGCCGGGATGGCCAGCGGCGACCCCCTGGGGTTCGCCGACCTCAAGAGCTACGGCGACCGTCTCGAGGCGGCGCGCGCCCGAACCGGCCGCAGCGAAGCGGTCATCACCGGCCGGGCTCGCATCGAGGGCATTCCCGTGGCTCTGGCGGTGATGGACTTCGCCTTCATCGGCGGATCGATGGGCTCGGTGGTGGGCGAGAAGATCGCGCGCGCCGGGCGGGACGCGCTCGAGCGCGAGCTGCCGCTGATCGTGGTGAGCGCGTCGGGCGGCGCCCGCATGATGGAGGGGATCTTCTCGCTCATGCAGATGGCCAAGACCTCGGCCGTGCTGGCCCGTCTCCACGAACGCGGGCTGCCTTACGTTTCGGTGCTGACCGATCCCACCACGGGAGGAGTCACGGCCTCCTACGCCATGCTGGGGGACGTCAATCTGGCCGAGCCCGGGGCGCTCATCGGCTTCGCGGGGCCGCGCGTGATCGCCGAGACGATCAAGCAGGAGCTGCCGCCCGGCTTCCAGAGCGCCGAGTTCCTGGAAGAGCACGGCATGGTGGACCGCGTCGTCGACCGCCGCGAACTGAAGGGGGCCATAGGCCAGCTGCTCCGCCACATGCACGCGGGTTGGAGACCCCGGGTCTGACGCCCCTGCCGCCCGGTTCGGCGGGTTCGCGTTCCGAGGCGCCGCCGGTCTCTCCGCTCCCCGGCCCCGGTTCCTTCATGGACGCCCTCTTTCCGGGGGTGCCGAGCGTGGTGGACTGGGGTCTCGGACGCATGCGCGCGGCTCTGGCCGAGTCGGGCGATCCCCACCGGCGCTACCGCTCCCTGCACGTGGGCGGCACGAACGGCAAGGGTTCGGTGGCGGCTACCTGGGCGTCCGTGCTGCTGCGGCGGGGGGACCGTACGGGGCTCTACACCTCTCCCCACCTCTGCTCCTTCCGGGAGCGCATCATGGTGGACGGCGCGCCTTTGCCCGCCTCCCGCCTCCTGGAGACCGCGACGCGGCTCCGGCCCCTGGCGCTGGACCTCGGCATGCCGCTCTTCGAGGCCTGCACCCTGCTGGCGCTGGTCGTCTTCGCCGAGGAGGAGGTCGACTCCGCGTGCGTCGAGGTGGGGCTCGGCGGGCGGCTGGACGCGACCAACGTGATCGAGCCCGAGGTGGCCGCGATCACCAACGTGGCCCTGGACCACCGGGAACACCTCGGCGACACCCTCGAGGAGATCGCGCGCGAGAAGGCGGGGATCATCAAGCCGGGCGTGCCCGTCGCGACCGCCGAGGGGCGGCCCGCCGCGCTCTCCGTGCTGCAGGCCCGGGCGCGGGAGGTCGACGCCCCCTTCCACCGCGTCGAACCGCGGCGGCACATATCGGATCTCCGCCTGGGCCGGGACGGCACGCGCTTCGCCTTCCGCACCGGCGCCGGCCGTTCCCTGGAGCTCCGGACGCCGCTTCCGGGCGCCCACCAGGCCACGAACGCCGCGCTCGCGGTCCGCGCCCTCGAGCTGCTTCCGCAGCCCCCGTCCGCGGAGTCCGTGCAGGCCGGCGTCGCCGGCGTGAAATGGCCCGGGCGCGGCCAGATCCGCCGTTTCGGCGACGCCCGCTTCATCTTCGACGTGGCGCACAACCGGGCTGCGGCAGTCGCCCTGGCCCGTGTCCTGGCCGAGCTGGCGCCGCCGCGGCCCCTGGTGGTGCTCGCGGGGATCCTGGCGGACAAGGACTGGTCCCGGATGCTGCCGCCGCTGGTGGATCCGGCCGACCGGGTGGTCCTCACCACGCCCGCATCCGCGCCGCCGGAGCGGCGGTGGAACCCGCGCGCCGCGGCGGAGCGCGTGGGGGGCGCCGTTCCCGTCGAGGTGTCGCGGGAGGTGGGGGAGGCGGTGGGGCGCGCGGCCGCGCTGGCGGGGAGCGGGACAGTCGTGGTGACGGGGTCGTGTCACACCGTGGGCGACGCGCTGCGGATTCTCGGCGCGAGTCCCTTCGGAGACGATTGACGGCCTTTCCGTCCCGCGGCGGTCGTACCTTTGGAGTTCGCCCTCCTCCGGTTACATTCGCAGCCCATGCCCGCAGCCGACTCCTTCGCCCGGCTCCCCGGTTTCCGCGATTTCGCGCCCGGGGACCTCGCGCTCCGCAACCACATCGTCGACGCCTGGCGCCGGGTCGCCCGCGGCTACGGCTTTCAGGAGTACGACGGACCGCCGCTGGAGCCGCTGGGGCTGTACGTCGAGAAGAGCGGAGAGGAGATCGTCGAACAGGTCTACAACTTCCGCGACAAGGGGGGACGCGAGGTGGCTCTCCGGCCGGAGATGACCCCCACGCTGGCGCGCATGCTGGCCGAACGCAGCCGCGGCATGCCCAAGCCGATCCGCTGGTTCTCGATGCCCCAGCTCTTCCGCTACGAGCGAAGCCAGCGCGGCCGCCTCAGGGAGCACTTCCAGCTCAACGTCGACATCGTCGGCGAGGCGGGGGTGAGTGCCGACGCGGAAGTGCTGGCGGTCGCCATCGACGCGGTGCGGGCCCTGGGTTTGGGCGAGAACGACTTCGTGGCGCGCGTGAACGACCGCCGCCTGGTGACCGCCGTGCTCGACGCGACCGGCGTGGCGCCGGGTCGGCACGCGGGGTGCCTCGCCGCGATCGACAGGGCGGGGCGGGCCGGGCCCGAAAGGACCCGGGAGGATCTGGCGGCGCTGGGCCTGTCCCCGCGCGCGGCGGCGACTCTGGGGGAGCTGCTGGCCGACGGCTCCCGCGACCACCTTGCCGACCGCTTCGGCGACTCGGCCCAGGTTCGCGAAGCCATGCGCCGCCTCGACGAGCACCGTTCGATCCTGGAGGCGATGGGTCTCGGCGCCTGGGTGCGGTTCGACTTCACCGTGGTGAGGGGTCTGGCCTACTACACCGGAATCGTCTTCGAGCTCTTCGACCGGGCCGCGGAGCTGCGGGCGATCTGCGGCGGAGGTCGCTACGACCGGCTGCTGGAGCTCGTCGGAGGCGAGCCGCTTCCCGCGGCCGGCTTCGGCATGGGCGACGTTGTCCTGGGCGAACTTCTGCGGGACCGGGGGCTCGGCCCGGAGACGGATGTCTCGTGCGACTTCTTCGTGGTCTGGGTCGGGCCGGAGCAGCGCAACCCGGGCCTTGAGCTCAGCCGGCGGCTGCGCGAGGCGGGGCATTCGGTCATGTATTCGCTCAAGTCCCACGGCGTCGGCAAGCAGCTGAAGGCTGCCAGCCGGGCCGGTGCGGGGCGGGCCGTGATAATCGGCCCGGAGGAGGAGGCCGCCGCCTCGGCCACGGTGCGCGACCTGGAGACCGGCAGGCAGGAGACGCGGTCGATCGCATCCCTGCTCGACGGCGAAGGAGCGAACCCGTGACGCCCGGGTCCTCCGCCGGCCGCCCGGAATCCGCCGACGTGCGGGAGGTCCGGGCCGCCCTGAACCGGGCCCTGCGGCGGCTTGGCATCCTGGAGCTGATCCTCCTGGGCGCGGCGGCGATCGCGGCGCTGGGGGGAGGCTGGCTGGCGGCGCTGCTGGGCGCGAAGGCCTTCGGGCTGCCGTTCCGGGCCACCTGGATCGCCTCCTCGCTCGCCTTCTTCGTCGTTCCCGCGCTGCTGGCGCTCGGGATCGAGAGATTCGGGCCCAGGGCCGCGAAGAGGAAGGACGGCGCGACCGGCGACCGCCGTACGCCGCAGGGAGACGGCGGCTGATGGCTAAGAAGGCGCCGGGAAAGGGACTCACGCCCAGGTCCGAGGACTTCAGCGCCTGGTACAACGAGGTGGTGCAGCAGGCGGAGCTGGCGGACTACTCCCCGGTGCGCGGCAGCATGGTCGTCCGCCCTTGGGGATACGGCATCTGGGAGAACATGCAGCGCGCCCTGGACGACATGTTCAAGGCCACCGGCCACCGCAACGCCTACTTCCCGCTCCTCATCCCCATGAGCTTCATCGAGCGCGAGAAGGAGCACGTCGAGGGCTTCAAGCCCGAGCTGGCGGTGGTGACGCACGCGGGCGGGAAGGAGCTCGAGGAGCCCTATGTGATTCGTCCCACCTCCGAGACGATCATCTACTCCATGTACGCGAAGTGGGTGCAGAGCTACCGCGACCTGCCGATCCTGCTGAACCAGTGGGCCAACGTCATGCGCTGGGAGCTGCGCACCCGCCTCTTTCTCAGGACGGCCGAGTTCCTCTGGCAGGAGGGGCACACCGCCCACGCCACCGAGGCCGAGGCCGGCGAGGAGGCGCTCCGGATGCTGGGAGTCTACCGGAGCTTCATGGAGGACTGGATGGGGATGCCGCCGCTCACGGGAGCCAAGTCGGAGTCGGAGAAGTTCGCGGGCGCCGTCCGCAGCTACGCCTGCGAAGCCCTCATGCAGGACGGCAAGGCGCTCCAGGCGGGCACCTCCCACATGCTGGGGCAGAACTTCGCGCGCCAGTTCGGCCTCACCTTCCAGAGCGAGGAGGGGCGCGAGGAGTACGCCTGGAACACCTCGTGGGGAGTCTCCACGCGTCTCGTGGGCGGCCTCGTGATGACGCACGGCGACGACGTGGGCGTGGTGGTGCCGCCGCGGCTGGCTCCCACCCAGGTGATCGTTGTGCCGATCGGGAGGAGCGACGAGCAGTGGGCCGCGGCGCGCGAGGCGGCGGACCGGGTGGCGGGCGCGCTGGGTGAGGTGGGGGTGAGGGCGGAGGCCGACGGTCGCCGGCACCTCTCGCCGGGCGCGAAGTTCTTCGAGTGGGAGCGCAAGGGGGTGCCGGTGCGGGTCGAGATCGGGCCGCGCGACGTGGAGCGGGGGGAGGTGGTGGTCGTGCGCCGCGTGACCGCCCCGGGCGAGGATCGCAAGGTGGGGGTGGGGGAGGGGCGGGCGGTGGCCGAGATGCCGGAGCGGCTCGAGGCGCTGCAGGGACAGCTCCTCGGCGCGGCCCTTGCCCGGCGCGAGGCGGCGACCTACCGCGGCGAGGTCTCGTCCGTCGAGGAGCTCGGCGAGATCCTCGAAGGCGGCGCCGGATTCGTCCATTCCGGCTGGTCGGGCGACGCGGCCGTCGAGGAACGGGTGAAGGACGCCGTGAAGGCCACAATCCGCGTCATCCCCGGCGAGGAATTCCGCTCGGCCACGCCTCCGGCCCGCTGCGTGGGAGGCGGCAGGGCCAGGACGGAGGTGGTCTGGGCGCGAGCGTACTGATGGCCGAGAGTCCCCCGTTGCGACGGGTCGGCGGCGTTCTGCACTGCGGGTCGCACGGTTTGGACGAACTTGCGCAAACGCACGGTACACCGCTATATGTGTACTGTGCCGATCGAATCATGGACCGGCTCGAGACCCTGCGAGAGGCGTTTGCCGACTTGGAGAACGGGCTCCGACCGGCCCCGGCTGCCGGCGCCGCCCGTCCCGACCCGGCCCCCGGCTTCCTCGTCGCCTACTCGGTCAAAGCCAACCCCAATCTGGCCGTGCTGGAACTCCTCGCGCGCGCCGGCGCCGGCGCCGACATCGTGAGCGGCGGCGAACTTTACCGCGCCCGGCGCGCGGGCGTCCCGGCCGGGCGCATCGTCTTCACCGGCGTGGGCAAGTCCCGGGACGAGCTGCGCCAGGGGATCGAAGCCGGGATCATGTCCTTCCACGTCGAAAGCGCACAGGAACTGGATGCGCTCGGCGCCCTGGCCGCCGGGATGGGCGCGGTCGCCCCGGTGGCGGTGCGGGTCAACCCGGACGTGCACAGTCCGACGCACGAGTTCACAAGCACGGGCCACGCGAACGCCAAGTTCGGCGTCTCGCCGGACGAGGCTCACGCGCTGTACCGGCGCGTGGCGGAGCACCGGGCGCTGCGCGCGGTCGGGGTCGACGTGCACATCGGCTCCCAGATCCGCGATCCGGCGCCGTTTCTGCGGGCGCTCGGCGTGGTGCTCCGGGTTGAGAACCGAGCGCGGCGCGAGCTGGGGGTCGATCTGCGCTACGTGGATCTGGGCGGCGGCTTCGGCATCTCCGACGGTGCCGGAGGCGGCCTGGACGTACGCGCCCTGGGCGGCGCGGTCGTCGCGCGGCTCCGGGGCCGCGGCCTGAGCCTCGTCCTGGAACCCGGCCGCTTCCTCGTGGGGGACGCCGGAGTGCTGATCGCAAGCGTGCTGTACGTAAAGGACAGCGGGGGGAAGACCTTCGTGGTGACCGACGCCGGGATGACCGAACTGATCCGGCCGAGCCACTATGGAGGCGTCCACGAGGTCTCGCTGGTGCGCGAGGACGGCCGGGCTCCCGTCAAACGGGTGGACATCGTGGGCCCGGTCTGCGAACAGGGCGACTTCCTCGCCCGCGACCGGCGCCTGCCGCTGCCGAACCCCGGCGCCCTCCTCTGCGTCCACCAGGCGGGCGCCTACGGGTTCGCCATGGCGTCCAACTACAACTCGCGTCCCCGTCCCGCCGAAGTCCTCGTACGCGGCGACAGCGTAGCGCTTGCCCGTCGCCGCGAGGACTACGACGACCTCGTTCGCGGCGAAACCGATGACTGACGCGCCGGGAGCCTCCGCCCGCCCCCCGGCGGCATTCCCGGCCACCGCCGCCGCCGCCGCCCGCGACCGCATCCTCCTCGTCGACTACGGCTCCCAGTTCACCCAGCTCATCGCGCGGCGCATCCGCGAGGCCGGCGTCTACTGCGAGATCCACCCGCCCGACCGCTCGACCGACTGGGTCCGCGCCTGGTCCCCCGCCGGCATCATCCTCTCCGGCGGCCCGTCCTCGGTATACGACGAAGGCGGCCCCGGCCTCGACCCCGCGCTGCTCGGCCTCGGCGTCCCCGTCCTCGGCATCTGCTACGGCATGCAGCTCATCGCCCGCCACGCCGGCGGCGCCGTGCTTCCCGGCAAGCGCGAATACGGCCGCGCCACCCTGCGCGTCGCGGCGCCGGGCGCGGACGGACGCGGCGGCGCCGGGGACCTATTCCACGGCTTCCGTCCCGGCGACGACGTCACGGTCTGGTGTTCGCACGGCGACCACGTCGTCGAACCGCCCCCCGGCTTCGTCGCCCTCGGCGCGACCGCCGACCTGCCCGTAGCCGCCTTCCGCGCCCGCTCGCGCCCCCTCTACGGCGTCCAGTTCCACCCCGAGGTCGCCCACACCGCGCGCGGCCAGGAGATCGTCGACAACTTCCTCTTCCGCGTCTGCGGCTGCTCCGCCGACTGGACCCCGGGGGCGTTCGTGGCCGAGTCGGTCGAGCGGATCGGCCGCCGGGTGGGGGACGAGCAGGTCATCTGCGGACTCTCGGGCGGCGTGGACTCGTCGGTGGCGGCGGCGCTCGTACACAAGGCCGTCGGCGACCGGCTCACCTGCGTCTTCGTCGACACCGGCCTCATGCGCATGAACGAACGCGAGGGCGTGGAGCGCACCTTCCGCGAACACATGGGGATCCGGCTGGCGGTGGTGGAGGCGGCCGCCGAGTTCCTGGGGCCGCTCTCGGGCGTCAGCGAACCGGAGACCAAGCGCCGGATCATCGGCGAGACCTTCATCCGCGTCTTCGAGCGCGCCACCCGCGAGCTCGGCAGCCACGCCCGCTTCCTGGTGCAGGGGACCCTCTACCCGGACGTGATCGAATCGCACGCGGTGCAGGGTCCTTCGGCGACGATCAAGACCCACCACAACGTCGGCGGACTTCCCGACGACATGCCCTTCGAACTCGTCGAACCCCTGCGCGAGCTCTTCAAGGACGAGGTGCGGCGCGTCGGCGAGACTCTCGGACTTGACCGCGCCGTCATCCGCCGCCACCCCTTCCCGGGCCCCGGCCTGGCGATCCGCGTCCTGGGCCCCGTATCCGAGGACCGCCTCCGCATCCTGCGCCTCGCCGACGCCGTCTATCTCGAGGAAATCGAGTCCGCGGGCCTCTACGACGACATCTGGCAGGCCTTCGCGGTGCTGCTCCCGGTGCGGTCCGTGGGCGTCATGGGCGACGGCCGCACCTACGAGAACGTCGTCGCGCTCCGCGCCGTCACGTCGCGCGACGGCATGACCGCCGACTGGTATCCGTTCGAGCCCGGTTTCCTGGCCCGCGTCTCGACGCGGATCATCAACGAGGTCGCCGGCGTCAACCGGGTCACCTACGACATCAGCTCGAAGCCGCCGGCCACGATCGAGTGGGAGTGAGGCCGCTCCTGGTCGGGAGCAGGGCGGTCCGGTCCCCGCCGGTCCCTTCCCCCGCCCCCGTCGTGTCGGGCGGATTGCGCATCGCCTTCATCCGCCGTTCGACCTCCTCCCACAACTCCTTCATGAAGTCCACGTCGCCGCCGTGGACCTCGACGAAGGCGAAGAGCTCCTCCTCGGTCACGCCCCGCTCCAGCAGCACGCGTTCCCGCGCCTCCTTGGAGATCACCTCGTTCCCCGGCTCGGTCAGCTCCTCGACCCTTAGGGCCACGTAGGTCTCGATGAAGGCCTCCCGGCCGATCGTCTCCCGGGCGTCCTCGGCGCAACCGGCCGCCAACAGAATCGCAACGGCGACCCGGCCCGCCGCTCCCGCACGCCCGTGACGCGGCCCGGCCGTCCCGTTCGGCGTCGCGGGAAGCCGGTCGGCCAGCGCGCCCCTCAAGCCGCCGACTCCCTCGTGGCCGCCCGCCAGAGCATCCAGCAGAGCCCGGCGAAGGCCAGCGTGCCCACCACCGATGCCAGCGGCACGACGGGCACGGCGTCCATCCACGCGTGCCCGAACTGCCACTTCGACGCGGTGTCCGGGTCTCCCGTGAAGTAGGTGACCGCGTAGATCAACCCGCCGATGAGCACGCCCACCAGCGCGGCGCCGGCGATCAGCCCCGACGCGTAGAGCACGCCCCGCTCGCGCTTCTCGGCCAGGACGCTCGCCCCCTCCTCGGTCTCGCCCGCGTGCTCGTAGCGGCGGGTCAGGGCCATGCGCATCAGGCCCCCGACCAGGATCGGCGTCATCAGCGACACCGGCAGGTAGACGCCCACCGCGAAGGCCAGCGACGGCAGCTTGAAGACGAACTCGATCAGCAGCGCGAGCAGGATCCCGATCAGCACGAAGGCCCAGGGCAGCGACGCGTTCAGCACGCCGTCGATCACCAAGCTCATCAGAGTCGCCTGGGGCGCGGCCAGGCCGTCCACGGTGCCGATCCCGTACGACTCGTTCAGCACGATCAGCACGCCGCCGATGGTGACCGCGCAGGCCAGCACGCCCAGCATCTCGCCGACCTGCATGCGCGCAGGCGTGGCCCCGACCAGGAACCCCGTCTTGAGGTCCTGCGAAGTGTCGCCCGCCGCGGCCGCCGAGATGCACACCACCGCGCCCACCGCCAGCACCGCCACCTTGGCCGCGGCGCCGCCGTCGTTCAGCCCCAGCCCCACCCAGATCAGCGAAGTGAGGAGGAGCGCCGCGATCGTCATTCCCGACACCGGGTTGGAAGACGACCCGATGAGCCCCACGATCCGGCTCGACACCGTCACGAAGAAGAAGCTGAAGATCACGATCAGGATCGCCCCCAGCGGCCCCACCGGTACTCCCGGCCAGAGCCACAGCGCCACCGCCATCAGCGCCGCGAGCCCCATCACGAGCTTCATGGGCAGGTCGCGCTGAGTGCGCAACACTTCGCCCGCGCCCCCGCCGCCCACCTGGCCGACGCCCAAGCGGATCGACTCGACGATCGTCGGGAAGGACTTGATGAGCGTGACGATGCCGGCGCACCCAACCGCGCCCGCGCCCACGTAGCGCAGGTAGTAGCTCCAGATTTGGCCGGACTCGAGCGACGACATCGGATCCGTCGCGGGATACACGACGCTGTCGCCGCCCCAGATGTTGATGGCGGGGATCATGATCAGCCACGCGAGCGCGCTGCCGCCGAACATGATCGCGGCGATCCGGGGCCCGATGATGAACCCCACGCCCAGCAGCTCCGGGGTAAAGTCGCCGCCGATCTGGGCCTTCTGCGGCAGCTGCACGTGGGGTCCCTCGTTCCAGAGCCCGAACCCGTTGCGGTTGGCCAGCGCCTGGTAGAGCGCGCCGAGCCCCAGGCCGGAGAAGAGAAGGCGCGCCTTCCCGCCGCCCATGTCGCCGGCCACCTGCACCTCGGCGCAGGCGGTGCCCTCGGGGTAGGGGAGCCTGCCGTGCTCGCGCGAGATCAGGTAGCGCCGCAGCGGGATCATGAAGAGGACCCCGAGCAGCCCGCCGAAGCCGGCGATCACCGAGACTTGGAGCAGGTCCACGACGATCGAGGGATCGGTGCGCTGCCAGATGAAGAGCGCGGGGATGGTGAAGATCACCCCCGCGGCCACCGATTCGCCGGCCGAGCCGATCGTCTGCACCATGTTGGTTTCGAGGATCGTGCCGCGGCGCAGCACCCGGAAGATCGCGACGGCCATCACCGCGGCCGGGATCGAGGCGCTCACCGTGAGCCCCACCCGGAGACCCAGGTACGCGTTGGCGGCCCCGAAGACCACCGCCATCAGGATCCCGACGACCACCGCCTTGACGGTGAACTCCGCCAGCGACTTCTCGGGCGGCACGTAGGGGCGGTACTCCCTGCCCGGGACGACTTCGTACGCTTCCGGCGGAAGGCCCTTGCGGGCCGGGGGATCGACCGATGCCATGTGGGTGCTCCGGCTGGTGGGGTCCTTGTGGGGTGGGCCCGCGGCGCTCGCGCGGGAGGTGCGGCAGTGTCGGCGGCCCGCGCGCTCCGCTCAGGGCCGCCTCCTTCGGTGTCCGCTATAATGACGGCTCCGCGCGCCCGGGCGCAAACGCGGGGGCACGGCCGCGGGGGCGCGGTCGTGCGGGGATAGCGGCGATCCTCCCGGGTGCGGTCAGCGCCGTTGGACGTCCGCCAGTGGTCCGGCGTCGTCCGCGGCGAGCCTCCCGGGTGCGGGTGCCGCTCGCCGGCCGTGGCCGCCGGGCCGGGAACCGGCTTGGAGTCCGGATGAGACTGCGGGATATCCCCTCCACCGTGCCCGCGTTCGGATCCCTGGCGGTCCAGGAGGGCGGGCGGGACAGTCACGGCGGAATCGCCGCTGCCCCAGTCTTCGGTCTCCGGTGCCGGTTCGTGGAAATCGTTCAACGGTCCGTTGTCTCTCGGGGCAGGTGGTCACGACCAGGACACGGCAATAGTCAACATGGACATGCGCAAGTCATACCAAAGGAAGCAAGCATAACTGGTGTCATAAAGACCCGCTACCCTTTCACGATCTCGATCCTCTGTTGCAAGATGGACACGTGGCAGGTATAATAGTACCTGCGGTTCCGCAGGGCGCAGCGTAGCTTCGGGCGAATCGAGCGAATCGATAGGGGCCCGCCGAAAGGAGCAGGCGATAGTTGTTGAAACTGGTCAGGCAACCATAGCCGGGGAGACGGTGGATGGGGAGTAGCGAAGGTCCGCGGGAGGGCGGCACCCACGCCGCCGCGACCCGATTCAGGACTCCGTCCGCGTACCGTGTGGCTCTCGCGGTCCTGTCCGTTGCCACCGGATCTGCAGCGTGCGATGCGCCTTCGGATCCCCCTGTTGCAACGTCAATCACGATTTCCCCCCGGCTCGGCAACCTTCGTTCAATCGGGGAGAGTGTCCAGTTGTCCGCAGTGGTTCAAGACCAAAACGGGAACGCCATGACGGGGATCGGCATCACCTGGGCGAGCAGCGATGCCTCGGTCGCCATGGTCACCACGGCTGGCCTCGTGACGGCCGAGGGGAACGGGGAGGCGACCGTAACCGCTTCGGCAGGTGGGGCGACCGGCAGCGCGTCCGTCACGGTGGAGCAGGAGGTGGCGGAGGTGGGCGTAACGCCGACGGCGGACACGCTGGTGGCGTTCGGCGACACGGTGCGGCTGGTGGCCGAGGCGAGGGATGCGAACGGCCACGTCGTCGAGGGCGCCGAGTTGTCCTGGTCGAGCGGCGACACGGCGGTGGCGACGGTCGGCGCGACGGGGCTGGTGACCGCGGCGGGCAACGGGAGCGCGACGATCACGGCGCAGGCGGGTTCGGCCACGGGGACGGCGGCGGTCGTGGTGTCGCAGGTGCCGGCGGCGGTCGAGGTCGCGCCGGACTCGCTGGCATTCGGGTCGTTCGGCGACACGGCCACGGCGGCGGCGGTGGTGAGCGACGCGAACGGCCATGTCGTCGAGGCCGCGGAAGTGGCGTGGTCGAGCGGCGACACGGCGGTGGCGACGGTGGGCGCGACGGGCCTGGTGACGGCGGCCGGCAACGGGAGCACTTTCATCCGCGCTAGATCCGGTGCAGTGGCGGACTCGGTCAAGGTTCGCGTTGCGCATCCGGATCGTGATGTGTTGGTTCGGTTCTACCATGCCACAGGTGGTCCGTCGTGGAAGACCGACGCCAACTGGCTGACTTCGGCGCCTCTGGCAAGCTGGCACGGCGTCGATGTGAGTTACCGGGGACGCGTGGTCGGTCTGCGTCTCCGTGGAAACGAGCTGACCGGTGAGATTCCGCCGGAACTGGGAAACCTTGACAGCTTGCGTACGCTGAACCTGAGGGACAACGAGCTGACCGGTGAGATTCCGCCGGAGCTGGGAAACCTTGACAGCTTGCGTACGCTGAACCTGAGGGACAACGAACTGACCGGTGAGATTCCGCCGGAGCTGGGGAACCTTGACAGCTTGCGCAGACTGTACCTAAGCTTCAACGACCTGACCGGTGAGGTTCCGCCGGAGCTGGGGAACCTCGCGAGCTTGCAGTACCTGTCCATAAGCGTCAACGACCTGACCGGTGAGGTTCCGCCGGAGCTGGGGAACCTCGCGAGCTTGCAGCACTTGTCCATAAGCTCCAGCGACCTGACGGGTCCGATACCGCCGGAGCTGGGGAACCTCGCGAGCTTGCAGTACCTGTCCATAAGCTCCAGCGACCTGACCGGTGAGATTCCGCCGGAGCTGGGGAACCTTGACAGCTTGCGCAGACTGTACCTAAGCTTCAACGACCTGACCGGTGAGGTTCCGCCGGAGCTGGGCGACCTCGGCAGCTTGCAGTACCTGTACCTAAACTACAACGACCTGACGGGTCCGATACCTGTGGAGTTGTTGAACCTCGACAGCTTGAAGCAGCTGAACCTCAGCCGGAACGACCGGCTGTGCATACCGGGATCCAGAGCATTTGCGGCATGGGCCGAGAAGTTTGACCTGGCAAACGTATCCTGGTGCAACGAGGCCGACCTCATGGCCCTCGGAGCTTTCTACGAGGCGGCGGGCAGAAGCAGCTGGAAGAACGATGACGGATGGGGCGACGACCACGTACTGGACGAATGGTACGGAGTTGACGCGGATTCGCTTGGCCGCGCGATCCAGCTGGACCTGTCGAGCAACGGTCTCGACGGCTTTCTTACGACTCGAACGGGCGATCTGGACGAGCTGCGCACGCTGAAGTTGAACGACAACCCCCAGCTCGACGGCCGGCTGCCTCTGTCGCTGGTGCGCCTGACGAGGCTCGATACCCTTTGGTATGACGGGACGGGGCTCTGCACGCCGACCGACACCGCCTTCCGCGCATGGCTCGACTCACTGTCCAGCCATATCGGCTCGGCGACCTGCGGCGCGCTCACCGACCGCGACGTGCTTGTTGCGTTGTACAGAGCTACCGGCGGTCCGTCCTGGAAGTTCAGCGAGAACTGGCTGTCGGCACGCCCGCTTAGCGACTGGCAAGGCGTCTTTGCACCGTTAGAGCGGGTGAACGACCTGTGGCTCGGCGGGAACGACATGACGGGTCCGATCCCTCCAGAGCTCGGAGACCTTGACAGATTGACGTGGCTGGACCTCGGCCGGAACAACCTGACGGGTCGGATACCGCCGGAGCTGGGGAACCTCGACAGATTGGAGCAGTTCTATCTAGTCTTGAACGGCATGACGGGTCCGATACCGCCGGAGCTGGGCGACCTGAGCAATCTTCGGATCCTATGGCTGCACCACAACGATCTTACCGGCCCGATCCCCCCGGAGCTGGGCAACCCGAGCAATCTAGAGCAGCTATTCCTGGGCTCCAACAGTCTCTCCGGCCCCATTCCCCCGGAGCTGGGCGACCTGAGCAATCTAGAGCAGCTATTCCTGGGCTCCAACAGTCTCTCCGGCCCCATTCCCCCGGAGCTGGGCGACCTGAGCAATCTAGAGCAGCTATTCCTGGGCTCCAACAGTCTCTCCGGCCCCATTCCCCCGGAGCTGGGCGACCTGAGCAATCTAGAGCAGCTATTCCTGGGCTCCAACAGTCTCTCCGGCCCCATTCCCCCGGAGCTGGGCAACCTGACCAATCTAGAGTCGCTATTCCTGGGCTCCAACAGTCTCTCCGGCCCCATTCCCCCGGAGCTGGGCGACCTGAGCGGGCTATTGGGGCTCCACATGCACAACAACGCCGACCTCGAGGGCGAGCTGCCGTCCAGCTTCTCCAACCTGACGTCGCTGGAGGAATTCCTCGCGCACGGGACGGGCGTGTGCGTGCCGGAAGCGCTGCTGGACTGGTACAGGGACATTTCCAAGCGGCGGGCCATGGTCTGCGCCGACCACCGTGCGGACGCGTACATGGTGCAAGCAGTGCAGTCTCGGAGTCATCCGGTGCCCGTGGTGGCGGAGAAGGAGGCTCTTCTCAGGGTCTTCGTAACCGCCGCCCGCACGACGACGGAGACGCTGCCACCGGCGACGGCGACCTTCTACGTCGACGACTCCGAGACGTACTCGGTGGAGATCGACGGCACGTCCGAGCCGATCCCGACCGATATCGACGAGGGGTCGCTCGACAGGTCGCTGAACGTGACGATTCCCGACTCGGTGATCGAGGAGGGCCTCTCGGTGGTGATCGAGATCGACCCCGATTCGACGATCGATGCCGAGATCCTCACCGCCAAGCGGATCCCGGAGAGCGGCGAGCTGGATATGGGGGTGGAGGGCGTCCCCGACTTCGAGCTCACGGCCATTCCGTTCCTGTACACGGAGGAACCCGATTCTTCGGTGATCGAAACCGTGGAGGAGATGGCAGACGACGAGGAGGGCCACGAACTCCTCCACGACACCTACGACCTGCTCCCGATCGAGGAGATGACCGTCGACTACCACGACCCCGTCGAGATCAACACCAGGAGCGGGCTCCATGTGCTGATCCGGACCAAAGCGATTCGGGCTGCCGAGAGCGGGTCAGGATACTGGATGGGCCTGATGCCGAGCTTCTCGGATGTGTTGGGCGTCGCGGAGGATATTCCCAGCACCTCGTCGGCGTCGGTCACGAATGCCAGCGTTATTGCGCACGAGCTGGGTCACAACCTGAGCCTTCGGCACGCTCCATGCGGCGGTGCGGGCGGGCCCGACCCCGCCTACCCCTACGAGGACGGCAGCATAGGCGCGTGGGGCTACGACCACCGCGGCGATTCGCTGATCGACAAGGACGAGGCGAAGGACCTCATGACCTACTGCAAGCCAGAGTGGGTCAGCGACTACCACTTCACGAACGCCTTCGGGCACAGGACCGCGCAGGAGATGTCGCACGGCGAGGCGAGGCGCCGGACGGGGCCGTCGCTGCTTGTGTGGGGTGCGCGGAGCCCGTCGGGGGAGCTGTCGATGGACCCGGCGCTGCTGGTGGAGGGCCGGAGCCTGCTGCCGGAGGCGCGCGGCGACCACACGCTGACGGGGCTGGACGACGCTCAGCGGCGGCTCTTCTCGATTTCGTTCGAGATGGCGGAGCCGGCGGACGCCGAGGAGGGGACCGGGATGTTCGTCTTCCTCTTGCCGGTCGAGCCGGGGTGGGAGGCGCTCGCGCGCCTCGTCCTAGCCGGTCCGGGGGACGCCCTCTTCACCCTCGACGGCGACACCGAAGCGACCATGGCGCTGATCCGCGACGCGCGGAGCGGGCAGGTGCGCGCCATCCGCGGCGACTTCGCCGAGCGACCGCCTGCGCCGCCCGGTCATGTGGTGCGCTGGAGCCGTGGGGTGCCGGACCGCGACGCGTGGAGTGTGATGACTGGCAGGGGGACGGGTGCCGACCCGTAGCGCGCAGGGGCCGGGACCTTCAGGCGATAGCCCGAACTGTTACGGAATCCGCATATGTTCAATTCAATCGTATCCGTGGCCCGCGAGGAGGTAAGGTGAAGAACGAAGGTTGGATCGGCGCAATTGCGATAGCAGCGGGAAATGCAGTGGCCAGTTGTGTCGTTCCAAGACTCATTGTGACGACATTCACCGCGGTGAACCGCGCTCGCCATGTCTGCTTGTGCGGGCGCGACCGGAGTCAGGACTTCGACCGGCGAGACCGACAGCGCGTTCTGTGCCCGGCAACAGGATAGCGCGCGAGCAGCGCGACTTATCTTCGTCGGAGACACCGGCACCGGCAATGACATCGCCATCAAAATCGCGACGCAGATCCACGACCAGGCCACGGCCATGGGCGTTTCTCACGTCTTCCTGCTGGGGGACAACATCTACGAAGACGGAAGTCCTTCGTGCGGGATGCGCCGGGCTCGGGTGCCGTGGGCTCGTCCGAGGAGCGGGTTCACCCTGCTCTTCGAGGCCCTCGTGGTGACGA
>JAPPNM010000164.1 GCA_028873825.1 Gemmatimonadota bacterium | reverse complement strand
GCCAGCGCGGATGCATCGCCGTTCGAATGCCGGGGGGATTTTGTCCACGGGCTGCGAGGGCCGATGTGCCGGATGTCGCGGCCGTGGTGCTCGCGGCGGGCGCCTCGACGCGCATGGGGCGCAACAAGCTGCTGCTGGAGCTGGACGGAGAGTCGGTGGTGCGGCGCGCCGTCCGCACGGCTATCGCGGCCGGCCTGTCGCCCGTGGTCGTCGTGACCGGGCATGCGCGCGGGGAGGTCGAAGGGCAACTGCACGGTCTGGGGTGCTCGAACGTCCATAACGACGAGTACGCGGCGGGGACGCACACGTCGGTGCGGGCGGGGATCGGGGCGGTGGGGGAGAAGTGCGGGGCGGCGGCGGTGATCCTGGCGGACATGCCGTTCGTGACTCCCGCGATGCTCCGCACCCTGGTCGCCCGCTACCGCGAATCGGGACCGGCGCTGGTCGCCTCCCGGTACGGCGGCGAATTCACCGCCCCGCCCGTCCTCTACGACCGTCGCCTCTTCGGCGAACTGCGGCGAATGGACGCACGCGGCGGGCGCGAAGTCGTGAGGCGCCATCTGCACGAAGCGATCGAGGTGGAATGGCCGGCCGAGGCCGGGAGGGACCTGGACCGTCCGGAGGACTACGGGCGGATCGGGGCGGAGGCGGCAGGCGGAAGGCGGCGGTAGCCGGAGGCCGGCGGGATCGCATTCGGCCCGTCTTGATCCCGGCCACCTCCCGGGCTAACCTGTTTCGGCACTTCGCCGAATGCGCGCCCGCCCGGGCCGCGCTCGTGGCCGACAGCCACGGCACGGCGTTCGGCACTTCGCCGAATGCGCGCCGCCCGGGCCGCGCCTCTCCCTTCCCCCCGACCGGCCGCCAGGACTTCCCACGATGGGTCACGGAACGACGCACCCGCACGACGTGGTCATCATAGGAGGCGGCGGGGCGGGGCTCCGCGCCTCGATCGCGATCGCCCAGGAGAACCCCGGCTTCTCGGTGGCGTGCGTGTCGAAGGTCTACCCCATGCGGAGCCACACGGTTACGGCCGAGGGCGGGGCGGCGGCGGCGATCAAGCCGAACGACAGCCTCGAGGACCACATCTACGACACCATCAGCGGCGCCGACTGGCTGGCCGACCAGGACGCGGTCGAGTACTTCGTCAACGAGGCGCCGGCGGAGATGGTTCAGCTGGAGCACTGGGGGTGCCCCTGGAGCCGGGAGCCCGACGGTTCCGTCGCCGTGCGTCCCTTCGGCGGGATGAAGATCGAGCGGACTTGGTTCGCGGCGGACAAGACCGGCTTCCACATGCTGCACTCGCTCTTTCAGACGACGCTCAAGTACGGCAACATCGTGCGCTACGACGAGCACTTCGCCACGCGGCTGCTGATCGACGGCCGGGGGCGCTGCCGGGGGTGCGCCGCGATCGAGCTTCGCACCGGGAAGGTGAGGGCCGTTCTGGGGAAGGCGGTGATCGTCTGCACGGGGGGCGCGGGGAGGGTCTTCCCCTTCACGACGAACGGGTCGATCAAGACGGGGGACGGGATGGCGATGGCGTACCGGGCCGGCGTCGCGCTCAAGGACATGGAGTTCGTCCAGTACCACCCGACGGGGCTCCCCGGCACGGGCATCCTGATCACCGAGGCGTCGCGCGGCGAGGGCGGCATCCTGGTCAACAGGGACGGCCATCGCTACCTGCAGGACTACGATCTGGGCGAGGCCCTCGACGTGAGCGATCCCCGGCACCCGCAGAAGCGCGCCATGGAGCTGGGTCCGCGCGACCGGCTCAGCCAGTGCTTCATGAAGGAGATGTGGGCGGGCCGCACCATCGAGACCAGGGACGGCCACGTGGTGCACCTCGACCTGCGGCACCTGGGCGAGGCCAAGATCGACAAAAAGATCCCCTTCGTGCGGGAGCTGTCGCGCAACTACGCCGGGATCGATCCGGTGAAGAAGCCGATTCCGGTACGGCCCGTCGTCCACTACGTGATGGGCGGGATCGACGTGGACGGCGACTCGGCCACCGGCGTGCCCGGGCTCTACGCCGCCGGCGAGTGCGCGTGCGTGTCGATCAACGGGGCCAACCGGCTCGGGTCGAACTCGCTCACCGAGCTGCTCGTCTTCGGCGCGCAGGCGGGACGGCACGCGGCCCGCTTCGCCATGGACAACCCCGACTGCGACACGGCGGATCTCGAGGCCCAGGCGGAGGACGAGGGCGACCGCATCCGTCGCGCCTGGTTCGGCGCCCCGAGCGGGAGGGGCGAGCGGATCGCCGCGCTCCGCACCGAGCTGCACGACGCGATGGAGGACGGCGCCGGCATCTACCGCGACGCCGGCTCGCTCCGGGCCGCCTGCGACAAGGTCGCCGAGCTGAAGGAGCGCTACGGCGGCGTCGCCCTCGACGACCGCACCAACAGCTTCAACACCGAGCTGACCGCGGCGCTGGAGCTGGAGTCGCTCCTCGACGTCGCCGAGGCGATGGCGCATTCCGGCCTCGAGCGCACCGAGTCGCGCGGCTCCCACCAGCGCCTGGACCACACCGAGCGCAACGACGACGACTTTCTGGCCCATTCGCTGGCCTTCCGGGAGGACGGCGCGCCGCCCCGGATCGAGTACAGGCCCGTGACGATCACGAAGTGGCCGCCGGGCGCCCGCACCTACGGGGCGGGATCGGGGCTGAAGAAGAGGCCGAAGGGCGACGCCGCCTGACCCTGGGAAGCGAGGACCCGGATACAGATGCCCGCCGAACAGACCATGACGCTGGAGATCTTCCGGTACCACCCGGAGACCGACTCCGAGCCCCGCTTCCAGGCCTACGAGGTGCCCTACGACGAGGACTGGGTCGTGCTCGACGCGATCAACTGGATCAAGGACCACGTCGACGGGACGCTCACCCACCGCTGGAGCTGCCGCATGGGGGTGTGCGGAAGCTGCGGCATGATGGTGAACGGCGACCCGAAGCTCACCTGCGCGGCCTTCCTCAAGGACTACTACCCGCGCCCGGTCAAGGTGGAGCCGCTCGTGAACTTCCCCGTCGAGAGGGACTTGGTGGTCTCGCTGGACGGATTCATGGAGAAGCTCGAGGCGGTCAAGCCGTACATCATCCGCGACGACGTGAACGACACGTCGGGGGGCGAGTACCTGCAGTCCCCCGCCGAGCTGGCCCGGTACAAGCAGTACTCGATGTGCATCAACTGCATGCTGTGCTACGCGGCCTGCCCCGTCGCGGGCCACGAGGACGAGTTCCTGGGCCCGGCGGCGCTGGCGCTCGGCCACCGCTACAACAGGGACTCGCGCGACCGGGGCCGGGCCGAGCGCCTCGACGTGATGCTGGCGGGCGAGGCGATCTGGGGCTGCACCTTCGTGGGCGAGTGTACCGCGGTGTGTCCCAAGCACGTGGACCCCGCCGGCGCGATCCAGCAGGCCAAGGCGGTCGCCGCGCAGGAGTACTTCAGGCGGTTCGCGATGCCGCGCGGCGCGAAGGACGCGGGGGCGTGAGCGCGCCGCGCCGACCGCTGCCGGGGGCCTTCGCAGCCCGTGGACGAAATCCCCCCGGACCGCTAGCTCGCGCGGCCCCGAAGGGGGGACGCGCATGAGCGGGAGGCTCCACCGGCCCCAAAGGTGGGCCTGGTTCCTGGAACGGCCCGGCTACCTGCTCTTCATGGCCAGGGAGCTGACCGGCTTCTTCGTGGCGGGCTACCTGGTAGTGCTCCTCGTCACCCTGGGCAGGCTCGGCGGCGGCGAGACGGCCTTCGCGGAGTGGCTGCAGACGCTGAGCACACCCGGCTGGACGGTGGCGCACGCGGTCGCGTTGGCGGCGTCGGTGTGGCACTCGGTGACGTGGTTCGCCGCGGTGCCCCAGGCGATGCCGATCCAACTGGGCGAGAAACGGCTCCCCGCGCCGCTCGCCGCCGTGGTGATGGGGTACGGGCCGTGGCTTACCGTCACCACGATCATCGTGTGGGGGGTGCTCCGGTGAAGCGTTCGAGCGAGGCCTTCTGGTGGGCGCTCTTCTCGGCCGGGGGCGTGATGGCGGCGCTCTTCGTCCCCGCGTTCGTGATCGTGACGGGGTTCCTGCTGCCCAGCGGCGACGCGGCGGCGGCGGCCGAACGCGCGGCCGGGTTCGCCGGCGTCGTGGGGCGGTGGCCGGTGCGGGTCGTCCTTTTCGGCGTGATCGCGCTGTCGTTCTTCCACTGCGGACACCGGATCCGCCACACGCTCATGGACCTCGGACTCCGGCGCTTCTCGGGGCCGCTCAAGCTGCCCTGCTACGGCGGCGCGCTCGCCGGGACCGTGTGGGCGGCGATGCTGCTCTGGGCGCTGTAGGGCGGTAGCGGGCGCCTCCCCCCGGGGCGGCTTCCCGGACAGGAACAACCCCCGGGGCGGGCCCGTCCTGCCACAAGACGAGAAGCCCGGCGGCGCCTTCCTGCGAGCGCCGCCGGGCTTCCTCTTTTCCTTCCTGCTCCGGCGCGGCGGAGAGCTCCTCCTCGCCGGCCGCCCCGTCCCCCTACCTCGGCACCGCGGTCACGGTGACCCTGATCATCTCATCGACCGCCGGGTACGTGAACTCCTCGTCGTCCAGCAGGCGGATCATGCCGCCCTCGTCGGGGCCCGTGTTGTTCGCGAGCTGGCGCGGCAGCTGCCACCTGTCGATCCCGGGCTTGCCGTTCACCTCGGTGCCCGCGTCCCAGAGCATGACATTGTCGGTCACGATACCGGTGAGCGGATCGTCTCCGGGGAACAGCTCGATCCCCTCCTCGGCGGTAGCGAAGAATATGTCGTTGGACTGCACCAGCATGGTGACGAAGGACAGCCGCTCGCCGTGGACGGCGACCACGTTGAACTCGTACCTCCGGCCGGGGAAGAGCGGCCCGGGCACGGCGTCGCCCTCGGGCACGAAGAAGGCGTCGGCTGTCCGGAACCCGCCCTTCGCCAGTACCTCCGCACCCAGCGCCCCCGGATTGCCGTCCTCCGCCATGGCTTCGACCCCGGCGGTCGCCGTCGTACCGCCGTTGAACAGCAGGCCCGGATCCAGGTGGCTGGCGTAGAGTCCGGGCGCCACCACCTGGATGATCCCGGTGGCCGCCGTCGCGACCGCGTGCAGCGTTCCGTTCTTGCCGTCCTCGGCCAGTCCCTCCAGTCCCTGCCCGCGATCCGGCTCGCCGGGCGTGAAGAGCGCCTCGTCGTCGTAGTGGATCACGAACACTCCGGGCGCGATCGGCACCTCCAGGCACAGGCCCCTCACCGTGACCAGCGTGTGATCCTTGCTGACGTTCTCGATCGAGACGCGGAAGGTGTAGGGCCCGATGGAGTCGATCGTGACCTTGAGGACCGAGTCCACCTCCGGGAGGGTCCCCCAGTCGTCCTCCGCCAGGCGCACGTTGGAATCGGGGTCCGGGTCCCCGGTGTCTTCGCCTCCCTGCATCGGCTGGTCCTCGCCCTCGCCCGGCTCCTGGTCGATTTCGGTTCCCGCGTCCCAAAGCCGGATCTGGTCCGTCACGTCGCCGGTGAGCATGTCGTGCCCGTCCCACAGCGCGATGCCCTCGGGACCCGGCGCGTAGAAGAAGTCGTTGGAGTGGACCATCTTGGTGGCGAAGGTGAGCCTGGCCAGCGGCCCCGCCTCGAACTCGAACTGGTAGGTCTTGCCGCTGGTCGCGTATCCGGGCTCGTCGTCGCCGACCGGAGTGTTGAACTGGCCGCTGGGGAAGTAGGCGTAGGGGCGCGCGATGTTCTCGATCGAGACCCGGAAGGTGTACTCGGCCCGCGTCCCCGCGAATTCGACGATCATCTCCTGCCCGGTGGCGAGCGTGAACGACCGGGAGACGTCCGAGAAGACGTACCGGTCCGGATCCCACCCGGACATCTCCACCGCGTAGTCGCCGCCGCGCAGCTCGTCGAACAAGAACCCTCCGCTGGCGTTGGTCTGCGTCGACTGCGACTCCAAGCCGGTCAGCGCCACCGAAATCCCGCTCAGCGGCAGCCCCTCGACCATGACCGTGCCCGCCACCCGCGCGGTGCGGATGTAGCTTCCCGCGAAGTCCGCCGTCGGGCTCTGCGACGATTCGCTGACGGTGACCGACATGCTGCCAGGGAACTCGGCGTCGGTGGGGAAGCCGCTGATCGTGACCGTGTAGCTTCCTTCGAGCACGTCCGCGAAGCGATAGGTCCCGTCCGCGCCAGTCTCCGTGGACTTGGACTCCGCGCCGGACAGCGCAACCGTGACGCCCCCGAGGGGGGAGCCCTCGAGGGTCACCGTGCCGCTGATCGAACCGATGACGGGCGGCATGTTCCCTTCGCCGCATGCCGCGAGCAGCGTCGCGACCAGGGCCACGCCCGCCAGCCGGGCGAGCGCCCCGGACCGGCGGCCTCCGCCGCGCGCGAGGTCTGTTGCCGAAGTGCCTTGCTTCATGATTGCTGAGTCCTTTCCGGGTTACCGTTCATGACCGGGGGCTCGGTCTGCGACGCCGGGACCGCCCTCTCCAAACGTAATACGGTCCCTAACGACCTAATACCCGGAAGCCCCTCGCCGCAAGGGGGCGACGGCGATTCGGCAGTCTGTACGGCGCGTTTCGCGGGCGAACTCCGGCGCGCCCCGATCCCGGTCGCCCCCCGGGGACCTCGAAGCGCCCGCGGGACCGTAGGTCTCCTCCCCCTCGGCGTCGTCGTCACCGCTCACGGCGGGGGACCGGCGAGCGACCGCGCGAAATCGGGCTGCGGTCACTTGCGCCGGGCCGTCGCGGGCGGTACATCGGTCCCGGTGCCGTCCCGCAACCCGGAGTCCCCGCCGCCGATTTTGGAGCGCTCGTGAAGATCAGCGAGAAGTTCACCGTCGAGGCCCCGGCCCACGAGGTCTGGGCCTTCCTGACCGACCCCGAACGCGTCGCGGCGGCGCTGCCCGGCGCGAAGATCGCCGCGAAGGTCGACGAGAACACCTACGAGGGCGGGATGGCGGTGAACGTGGGACCGCTGTCCGCGTCCTACGCCGGGACCGTCACCTTCGAGCTCGACGAGGAGAACCGGTCGGCGGTGGTGCGGGCGCGGGGGCGGGGGAAGGCGGGGATGGGCAACGCGGGCATGAAGATGAGGAGCAGCGTGGCCGAGCTCGGACCGGGGGAGACCGAGGTGACCGTCGAGGCGGACCTCGCGGTGACCGGCATCCTCGCCCAGCTCGGGCGCGGCATGATGCAGCACGTGAGCAGGAGGATGTTCAGGGAGTTCACGGAGGCGGTGGGAAGGGAGCTGGGGGTGGGGTCGTGAGGAATGTAAGGTTTGCTTTACATGGTGTGAATTTGGGTTTACATAGGGTTGTCCGGTGATTGCGGTGGGATTTGAGTGGGGTGGCCGCGGTGGGGTGGGGACGGGGCTGGGTGGTGGGGGTGGTGGGGGTGGGATGGGGGCGGAGGGCGAGGTGGCGGCGGACGCGAACGGCAAGATCCGGGCGCTGCGGATCAAGACGCTGGCGGATCACGGGTACTCGGATGCGCAGGCGGCGCCGTCGAAGTTCCCGGCGGGCCTGTTTT
>JAPPNM010000098.1 GCA_028873825.1 Gemmatimonadota bacterium | reverse complement strand
GGCCAGCGCGGATGCATCGCCGTTCGAATGCCGGGGGGATTTTGTCCACGGGCTAGATTCCCGGCAGCGCCCGCGGTCCTCCTGCTCGCGGCGCAGGCGGCGTACTGGGGGGCCGCGTGCGGGACCGAGCCGCCGGCGCCCGCCCGCATCGAGATTTCGCCGCCTTCGCCGGCGCTGAAGTCGTTCGGCGAGAGCGTCCAGCTGACGGCCGCCGTGTACGACCAGGACGGCCGGGCGATGGCGGACGTCGCCACCCGTTGGACGACCAGCGACGCGACCGTGGCCGGCGTCACCGGCTCCGGGCTCGTAACCGCGCAGGGGAACGGAAGCGCGAAGGTAACGGCTTCGGCCGGGACGGCGGAAGCGAGCGCGGAGGTGACGGTGGAGCAGGAACCGGCGGAGGTCGTCGTCTCGCCGCGGGCCGCGACGGTTGCGGCGCTCGGGGACACGGTGAGGCTCGCGGCGGAGGCCAGGGACGCGAACGGGCACCCGGTGGCGGGCGCGGAGTTCAGCTGGACGTCGAACGATCTGTTTGTCGCGCTGGTGGACAGCTCGGGGCTCGTCCGGGGCGTCGGCGAGGGGTCGGCCACTGTCGCGGCCACTTCCGGGGGTTCCCAAGGCACGTCGCAAGTCAGCGTCGAGAACCCGGAAAGGGCGGTGCTCGCGGCGCTCTTCGAGGCGACCGGCGGGCCCGGCTGGGTCAACCGGGAGAACTGGCTCACCGACGCGCCGCCAAGAGACTGGTACGGGGTGCGCGCGGACGACCTCGGCCGGGTCACCGAACTCTCGCTCCCCGAAAACGGGCTCCGCGGTACGATCCCGCCCGAAATCGGAGGCCTCCCGGTCCTGACGTGGCTCGACTTCCCCGACAACTATCTCACGGGCCCGATCCCGCCCGAGATCGGTGACCTTTCCGGCCTGACGTGGCTCGCCCTCCCCGGCAACGATCTCACGGGCCCGATCCCGCCCGAGATCGGCGACCTCGCCGACCTGGAGCGGCTCTACCTCTACGGCAACGGTCTCACGGGCCCAATCCCGCCCGAGCTCCCGGACCTCGCCAATCTCGTGGCGCTCGACCTCGGCGACAACGCTCTCGGGGGTCCGATACCCCCCGAACTCGGAAGCCTTTCCGGCCTTACCTGGCTCGACCTCGCCGACAACGCCTTCACGGGCCCGATCCCGCCCGAACTCGGCGACCTCTCCGGCCTGACGTGGCTCGACCTCGCAGGCAACGGTCTCACGGGGCCGATCCCCGCCCGGCTCGGAGGCCTCTCCAGCCTGGTGCGGCTCGACCTCGCAGACAACGGTCTCACGGGGCCGATCCCCGCCCGGCTCGGAGACCTCTCCGCCCTGTTCTGGCTCGACCTCGGCGACAACGATCTCGCTGGCCCGATCCCGCCCGAGCTCGGAGACCTCTCCGCCCTGATCGAGCTCGACCTCGTCGACAACGATCTCGCGGGCCGGATCCCGCCCGAGCTCGCCGACATGACGCCCCTCCGGCACATGACCGTCTCGGGAAACCCCGGGCTGTCGGGTCCCCTTCCCGGCGACCTGACCTCCCTCGCGCTGCTGGAGACCCTCCTGGCCACCGGCACGGATCTGTGCGCGCCCACCGATCCGGACTTCCGGGAGTGGTTGCACGGGGTCCACAGGCGCCGCATCGCTTCGTGCGCGGAGGAGCTCCCGCTGGCGTACCTGACGCAGGCGACGCAGTCGCGGGAGTTCCCGGTTCCGCTCGTCGCCGGCGAACCGGCGCTGCTCCGCGTGTTCGTGGTCGCCGGGATGGAAACCGACGTGGGCATTCCCCGGGTTCGGGCCCGGTTCTACGCCGGGGACAGCGAGACGCACGTGGAGGACATCCCCGGGAAGGCGGACCCGATTCCGGCCGAGGTGGACGAGAGCGACCTCTCGAGGTCCGCAAACGCCGAGATCCCCGGCGACGTGGTGAGGCCGGGGCTGGAGATGGTTGTCGAGGTCGACCCGGACGAGGAGCTGGATTCGGCTTTGGGGGTCCCCAAGCGAATCCCCGCCGCGGGACGTCTGCCGGTGGAGGTCCGGACCATGCCCCTCTTCGACCTGACGCTGGTCCCGTTCATCTGGAGCCGGGAGCCCGACTCGTCGATCGTGGACCTTGTCGAAGAGGTGGCCGAGGACCCCGGAAGCCACGACCTGCTGTGGGAGGCGCGCACGCTGCTGCCGATCGCGGGCCTGGAGGCCGCCGCGCACGAACCGGTGGAGAGCGCGAGCAACGACGTCTCCGTTCTGCTTCGCGAGACCGAGGCCATCCGGGCCATGGAAGGCGCGGCCGGCCACTACCAGGGAATGATGGCGGGGGTTGTCGCCGGGGGCCCCGGCGGGGCCTACCTGCGCGCCCGCTCGAGCTTCTCGGTGCCCTCCGCGGTCTCCGTGGCGCACGAATTGGGGCACAACCTGGGTCTGTATCACGCGCCCTGCGGCACCGAGGCGAGCGTCGACCCCTCGTTTCCCTATCCGGACGGAACGGTCGGCGCCTGGGGCTACGACTTTCGCGGCGAGGGGGAACTGGTGGCCACGTCCGCCCGGGACCTGTTGTCCTACTGCGGCCCCACGTGGATCAGCGACTACCACTTTGGCAACGCGCTGCGCTTCCGCGCTACCGGCACGGGCGGCCGGCGGAGCCTCGCCGGCGGCAGGTCCCTCCTCCTCTGGGGCGGTGTGGACGCCGCCGGCACGCCCCTGCTGGAGCCCGCCTTCGTGGTCGACGCCCCGCCCGCGCTACCCGACTCCGCCGGCGACCACTCGATTGCGGGCCGCACCGGCGACGGGGCCGAGCTCTTCTTCTTCCGCTTCGCCATGCCCGAGACGGCCGACGGCGACGGGAGCTCGTCCTTCGTCTTCGTCCTCCCGGCGGAGCCCGGGTGGGAGCGCGACCTGGCAAGCGTCACGCTGGCGGGACCCGGGGGATCGGTCACGCTGGACGGGAACGGCGGTCTTCGCATGGCGATCCTCCGCAACCCGCGAACGGGCCAGGTGCGCGGCATCCTGCGGGGTGCGGCCGCCGCCGCGGCGGCGCGGGAGGCCGCGGACGGCACCGGCCCGCGGGGGCTCGAGGTTCTGTTCAGCCGCGGGATCCCGGATCGCGGGGCCTGGTAGCACGTGGGGTTCACGACCGTCAACCCCGCCGACGGCGAGACGCTGGCGAGGTATCCGTTCATGGCCGGCGGCGAGGTCGACGCGGCCCTGGAAGCCGCCCTCGAGGCGCAGCGCGACTGGCGCGGCGCACCGGCGGAGCTGCGGGCCCGCGTCGTCGGAGGCGTGGCGGCCCGGTTCCGCGCCGACCGCCGCCGCCTGGCCGAGATCGTCACCATGGAGATGGGGAAGCCCGTCGGCGAGTCCCTGGCCGAAGTCGAGAAGTGCGCGGGCGCGTGCGAGTGGTACGGCCGCCACGGGGCGCGGTTCGTGGGCGACAAGGCGGTGGAAACGGAGGCTCACAGGAGCTACGTCACCTTCCGGCCGCTGGGACTCGTTCTGGCGATCATGCCTTGGAACTTCCCGCTCTGGCAGGTCGTGCGGGCGGCGGTTCCCGCGCTCGTCGCCGGCAACGGGGTGCTGCTCAAGCACGCCCCCAACGTGCCCGGCTGCGCCATCGAGCTGGCCCGTCTCTTCGGCCCGGAGGGGGGGCTCCCGGAGGGTCTCTTCACCAGCCTCTTCGTCGATGTCCCCGCCACCCACGACCTGATCCGGGACGACCGCGTGCGCGCCGTCACGCTGACGGGCAGCACCGGCGCGGGCCGCCGCGTCGCCGCGCTGGCCGGCTCCCGGACCAAGACGTGCGTCCTGGAGCTGGGCGGCAGCGACCCCTACGTCGTGCTCGAGGACGCCGACCTGCCCCGCGCCGTCGATGCGTGCGTGACCGGCCGCCTCGTCAACGGCGGGCAGAGCTGCATCGCGGCCAAGCGGCTCATCGCGCACGAGGCGATCGCCGGCGAGTTTACCGAAGCGGTGGTGGCGCGCATGGCGTCGGTGCGCGTGGGCGACCCGATGGCCGCGGCGACCGAGGTCGGGCCGCTCGCCCGGGAGGACCTGCGCGACAGTCTGGCCGGGCAGGTGGAGCGGAGCGTCGCGGCCGGCGCGGTGTGCAGGCTGGGCGGCGAGGTCCCGAAGGTGCCGGGATGGTACTACCCGTGTACGGTCCTGACGGGGGTGGGGCCGGGGATGCCCGCCTACGACGAGGAGATGTTCGGGCCGGTGGCGTGCGTCATCCGGGCCCGGTCGGAGGAGGAGGCCGTGCGGATAGCGAACGACACCGCGTACGGGCTCGGGGCGGCCGTCTTCACGGAGGACCTGGAGCGCGGCGAACGGATCGCGCGCGACGGGATCGAGGCCGGGACCTGCTTCGTGAACGACTTCGTGAAGTCGGATCCGCGCCTGCCGTTCGGGGGGGTGAAGGAGAGCGGGTTCGGGAGGGAGCTGGCCGACTTCGGGGTGCGCGAGTTCGTGAACGTGAAGACGGTTCGGGTGGAGCGGTAGGGGACCAATGCGGGGGAAGCCGCCGGTCCGGTGACGCCCGCCGCCGCATCCGGCCGCCGGTCCTTGACCACAAACTGTTGGGGCATTAAGATACTCCCCCCCAACATCTGGTATCCCACCGCCCCGGAAGGTTGAACGTCCGAATGAACCCGCGAGCCCCGGATCCCCGTGTCTTCGACGACCGCGTCCCCCCGGACCTGCCTCAGGCCGTGCTTTCGGAGAACGCGCGCATCGTGCTTGCCCGGCGCTACCTCAAGAAGGACGAGGCCGGCGAGCCCACCGAGGATCCGGAGACTATGTTTTGGCGCATCGCGCGGGTCGTCGCCGCGGAGGACGCGAGGCACGGGGCCTCCGAGGCGGCCGTCGAGGAGGTCGCGCGGAGCTTCTACGACCTCATGACCACCGGCCGGTTCGAGCCCAACTCCCCGACCCTCATGAACGCGGGCCGCCCGCTGGGCCAGCTCTCGGCGTGCTTCGTGCTGCCCGTCGAGGACTCTCTCTCCAACGGGTCCGGCGGCATCTACGACACGCTGCGGGCGATGGCGCTGGTGCACCAGTCCGGGGGCGGCACCGGGTTCTCCTTCTCGCGCCTCCGCCCCGAGGGCGACACCGTCCGCTCCACCATGGGGGTGGCTTCGGGTCCCGTGTCCTTCATGCGCCTCTACGACGCCTCGACGGACGTGGTGAAGCAGGGCGGCACCCGCCGCGGCGCCAACATGGGAATCCTGCGCGTGGACCACCCGGACATCCGCGAGTTCATCGCCTGCAAGAACGACACGTCCCAGGTCACCAACTTCAACATCTCGGTCGCGATCACCGACGAATTCATGAGGGCCGTGGAGAACGGGGAGGAGTACGACCTCGTGAGCCCCCGCACCGGCCGGGTCGCCGGGCGCGAGAAGGCCGACGAGATCTTCCGTCTGATCGTCGAGGGGGCGTGGAAGACCGGCGAGCCCGGCGTCTTCTTCATCGACCGCGCCAACGAGCACAACCCGGTCCCGGAACTCGGCTCCTACGAGGCCACCAACCCGTGCGGGGAGCAGCCGCTTCTCCCCTACGACGTCTGCAACCTGGGGAGCGTCAACGTGGGCGCCTTCGCCCGCCGGGGGCGTTTCGAGCGCCCCGAGGACGGGATCGACTGGGAGGAGTTCCGGCGCGTCGTCCACCTCTCCACCCACTTCCTCGACAACGTGATCGACGCCAACCGCTACCCCCTCCCCGAGATCGACGACCTAGCCAAGAACATCCGCCGCGTGGGGCTCGGGATCATGGGTTGGGCCGACCTGCTGGTGCGGCTCGGCGTGCGCTACGACTCCGGCGAGGGGGTGGCGCTCGGCCGCACCGTCATGGCCTTCATAGAGGAGGAGACGAGGGTCGCGTCGGAGAAGCTGGCCGAGAGCCGCGGGGTGTTTCCCGCCTGGGAGGATTCGATTTGGGGCCCCGGCGACAGCTGCGCCCGCGACGCCGGCGGCAACCGCATCCGCGACCGCCGCCGGCTGCGCAACTGCAACCTCACAACCGTCGCCCCCACCGGCACCATCTCGATCATCGCCGGGTGCAGCGGCGGCATCGAGCCGCTCTTCGCGGTGGCCTTCATGCGCAACCAGGCCGGTGTGACGATGCCCGACGTCAACGAGGACTTCGTGGCGCGCGCCAAGGCGGAGGGCTGGCACTCCGACGACCTCATGAAGCGGATCGCCGAGGAGGGCCACATCCACTTCGACGAGGTGCCGTCCGAGGTTCAGGACGTCTTCCGAACCGCCCACGACATCACGCCGGAGTGGCACGTGCGCATGCAGGCCGCCTTCCAGGACCACGTCGACTCGGCCATCTCCAAGACCACCAACTTCCCCTTCGAGGCCACCCGCGAGGACGTGCGCGAGATCTACGAGATGGCCTTCGGGCTGGGGTGCAAGGGGGTGACGGTGTACCGCGACGGCTCGCGGCCCATGCAGGTGCTGTCGACGGGGAAGACGGGGCGGGAGGAGGAGGAAGCCGGGGACCCGGCCGAGATCGAGGCCCTGAAGGCGCAGCTGGCGGACGCGCGCGCCGAGAAGCACGACCTGGAAGGCGAGCTGGAGAGTGTGCATGCGGCGCTGAAGGAACACGATCTGGAAGCCTCGGCGTCACGCCACAAGCGCAGGCGCCCCTCGATGCTGAAGGGACGGACGGTGAAGGTGGAGTCCCCGCTGGGCGACCTCTACGTGACCATCAACGAGGACGACAAGGGCAAGCCCTTCGAGGTGTTCTGCACGGTGGGCAAGGCGGGGGGCGCCGCGATGGCCGACTCGGAGGCTATCGGACGGCTGATCTCGTTGTCGCTGCGGTCGGGGATTCCGATTACGGCCGTGCGGGACCAGCTGCGGGGCATCTCGTGCGACCGGGCGGTGGGGGTGGGGGCGCAGAAGGTGCTGTCGGCGCCGGACGCGATAGCGCAGGCGATCGAGAGGTACCTGGCCGAGAAGGAGGGGGTGCAGGAGGAGCTGCCGATCGAGGTGCCGGTGACGGCTGGGGCGGATGGGGGGGTTGGGGTGGTGGCGGCGGGGCGGGGGGGGTACGTGGTGGATCACGCGGCGCAGACGCTGGGGGCGTGTCCGGACTGCGGGGCGGGGCAGCTGGCGTTCGAGGAGGGGTGCAAGAGGTGTTATGTGTGCGGGTTTTCGGAGTGCGGGTGAGGGGGCGGGGGGGACCCGTCCCTTCTTCCTCTTGACCCCTTCGCCATACCATATGACTACAGCATGAAAACCACCATCTCCCTCCCGGACAAAGTGTTCGCCTCGGCCGATTCTCTCGCGAATCGGCTCAAGGTGTCGCGAAGCGCACTCTACGCGACCGCCGTCGCGGAATACGTGGCTAAGCACAGTGACGAGGACGTCACCTCAAGGCTGAATGCCGTATACGCGGACTCGCCGAGCGGAATTGATCCTAGCGTGCGCCGGGCGCAGGCACGCTCGGTGGCCGAAGATTGGTAGTAGCCCGCCGGGAAGTGTGGTGCTAGGAGCTTGCGCCGCAGAAGCGCAGTGGATGTGACGGGAAGGTGAGAGGGTC
>JAPPNM010000017.1 GCA_028873825.1 Gemmatimonadota bacterium | reverse complement strand
TGGACAAAATCCCCCCGGCATTCGAACGGCGACGCATCCGCGCTGGCCGCTTCGCCTCAACCGGCTTTATCCACGGACTGCTAGCCGGTCCCTTCAGGACTCGCCGCCCGCGCCGCAGAACATCGCGTTTACGCGGAGATACTCGTCCACGAACGTCTGCACTGCGGTGCTGAGGCTCGATATCACGAACGCGGGGTCGCCGCTGTGTATTCCGTACCGGTATGTCCGCCAGGTCGTCGCCGCGCCCTTGATGTCGGTCCCGGGGTCGGTCACGACCTTCAGGAGCTCCACCCGGACGACGTACGCCCAGTGCAGGATTCCGATGGCCACGTACAGGAGGGGCGGCGACTCGCCTTCCTTCAACAGCTCGGCGGACCGCAGGCCGGAATACACGACTTCCTCGAGATCGGAATCGGCCAGGTTCTCGACGTACGGCGAGCTCCGCTCCACGGCGATGGTGGGAAAAACCGGCGAACATCTCGTGAACAGCTGGAACCGGTCCCCCTCCTCCTCCAAGGTCAGGTGCTGCTGGGCCGATACCTGGGTTGCGACTAGCGACAGCGCTGCCGCGGCAATGGCGATGGCCTTCATCGCGCCTCCTCATGTAAACTGTGCTTTACAGAGTGTACACTCCGCATTACATAGTGCGTACACTCAGCATTGCGGCTGAGACGCATGCGTCACCGCCGGGTCGCGGAACCGGGGATTCCGCGGCTGGCCAGCACCTCCAGGGGGGGAGCGCCCGGGACCGGGTACGCGCCGCCCCGAATCACGAGCTCGGCGCGGGCGCCCCGGAGGATACCGCGAACCCGGCCGGTGCGGGGGTCCCGCAGGAAAGCGAGCGGCCGGTCGGTGGTCCCGTCCAGGGTGACGGATCCCTCGGGTCCCGTCAGCGTGACGGCCGCGAGGTCCTCGCCCGAGTCGAGCGGAAGGGGAAGAAGGAAGGCGAAGCTCGCGCTGCCGCCGCCGTCCGCCGTTTCAGGCATCTCGAAGCTCAGCGAGAACAGTTCGCCGTTGTCGCCGGTCCGCCCGGCGATCGCGTACTCGCCCCCCGGCTCCGGCAGCGCAGGCGGCGCGGCGACCGCGAGGGCGGGCTCCAGGTGCAGGCGTCCCGCGGCGTCGACGCCTCCCCACAGGAGCAGCGACCGGGCGGGCGCCTCCGGGGGCCCGGAGGAGCCGCCCTCTTCGTCCATCCTGTGGCGGAGCGTCTTGGCGAAGTGGTAGTCGCCGATCCACCGCCGCGAGCAGTAGGACATCAGGTCGTGTCTTCGCGGCGAGACCAGCTCTCCTTCGTCGCGGGAATCGTAGCCCCACGCGCCTATCCTCCCGTCGGGAAACGGATACCACGGGTCCGTCTGGGACGGACCGCCGCACGGCGCGTGCCGGAGGCTCAGGTTGTGCCCGAATTCGTGGGCCACGGTCGTCGCGCTCGGGGCCGAGAAGCTGTCCCGGCCCCCGATGTAGGCCGCGCCGCGGATCGAGCCGGAGAGACGCCCCGACATCATGCCCATGTAGTATCCGTCTCCGTCTTCGAGCAGCCGGATGGCGCGGGTCTCCCGAAGCAGATCGGGCGCGTAGTTTGAAGATGTCACGACCGGCTCGTGGGCCGTCACCGCGAGGCCGGCGATGGGCAGAAGCGTGTGCGCGGCCCACAGAAGATCGTGGTCTTCGGGATCGTCGGCCATCTCTTCCACGGCGTCGAGGATCGCGGAGTCGGGCGACTCCTCCCAGAGGAAGGGGATCACCGTCAGGTCGAAGCCGGACAGCGAGCGGACCGGGACGGGCAGGCGGCCGGACGCCGGGATCCGTTTCGCCACGCCCAGCTTCGGGTCCAGCTTCCCCTCGGGATCGACATCGATGACCATCTCCAGCTCCGGATGCACCACCCGGGCCGGAACGGTCGCGTTGGCGGACACGCCGAGGTCGCTCTCGTCCACCCGGGTCGGCAGCGAGCCGTCCTTCTCCGGTATGTCCGCGACGTACGCCTTCGAGCCGTTCCGGTAGAAGGTGGCGCGAACGCGGGGAATCGTCCCGCCCCCGGCCTTCGCGGCGGTGACGAAGACCCTGAGCAGCGCCTCCTCGCCGGCCACCAGGGGGACCGGGAACTCCCGCGACTGCACGGCCTGGACGAGGTACGCCGCCGCGGCGTCGCAACGGGCCACGCGCTGCTCGGGGATCTTGTCCAGCCACTCCAACAGCGTCGTGTCGGACGGCGCGCAGAGGCCGGTGCCTCCGGCCAGCAGGCTCTCGAGCGAGTCGAGCGAGACCATGCCGGCGGGCAGCTCGCCGGAGAGGTCCGCGTTGCCGGACAGGACCAGGCGCCTGAGTCCCTCCAGGCGGCTCACCTCGGCCGGGAGCTTTCCGGTCAGGCCGTTGTCGTCCAGCACCAGGCCGGAAACGCGGCCCGCGCCGGCCGCCAGGACCCCGTACCACCGGCGCACCGGGACCCCGGTGAGCCAGTTGCCGCGGTCGGTCCAGCCGGACCCGCCCGCGGCCTCGTAGATGGCCGCGAGCGCCTCGCGATCGATGTGGAGCACCGTGACGCCGGCGGTTCCCAACGCCTCGTCCGCTTGGGCGTTGATCGCGGCGGCGCCTTCGGTCCTCCCCTCGACCAGCCCCGCGGTGTCCACCCGCGCCACGGAAGTGTCGTCCGAGGACCACGCGAACACGGCGTGCCGCACCGGATGGCCGTTGGCGTCGCGGGCTTCGGCGGCCAGACGAAGGGTGTCGCCCTGGGTGACGGAGGCGGCGGCGGGCGTGACGGCCACCGAGCGCGGCACCTGCATCACCGCAAGCCATCCCCTGCCGGAGGCCGCGCCCGCCGCGGCGGCGACGGACGTCCCGCCGTTTCCCTTCGCCGTGGCCACGCCCGCCGCGTCGATCGTCGCGATGGCGGTGTCCCCGCTCGCCCACGACACCTCGGCGTCCGGCATCGGCCGTCCGATCTGGTCGAAGACCTCCGCAGCGAAGGGCGTCGTCTCCGCCAGCGCCGTCAGCAACGCGCTGTCGGGCGTGACCTCGACCGTCGTGGGCACGGGCTTGGCGATGCTCACCGCGACGGCCTGTTCGGCGGCGAGGCCCTCCGGATCCGAGGCCGTGACGACAACGACGGCGCTGCCATGGGCCGCTCCCGACACCTCCAGGGTGTCGCCGGACACCGTGGCCCCGGCCACGCCGGCGTCCGAAGTCGCGGCCTCGTAGGCCAGCGCGTCCCCGTCCGGGTCTCTGAAGTAGCCGGAGACCGCCAGCGTGGACGAGTCTCCCGCGACCAGCTCCATTCCCGGAATCGAATCGACCGCCTCGGGGCTCCGGTTCGGCACCGTGACCGTGAAGTCCTGCCGGGCCGAGAGCCCGTCGGGATCGCGGGCGGTCGCCGTGACCGTCGCCTCGCCCTTGGCCGCACCGCCCACCGTGAGCGAGCCGCCGGACACGGCGACGGTGGCCACGCCGGGATCGGATGTCGCGGCGGTGTGGAGAAGCGCGTCCCCGTCCGGGTCCTCGAAGTGCCTCGAAAGGTCCACCGTCGCCGTCCGGCCCGCGGCGACCGTCATGTCCGGGATCTCCAGCGGCACGGGTGCGCGATTGGGCTCGGTCTCCCCGCACGCCGCGAGCCACGCCGCGGCGACCGCCGTCACGACAGTCCTCACCCGAGCGACAGCACCAGTCCGCCCCGGAGAGTCAGGGTCCGGGTCCGGTCTCCGGAGGTGTCCTCGGTCGTGTTCAAGTCCGCCAGGCCGAGCGTGTACAGCACCCCGAGCGAGATTCCCAGCCGCCCGGCCAGCCAGATCTCCACGCCGGCCCCCGCGGCGAGTCCGTAGTCGTTCCTGTCCCGGTCGTCCGCGCAGTCCTCCGACTCTTCGACGTCCGCGCCGTCCCGGCCGAAGACCAGTGTGACGTCGCACGACGTCTCGATCCCCAGGGCGGGGCCTCCGACCACGTGTGCCGAAACGAAGCTCCCCAGCAGCGGGATCCCCAGTCTGCCCAGCGCCGTCACCTCGAAGTAGTTCGCGCGAATGCGGGACTCGTTGCTCCCGGCGCTGTCGCGGACCAGCACGCTCCCGCCCTTCTGCGCCATCGAGGCCCCGAGCTGCAGGCCGAGCCCTCCCCCCACCGGCAGGGACAGCGCGAGCCCGACGGACATTCTCCTGAGGGCCGCCGTGTCCTCGACGATGTCGCGGGCGCTGACGTCGAGGGACGCTATGTTCACGCCGCCCAGGAGGCTGAAGGTGGCCTGCGCGGAGGCGGGCGAGCAGGCGAGAAGGAGAAGCGCGCCGGCGAAGAGCGAGGCCGGAAGCCGTTTCATGACGGATTCCCGGCGGTCCGGGGATTGCGAGAGAGAGCGGCGAGAGCGGCGGGCCGCCGATGTCGGCGGGGCGGCCTGAAGGCTGAATGACGCCGCTGTTCGTCCAGGAAGCAGCGTGGAGCGAAGCCTCGAAGGGGCGGAATGTATACTGGACATGACATAATGTAATGTCGCCATTACATCTTGAAAAGCCGGGCGAAGCGACTCCGGAGCGGACGAAACGCCGGGGGCGCGAAACGTTCGCGCGACTCCCCGCCCGGGTACCGCCGGCGCACGCGGCGGACTCGCCGAGGGAGCCGGGGCGAAGGGGCCGGGCGCGCCGGTCTGGGCACGCCGCGGCGGGGCCCCGCCGCGCCCCTCCGAGCTCTCTTGCTTGACATTCGCCGAGCCGCTCCCAGCTCCCCCGCTTGACATTCGGCGCGCCGCTCCCTAATGTCTCCTAATGTTTTAGGATTACGATCGCGGGGAGGCGCGAGCCCGCCTCCCCGGCGGAAGCGACTCGAGGGGGCGCGACGCGCCGCGGAGGACAGAATAGGAAATGAGCGCGCTGACCAGGAGGGAAATGGACGTCATGGCCGTGCTCTGGGACCTCGGTTCCGCCACGGTGGCCGAGGTCAGGGAGCGGATCGATGACGACCTGGCCTACAACACGGTCCTCACGATGCTCCGCATCCTGGAGGAAAAGGGTCTGGCGGGACGCGAAAAGCATGGCCGCGCGCACCGCTACCGGCCCCTGCTGGGTCGTGCGGAGGCGGGCCGGTCGATACTCGGCCGCCTTCGGGACAAGGTGTTTTCCGGTTCGGCCGAACGGCTGATGATCCAGCTTGTTTCCGAGGAGCAGCTCTCGCCGGAGGCCGTCAGAAGGCTCCAGGAGCTGCTGGAGCGACAGTTGGCGGATGGGGACCGCCCCGAAAAGGAGGACGAAAAATGATCGCTGCGTGGATGCTCTGGTCGATAGGAGCCGGGTTGCTGTCCCTGGTCGCGGGACTGGCCGTCGAGAGGCTCCTGGAGGGGGGGCGCAGGTGGGTATGGGTGGGTGCGGGTGCGGCCACCGTGCTGCTTCCGGCGTCCCGGTTCCTCTCGGGCCGGGGGGGTGCGGACGTGGTTGCGCCGCCCACGGCCGCCGTCCGGCTGGAGCCGCTGACGGTGACCGTGGCGGACAACTCCGTGCTGCACTCCCTCGACGACGCGCTGCTCCTGGGCTGGTTGGCCCTGTCCTCGGTGCTGGTCGTTGGGGCGCTGGTCGCGGCCGCCCGGTTCATGTGGCGCCGCCGGGGCTGGGAGGAGGGAATGCTGCTGGGGCGCCGCGTGCTGTGGTCCCGCGATTCGGGGCCGGCGGTGGTGGGGCTGGCGATGTCGTCGATCGTAGTGCCCAGGTGGGTGGCCGGGGCGGGGAGGGCGCGGCAGGAGCTCGTCCTGGCGCACGAGGAGGAGCACCTGCGGGCCCGCGACGCGCATCTGCTGCTCCTGGCGGCGCTGCTACTCTTCGTCTTCCCCTGGAATCCGGTGCTGTGGATTCAGTACCGGCGACTGGGACTGGCCGTGGAACTCGACTGCGACCGCCGGGTCATGCGGCGCTGGCCGACCCGGCGTCGGCTGTACGGGGACCTGCTGCTGCGGGTGGGAACCGGCGGCGGAGCCCTACGGGCCATGGGCGCGGCGGCGCTCGCCGAGCGGCCTTCGCTCCTGGAGCGCCGCATCCGGGCCCTGTTGAGCGGGGCGCCCGAGGTCCGGATGGCCCAGGCGGCGTTCCTCGGCTTCTGCGCGCTCCTGGCGGTCGGCGTGGCGCTGATGGTGCCCGGGATAGCCAGGGAGCGGGCGGAGCCGGAGCCGGAGCGCGAACCGCCCGCCGAGGCGGACGCGGACCTTGCCGAGAGGCCCGTCTGGACGCCGCGCGACACGGATCCCCAATACGCGAACAGGGAGGAAATAGAGGCGGCGCTGGCGCGCGAGTATCCGCCGCCGCTTCGCGACGCGGGCGTAGGGGGCAGGGTGGTGGTGTGGTTGCTGGTCGACGAAGCCGGGAAGGTCCGGAAGACGCGAATCCAAGCCGGTTCGGGGCACCGGGGGCTGGACGAGGCGGCGTTGCGGGTCGCGGATGTCGCCAGGTTCTCGCCGGCCCTACACAGGGGCCGCCCGGTTCCGGTCTGGATCGCCCTGCCCATCGTGTTCGGCGTGAGGTGATCCCGGATCCGTAGGCCCGGGGGCCGTCTCCAAGGGGCGGCGCGGGCGGGGTGATACCTTTCGGCATGCACGCTTCCCGCCCCGCGCTCGGCGCGCCCCTGACCTTCGTTCCCCGGCTCAAGCACTACCTCTGGGGAGGGCGCAGACTCGAACAGCTCTTCGGCCGGGTGCTCCCGGACGAGGTCACCGCCGAGAGCTGGGAGGTGTCCGGCCATCCCGACGAACCTTCCGTTGTGGATCGCGGTCCACTCGCGGGGCGCGAGCTGCCGGGCCTGGTCGCCGAGTACGGCATCGAGCTGGTGGGCAGCCGCGGGGCCCACGCCGTCGAACGCGGGACCTTCCCGCTGCTGGTCAAGCTCCTCGACGCCAGCCACGCCCTCTCCGTGCAGGTGCATCCGGACGACGCCCACGCCGCCGCGCACGGCACCGGCGAGGCGGGCAAGACGGAGATGTGGTACGTCGTCCACGCCGAGCCCGGTGCCCGGATCATTCACGGGCTCCGGGCGGGGACCGGTCGCGCGGCCCTGCGCAGGGCGGTCGCCGAAGGACGCGCTCAGGACGTTCTGAACCGAGTCCCGGTCCGGGCGGGGGACTCGGTGATCGTGCCGGCGGGGACCGTTCACGGCATCCTCTCGGGAATCGTGCTGGTGGAAGTGCAGCAGACTTCGGACACGACGTACCGAATCTACGACTGGGACCGAACGGGACCCGGCGGGACGCCGCGCGAGCTGCACGTGGAGCGCGCACTGGAGGTCATCGACTTCGCGCGCCGGGAGCCGGCCCTCGTCGAGCCGCGGGCGGTAGGGGACGGCGGCGGCGTTCGGCGCGAGGTGGTCGCCGAGTGCGAACACTTCGTGGTTGAGCGGATCCGGGCCGAAGCGGGGGCGGTCTTCGAGCACGGCCTACGCGGGGACACGTTCGAGATCTGGGGGACGCTCGCGGGGTCGGCGTCGCTGATCGCCGCGGGGTCGCCGGCGCTAAATATGGAGACGGCGCGGTTCGCGCTTCTCCCGGCTACGATGGGGGGATTCGCTCTCGAGGCCGGAACCGATGCGGTGGCCCTGCGCGCCTACCTGCCGTGACGGCCGGCCGGCGAACGGCCCGCGGGAACTCCGGGAGAACTCCCCTCCCGGCGTTCCGGGGGGACGCCGCGCTCCCGCGCCCGCAACAGTGCCCCGCCAGGGACTCGAACCCCGAACCTGCCGATTAAGAGTCGGATGCT
>JAPPNM010000126.1 GCA_028873825.1 Gemmatimonadota bacterium | reverse complement strand
CCTAGCAGCCCGTGGACAAAATCCCCCCGGCATTCGAGCGGCGACGCATCCGCGCTGGCCGCTTCGCTTCACCCGTCCACGCTGTAAGGCATACTTTACAATATGTAATGTCTACTATACATTTTGCCACTCCAAGGCTGCGCTCTGCGTTGCTCCTCGGGCGAATAGCGCTGCTATTCCCCCTTCGTCACGCCTTGCCAGCCCGGCGCCTCGCCGCTCTCGGTGCTCGGGCGGCATTATCCACGGACCGCTAGCAGTCGCGATTCATCCACAACAAGAAACGCCCGAACATGAATCTCCCCCCGGCGCCCACGGCCGGGTACATTGCGCGCTTCTGGTCCCCGCTCGCCGCGACGTGGATCATGATGTCGCTCGAGGGTGCGCTGCTGGCGGCCCTGATCGCCCGTCTCCCGGACCCCAAGATCAACCTGGCCGCGTACGGCGTGGCCTTCTCGATCGCCATCCTTGTCGAGGCGCCGGTGATGATGCTCATGACCGCGGCCACGGCGCTCGTCGGCGACCGCGACAGCTACCGGCGCATGCGCGCGTTCACGCACGGGCTCAACGCCGCGGCCACCCTGCCCCTGTGCCTTCTCCTGGTTCCCCCCGTCTTCGAGGCGCTGATCGCCGGGCTGCTGGCACTGCCGCGGGAGGTCGCGGAGACGACGTACGGCGCGCTCTGGTTCTTCGTGCCCTGGACCGCCGCCATCGGGTACCGGCGGTTCGTACACGGAATCATGATCCGGGCGGGCGACACCCGCCGGGTAGCGGCCGGGACCGTTTGCCGTCTGGGGGCCATGACGGCCACGGCGGTCGTCCTGTTCCTCTTCTCCGATCTTCCCGGGGCTTGGCTGGGACCGGCCAGCCTAGTCGTGGGCGTCCTGGTCGAGGCGGCCGCGGCGCGCTGGATGGGAGCGGCCGCGATTCGGAGCCTCGCGGCCACCGGGCCCGGACCCGCGGGTACGGCGGGCGGGCTCGGCTACCGCGGCATCCTCGCCTTCTACTGTCCCCTCGCCCTGACGTCCGTGATCGGCCTCGCCGCCCATCCCATGCTGACCTTCTTCATGGGCCGCGCCCGGGCGCCGTTGGAGTCTTTGGCGGTGTTCCCGGTTGTAGGGGCGCTGTCCTTCGTGTTCCGGGCGATCGGAATCAGCTACCAGGAAGCGGCGATAGCCCTGCTGGGCAAGGACCTGGAACACCGCCGCGCCGTGGGCCGCTTCGCCGCGTGGCTCGCTCTGGCGTGCGCCCTGGGGCAGGCGCTCTTCGCCTTCGACCCCCTCTTCGGATACTGGTTCGTCACGGTGTCGGGGCTGGCCCCGGATCTGGCCGGCTACGCCTCGGCGCCCGTCCTGCTCCTCGTCCCCCTGCCGGCGCTCTCGGTTTGGCTGTCGTACCAGCGGGCCGCCAACGTTCTGCGGCGGCGGACCAAACCCATCACGGTGGCGACGATCGTCGAGATGGCGGGCATCGCCGCGATCTTCGCGGCGGCGGGATGGGGCCTGGATCTGCCAGGCGTCACCGCCGCGTGCGTCGCGATACTCGGAGGGCGCCTCATCGCTAACCTCTACCTCGAAGCCCGCGGGTGAAGTTCCCAGAGCGGCGGCGCGGGCCGGGTGGGCCGCTCACGGGCGCGACGGGGGCGCTGCGGCGTGACGGAGGGTCCGCCGCACGAAGGCGACGACCTCGTCGACGGAGGATGCGGTCGCGACCGTGTGCGGAAGGTCGCGGGCGCGGTCCAGATCGCCGAAGAGGACGAGCGGGCGCCCGTACTCGATGGCCAGCGCGACTTCGGAGGCCGTGCCGGAACTCCCCGGCAGCGCCACCACCACGTCGGAGGTCAGCACGTTGACGTGGTTGCGCGACATCGGATCCGCGCCGAGCCTGCCCAGGTGGGTGCGGATCGGGACTTCGACCCATGGGTTCGGGTATTGGGCCGGCGCGCCGGGCGTCGCCCCCGCCCCCTCGAGCGGCAGCACTCCGATCACCAGGCCCGCGCGGTCCTCCACCTCCGCGAAGGCCCGCGAGACCGAGGTCATCACGCCGGTCCCGCCCCCGGTCAGCAGATGGACGCCGAGCCGCGCGAGCCGCCGCCCGAGGGGAGCGGCAAGGTCTTCGTGGGTCCGGGCGCCCGCGCCCATGACGCCGACGACGGGTAGGCGGTTCAAGTTCGGGTGGAACCTCGTCGCGAGTGGCAGTCTTCGTGTTCGGGAAGCCGCAGTCATATTCGGCGACCCGTCCGCCCGGCGCCAATGAACCCCCGGCGGGCGAAGACCCCACGCCCACGCAACGGCTACGGCACCCACGCCGCCGCAGCCGTCGTCGTAGCCAACATGATCGGCACCGGCGTCTTCACCAGCCTCGGCTTCCAGCTCCTCGACCTCCGGTCCACCTTCCCCCTGCTCCTCCTGTGGGTGGTCGGGGGCGCGGCGGCGTTCTGCGGGGCGGTCTCCTACGCGGAACTCGGCGCGGCCATCCCCAGGTCGGGCGGCGAGCACGCCTTCCTCTCCCGCATCTATCATCCTGCGGTCGGGCTCGTTTCGGGCTGGATCTCCGCGACGATCGGCTTCGCGGCCCCCGCGGCGCTGGCCGCCATCACCTTCGGAACGTATCTCTCGTCGGTCCTTCCCTCCCTGTCGCCCGCCTGGCTGGGCGCGGGGCTGGTCGTCGCGCTGGCCGGCGTCCACGCCACCACGTACCGCAACTCGAGCCTCTTCCAGCGCAGCTTCACCACGGCCAAGGTGGTGCTGATCCTGGCCTTCTGCGCCTCCGCCGTCGTGCTGGCCGACCCGTCCCAACCCGTTTCCCTGCTCCCCGCCGCCGGCGACGGCGCGCTCGTCTTCAGCGGCTCCTTCGCCGTCTCGCTCATCTACGTCTCCTACGCCTACACCGGCTGGAACGCCGCCACCTACCTGACCGGCGAGGTGTCCGACCCGCAGCGCACGCTGCCGCGCGTTCTCGCCGGCGGCACCCTCCTGGTGACGGTGCTGTACGTCGGCCTGAACTACGCCTTCCTGAGAGCGGCCCCGATGGAAGCGATGGAGGGTAGGATCGAGGTCGGGTACGTGGCCGCGACCCACGCCTTCGGCCCGGCGGGCGCCGCCATAATGGGGGTGACGCTGGCCGTGCTGCTGGTGTCCACGGTGAGCGCAATGGTCATGGCCGGACCCCGGGTGCTGCAGGTGATCGGCGAGGACCACCCCTTCCTCCGGCGCCTGAGCCGCACCAACCGCGACGGCATCCCCGCGGCGGCCATCATGGCACAGGCGGGCCTCACCCTGGTCTTCATCGTCACGGCATCGTTCGAGACGATCCTGGTATTCGCGGGCTTCACCCTGGGACTGAACAGCCTGCTCGCCGTGGCGGGAGTCTTCGTGCTCAGGGTGCGCGAGCCGGACGCCGAGCGCCCCTATCGCGCGTGGGGGTTCCCGTTCACGCCCCTCGCGTATCTGGCGGTGACTCTCTGGACGCTGCTGCACATAGCCGTCGCCAGGCCCGCCGAGGCGCTGACGGCGATTCCGCTGATCGGCGGGGGACTGGTCCTCCACGCCATCGCGACAAGGGGGAGGCGCGCGGAGCTCGGGTGAGCGACAGCCGGGAGACGCGCGCCGGCCCGGCGCCGACCCCCTCCCGGCGCTCGCGCGGGTTCGTCCAAGGGCCGGCGGCCTTACTCGATCCCCAGCAGTTCTATCTCGTAGACGAGTACCTGGTTGGGCCCGATGACCGGAAGCCTGCCGCTCTCCCCGTATGCCAGATCGCTCGGGATGACCACCCGGATGTGCCCGCCCACCTTCATCAGCTTCAGCGCCTCGGAGAATCCGGGGACGACGCCGTCCACGTCGAATTTGACCGCCTCCCCGTCGCCGTAGGAGGAGTCGAACTCGGTTCCGTCGGGCAGCATCCCGCGATAGTGGACGACGGCGCGCCCGCCCGATACGGGGCTGGCCCCGTCTCCTTCCCGGAGCAACTCGTACTGGAGTCCGGACTCGGTGACGATCACGCCTTCCCGGGCGGCGTTTTCCTCCAGGAAGGCCGCGCCCTCGGTCGAGCCGCGCTCGCGGGCCTCCGCCCGGATCATCTCCTCGAAGGCGGCCATGGCGGTCTCGATCTCCGTCCGGGTCAGCGCGGGTTCCGCCTCCGCGAGCGCATCGGTCACGCCCTGCATCACGGCGACCATGTCCACGTGTTCCTCGATGTCGGCGAGGGATCTGCCGATGTTGAGCCCGATCCCGTAGCTGGCCTTCTGGGCGTCGGTCTCGAGGGTAGCGTCCGGAAGGCATGCGGCGACCGTCAGAAGGGCGGGAAGGACAAACGGGCGAAAGCGATCGGACATGACGTCTTCCTTGTGGTCGGGGGACGCGATGGGGAAGAGGCAAACTAACCGCGAGGGCTGGTCGCGCCAGACCGCGGAACCGCCGATCCCGCGGAAAGGCTTTGGCGCCCCCGCCGCTATCGTGGTACCTTAGCCGCTCCGCGACTCCAACCCGAAGGACCCCCGTGTCCAGATTCCTCGCCACTCTTTCCGCCGCCATCTGTCCTTGCGTTTTCGCCCCCGTCGCCTCCCTTGCCCAGCCCGCTTTCTATATTCGGCTGTCACCCGAGCTGTCACTGCTCCGGATCGAGCACACGAAGGCGCTGACCGACTCTTCCGGGTCGAGTTCCAACACCGCGACCGCCACGGGACCCGGCGTCGCGATGAACCTCTCGGTCGGCTACCTAGCGGCCGCTTCGGGCAGCTGGCTGGCGGGCGGCGAATTCCAAGTCGGGATTTCGTTGCCGCAGTCGATCGGCGGCTCGATACCCGCGACCGGACGCGGCCCCGGTGCCGTCGGCCACGGCACCTGGGACTTCGGCAACCGCTTGGGTGTCGGAGCAAACCTCCTCGTCGGGCGCGAAACGACTCGCAGGAAGCTGCGGAGCTACATTCTGGCGGGCGTCAAGCGATGGACAGCTGGAGCCTCCTCTCGAGCCACCCATTCCGAGCACGGCGAGTTCTCGTACCGCGACGAGGGAGTGCGGTCGCAGTGGACCGCCGGGATCGGGGTCACCGTTCTCCGCGAGCGCCGCGTGGACATTCGCCTGCTTTACTTCGGCTCCGGCGCCGCCATGGATTGGAGCGTCACCACGCCGGTGGATCCGGACTCGGAGGATCCGAACGCGCCGACGCTGACCTGGGACTACAGCTTCACCGGCAGCGGCTTCGGCCTGCAGATCGGATTCGGGACCGGGTAGCGGCGGGACGGCGGCCCGGCCTTCATGCCCCCGGGATGGAAGCCCCCCGGTTCGCCCGGGCTGCTCGGGCGGCTTGATCCACGAACCGCTACGTCCCGAAAACCCCCGCGAGCATGTCCCGGTTGTAGCCGACCACGAGCGTGGTGCCGACCCTCATCGCCGGGGCCCGGAGCTTGCCCCAGCGGCTGACCATCAGTTTGACCAGTTCGCCGTCGGGGGGCCTGTTCCCGGCCGACAGGTCCACGTGAACGACCTTCCTGCCCCTCGCGACGCGAAGCTCGGTCATCCCCTCGAGCAAATCCAGCGCTTCATCCGCCTTTACCGGATCCCTGGTCGCGTTCCGCGTCTCGGAGGCTTCGATCCTGTTCTGCGCAAGAAACTCCTGCGTACGCTTGCAGCCCGTTCAGCCCGGGCGATGGTACCGCCATTCGAGGTTCCGGCTCACCGGCGAGTCCTCCGTGGGTGAAGGTTGAAAGGTGTGCGACCGGGGTTGGGGGCGCCGGCCGCGGCTCCCCGTGCCGACCCGGCTACCGGTCAGTGAAGATAAGGTCGCGCACCTCGGCGCGCTGCACTCCGAGTTCGTCCGTCGCGATCCCGGCGATCCGGCCGCGGCCGACCTCCTCGACCCGGAAGGACGACGGAACCTCCACCCGGCCCAGGTAACGGCCCTCCGTGCCGAAGACGTCCCAGCGATGGAACGGTGCACCCCGCAAGCTGTAGCGGCGCGCCCAGAGTTCTCCGGTCTCGGCGATGCGGAGACGGGTGTACGCGGGCAGCGATTCCGGCATCGGCATCTCCCGGTAGTTCGCAATCATCTTCCGAATCGACGCCTCATCCTGCATGAAGGGATTGCCGGAACTCCTCACGTAGGCTTCCAGGTGCTCGTCGGTGCGAAGGGTCGGCTGTTCGGCAAGGCGCGCAATGCGGCTCAACTGCCCCGAAGCGTCGAAAAGACTGATTTCGTATTCGGTCCCCCCGGTTATCGCCACGCCGTGATCGGACCCGGCCGCAGAGGGCTGGGGAGAGAAGGGAACAACAATGAGCTGCATCATAATCGTGTCGCCGTCGCCCGAGGTCGACAACTTCCTTCTCTGGCCCGGCCGGCGGGCCAGGGTGTCGAGAACCCGGCCGTCCATGGCGTACCGCAGGAAGAACACCGGCGGACCATGCTCTTCATCCATAATCTCCTCCAGAGCGTCGGCGGGCGACTCGTCCATCGACGGCATGGACAATGGCCGAACCTGGCCCAGGAAGGTCTCGGGACCCGCGAGTCCCAACGGCGTGACAAGAGCCACCCGATCCGGACTGGACAGCTCGGCCGTGCCCACCGGCGAGCCCATGGCATCGAACCGCGAAATGCGATCAAGCCGCCCGTCGGCGGCCACGATGCCTCCGCCCGGGGTCGGCCAGGCCCCGTCCAGCGCCCGGAACTCTCCCGGACCCTCGCCCCTGCCCCCGAACGACCGCAGGTGACTCCCGTCGGCACCGAAGATGCGAATCTCTCCGGCTGCACGGTCGGCGACGACCAGGTTGCCCCGTTCGTCCCGGGCCACCGATGCGATCCGGCCGAAGAGGAGTTCCTCGGGCCCTTCCTCTGCGCCCACCGCCAGGGCCGCCTCCTCGGCCACGTCCGCGTAGACCCCATCGGTCGGGGCGCTGGTAACGATCGACACGCCCGCCGAGTCGAAAGTCCCCGGGCCCGGCGCGGGAGCCTCCCCGCCATCTCCGCACGCGACGAACGCGACAAGTGCCGCCGGAACGGCAAGCGCCCGTATCATCGCACCTCCCTGCGCATATCGGGCTCCGGGTCCGCGGCCCCCGTCGGCCCGTGGACAAGACCGCCGTGCGGGGCCCTTGCCGCGGATCGGCGGATCCCCGTAGACTGGCAACGTATCCGACCCGGTTTCCGCCAGGCAAGGGAGCCGTTTCCGCTCCTTCCCGGGTGTGATCCCAACTCAACTCCTGGAGCTGCACCGATGACCCGCTTGGCCCCGCTCATCCTCACGCTCCTGGTCCCGGTCGCCGCCTGCGAGGTCGCAGACGCCGACGAGCTGCAGGAGGCGGAGACGACCGTCGAGTACGTCGACCCCCGATCCCCCGCCGACGGGGATGTCCTGCCCTTCAGCGGCGCCGTCTGGGTGGGCAACACGCTTCACCTGTCCGGAACGCTCGGGGTGGAGGACGGCCGGGTCCCCGAGACCGCCGTGCAGGAGGCCGCCAACGTCCTGGACAACGTCAAGGCCACGCTCGAGAACGCTGGCCTGACGATGGACGACCTCGTGAGCGTCCAGGTCTACGCCTCCGACGTGGGCGACTACGACGCCTTCAACAGCGTCTACCGAACCTACTTCACTCGCGAGTTCCCCGCCCGTGCGTTCCTCGGATCCGGCACGCTGCTCTTCGGCGCCCGCTTCGAGGTGACCGGGATCGCGGTACGGAAGTAGCGCGGCCGCTCCGCCGCTGGCAGCCCGTGGACAGAATCCCCCCGGCATTCGAACGGCGACGCATCCGCGCTGGATCGCTGCGCTCTGCG
>JAPPNM010000144.1 GCA_028873825.1 Gemmatimonadota bacterium | reverse complement strand
CTTGACGATGTTGTGGTAGCCGGTGCAGCGGCAGAGGTTGCCCTCCAGCCACTCGCGGACCTCGCGCTCGCTCGGATCCGGGTTGCGGTTGGCGAGGTCCACGGCGCTCATCACCATCCCCGGCGTGCAGAAGCCGCACTGGAGCCCGTGGTGCTCGCGGAACGCCTCCTGCATGGGGTGAAGGTCGGCGCCGTTGGCGAGCCCCTCGATCGTGGTGACGTCGGCGCCGTCCGCCTGTACCGCCAGACAGGTGCAGCTCTTGACGGACGAGCCGTTGACGTGGACCACGCACGCGCCGCACTGGCTCGTGTCGCAGCCGACGTGGGTTCCGGTGAGACCGAGGTGCTCGCGGAGGAAATCGACGAGGAGCGTGCGCCCCTCGACGGTTCCCGAGCGCTCCGTCCCGTTCACGGTCATGGCGACGGTTGGCATGGGCGCCTCCCGGTGAGAGGGTGGGTGCTGGCGTGCGCGCCCGGGGGCGCACCGCGGCCGCCGACGCCTCGCGTCATTCGATCGGGTGCCCGCGCCTGGTGTGGGGACCGGGTGCGCCGCCCAAGTGTGAAGGGACAGAATGGGGTCGGGCGGGCGGGGGCGCAAGCGGCGGGGGTCAGTCCTCCCATCGAAGGCCGGACCGCTCGATGGACTCGTCAAGTCGCTTGCTGAGCTCCGCGTCCCGCCGCGCCTGCTCGGGCGTTCTCTCCGGCACGTACTCCACCAACACGGACCGGCCCACGATCTCGACGATCCATACCTCCAGCCTGCTGCCATCCGCATCCTGAAGGCTGAGCTCTTCGCCCAGGTGGAAGGGTGCCGGCTGAGGCTCTCCCTCATTGATCGCGATGTTCGACGCGTACAGATACGTTCGGCCTTCGCTGTCGCGGACGGGGTTCAGGCGGCCCCTGAGGCCCGGAAGGTGTCCCGTCGCCTCGGGGAAAATGACGCTGCCGCCGACATCCATCGGCTTCAGATCGACTGCGAGCGCGCCCTTCCGCGGCACCCACTCGCGCCGCACATGCGCGGCGAACCCGGGGGCTGCGGCGAACACCGTCATGGGAAGTTCCGTTGTATGCAGGTCCAGGACCCCCTCGCCGTTGGCGTCGGTCACCGCCCGCTTCCAGGTGCTGTTCGGAAAAACGGCGAGCAGGTGCGCATTCGGGAGCGGCCTGCCCCCCTCCCGTACGGTGACCACCGCTCTTGCGACCGACGGCGCGCCGGCCTCGGGGATGGCGATGACCATGCGGAAGAGGTCGCCTTCGATGAGCTGCGGGTCCCCGCCACCGTATTCCCTTCCGTACTTCATCAGGTTGAGCATTCCGGAGCCGAGCTCCTCGGCCCGGCCGATCTCGCGGAAGAAGGCTCCAATGACCGGATTCTTAGGGTGGGGAACGGCCGTTTCCGGGTCCAGCGGACCCGTCCCGTACGGTCGGCTCGGGTTCTCCGTCGTCACTCTTCCATCTTCGATGACCAGACGCGACGAGGCCCGGCTGGAGTATTCGCGGTGAATGAGCATGTTGGAGGCGACCTCTCGAAAGATGACGTCCCGCAGGCTGCGTCGCTCGATTCCCTTCAGATAGAACGGATCGGGGAGGTGCTTCCGCACGAAGGCGAGAATCCGGTCATAGCTGTCGATCAGATTGGTTCTCACGAGATCGCGATCGTCATAGCGTTCCTTGTCCAGTCGGCGCAGAATCAGATCCGTCCGGTGCGCGGGACATACGCTGAGAATCAACTCATCCGAACCCAGCAACATCACTCCGGCAAGCGTTATGCCCGCTTGCCCGGTTATGGGATCCCTTCGATGTAGCCGCGCGCTCTTCAGCAACGCCGGGTCGTCCATCCCGTTCCACGGTGCGACTGTCCGTTGATGCGCACATGGTCGCGACAGCGTTCAATCAGATCGGAACGAAGATCGGAAAGCTGGACGAGAGGGTACACGCGGTTTTCGCTGTAGGTGGTGTCAGCGGCCGCGGTCACGACGGCGCCTCCGGCGAATACCGGACGACCACCCGGTTACCGGAGTGCAGATATTCCCGCGACCACCCCCTTGCCTCCTCTGCCGTCACCCGTCGCAGGCGCCGCAGGTCCCGGTTGAGCCGGCGCGCGTCGCCGAAGTGGGTCGCGTACATCGACAGCAGGTCCGCGCGCCACTCCAGCCGCTGGAGCGCCCGGAGGCTGCGGGTCTCCGCGCCGATCACCGCGCGCGCGACTTCGTCCTCGCCCAAGTCGCCGGCCGCGTCCAGTTCTCCGGCCAGAGCCGCCTCCAGGTCGTCGACGTCCGTGTCGGCGAATCCCGTGGCGACCGCCAGGAACAGGGTGGCGCCGGTGGTGAGCGGCAGGAGGCGGCAGGTGGCCGACTTGGCGGTCCGGCGGCGCACGACGCGGTCGTAGAGGCGCGAGGAGCGTCCCGTGCCCAGGCAGTGGGCGGCGACTTCGCCGGGATAGAATTTCTCGGTCGTGAAGGGGGGAACCAGCGAGGCCATGTAGACCCTGGGCAGCGGTACGGCCGCGCGGACGTCGCGGCGCACGGTCCCGCCCGTGGCGAAGTCGAGGCGGGCCGTGCCGGGAAGGGGCGGCGGGGCGGGGCCGGAGGGGATGTCCCCGAAGTAGCGGCCGACGCGGTCGAGCGCGCGCGCCGGGTCGCAGTCTCCGCAGATCGTGATGACGGCGTTGTTGGGCAGGTAGTAGGTCGCGAAGAAGTCGTGGACGTCGTCCAGGGTGGCCGCGGCGATGTCGTCCATCGACCCGATCACCGTGTGGTGGTAGGGGTGGCTCGCCGGGAAGAGGAGGGACTGGACGCGTTCGTCCCAGTCGCCGTACGGCTGGTTGTCGTAGCGCTCCCGCCGTTCGTTCATGACCACCCGGCGCTGGTTCTCGAGCTTCTCCGCGGTCATCGCCGGCAGCATCCATCCCATCCGGTCGGATTCCAGCCAGAGAGCCAGGTCGAGGTGGTGGGACGGCACGGTCTCGTAGTAGTTGGTGCGGTCGAACCAGGTCGTGGCGTTGGCCGAGCCCCCCACCCGCTCGATGTGGCGGAAGTGGCCGTTTCGCGGAACGTGGGCCGACCCCTGGAACATCATGTGCTCGAAGAGGTGCGCGAAGCCCGTCCTTCCGGGCGGCTCGTTCCGCGAGCCGACGCCGTACCACAGGTTGACGCCGACCGCCGGAGTCGTCCGGTCCGGCGCGACGACCACGCTGAGACCGTTTTCGAGGGTGTGCTCCCGGACTTCGATCATCTCCCTGCGACCATTCCTCCCGGCCCGCCGGGACGCCATCTTTTCCCGACGGTCCATGAAAGGAGTCCTCCGGCGTTTCGCGAGACGGCGGCTCGGGTTCGGCCCGCGGGCCGCCGCTCGCGGCCCATGCGAGATCCGAGCGCACTCGTCCGCGGACCGCCAGAGGCCGTCAGACAACAGTCTCCCGAAAGGCGGGACGGCACAAGACGATCCCGGGCCCCAGGGGCCGCGGGTTCCTCCAGGAGGCGCATCCGTGGGATTCATCCCCTTCGAGATGGAGCGGTGGCAATCCACCCACGAACACCGGGTCCGGTACAACCTGTCGGAGTCCGGCGTCCATCCTCTCACCGTGGGCGAGCTCCTCTCGTTCGACGGCGGGCCCGGCGACCTCCTGCCGCTCCGGCTCGGCTACAGCCAGTCGAACGGCACCGACGAGCTGCGGGCGCTGATCGCTTCGCTGCACCCGGGGGCCTCCGACCGTTCCGTGGTCGTCACGACCGGCGGCGCCGAGGCCAACTTCGTGGCGTTCTGGGAGCTCGCGGGCGCCGGCGGGCCCGCGGCCGTCATGCTTCCCAACTACATGCAGGTGCCGGGCCTGATTCGGAACCTCGGCGGCGCGTTCAAGCCCTTCCGGCTCCGGGAGGAGGCCGGATGGCGCCCCGACCTGGACCAGCTGGCGGCGGGTCTCGCGGACGGGGCGGGGTTCATCCTGGTGACGAACCCCAACAACCCCACCGGGGTGGCCCTCACGCCGGCCGAGATGGACGACATCGTCTCCCTCGCCGACCGGCACGGCGCCTGGATCCTGGCGGACGAGGTGTACCGGGGGGCCGAGGTGGGGGACGATCCCGTCGCCAGCTTCTGGGGACGCTACGACAAGGTCCTCGTGACGAACTCGCTCTCGAAGGCGTACGGGCTTCCCGGCCTGAGGCTCGGATGGGTGGTGGGGCCGGACGAAATCGTCGAGCGGCTGTGGGCGCGCACCGACTACACGACCATTGCCCCCTCGTCCGTTTCCGACGCGCTCGCGACCGTCGCGCTGTCGCCCGGGGTCCGGCCCGCGATCCTGGCGCGGACCCGGCGGATCATTCGCCGCAACCTGCGCGCGCTGGCGGAGTGGGTTGAGACGCAGGACGGTCTGTTCGGCTTCACTCCTCCCGATGCCGGCGCGATCTGCATGGTGCGGTACCGCGCGTCCGCCGCCTCGGCGGAGCTGGCCGAACGGCTGCGCGCGGAGCACGGCGTGCTCGTGGTCCCGGGTTCGCACTTCGGCGTCGAGGGCGCAATTCGCATCGGTTTCGGTTTGCCCGCGGAGGAGCTGGCGCAAGCGCTCGAAGAGCTGGGATCGTTCTTCGCGACGGCGGATTCGGCGTAATGCGCGCACGCAGACAAGCCGGCCGAACGCCGGTCGTTGGGGGCGTGAAGCACTCTCTGCACCGGATTTCCGTAGCGGGGGCATTGGCGCTCTGTGCCAATGCCCCCGCGTTGGCCGGCCAGCAGGCGAACCGCGGCGACGTGTGGATCAGCCACCCCGATTTCGAGATCGGCGAGGGTGCTACCGGCACCGGCCTCGCCGCCTTCGGCACTATGACCACGGTGCGGAGTATCGGGGACAGCCTCTTGTTGGTGACCGAGCCCTGGGATTCCAGGGTCACGATCTGGACACCGGGCGGAACGTTGGTCGCCCGGGTGGGCGGGCCCGGCGAAGGCCCCGGGGAGTTCTCGCACGTGATTATGTCCGTCGGCGTACACCGCGACGGGTTCAGCGTAAGAGACGACGTGCGGTTCACCTCCTTTTCGAATGCCGGAGAATTGCTGGGCACGACTCCCTTCCCTCCGCCTCCGTCGAGTTTTCGCGGGTACGGTCTGCGACCGCGGGCACTGCTCGAGGACGGTTCCGTTCTCGCTGTCCCCGGATTCTCCAACGCCGCGATGATGGAGGTCTATGGAGACGACCCGGTCGAAATGCTGCCGGTTCTCCGGCTCGCGGAGGAGGGCGGGCGGTGGGGCGTGGACACGATCGCCATATTGGACAACCGCAATCACGACTTTTCGATTATTCCCGAAGGCCACTCCGCGTTTGGCGGGGGAATTCACGGCGCGCAGCCCTTGGGCGACTTCGATCTCACGTTCTTCGAACCCGCCCTGGGAACCGTGGTCGTGCTCCGGCGGAATCTGGGCGGTGGGCTGGTGGAACTGGTGGAGATCGAGGCCGACGGAGACACGATATTGCAGCGGCGTGTCGCGACATCCCCGGTGACGCTAGATCGGGATCGGATCGCGTCCTACGTCGATCGCTTGGCCAGGAGTTACTCACGACCGGGTTCGCTGGGATCGTCCTTCCCCTACCGCGCCCTGCGCGCCGCGATCGAGGAGGCCCTCTATGTCCCCAACCCCCTCCCCGGTGCGCGCACGGTCCATGGCACCGCTTCGGGCGAGATATGGTTTCGCGGGTTCGAAACGGAGGATTCGCTTAGCCCCTGGTACGCCGTGTCCAGGGACGGTACGACGCCCGGGTTGCGCAGGGTGTTGTTACCTCCGGGTTTCAGTGCAACGGACGCCACGGATACCCACGTGCTGGGAATCCGCAGGGACGAGCTCGGCGTCGAATATGTAGTTGGCCGGCGGCTCGTGCCTCTTGCGGCGAGCGGGTCGTCCGAAGGGGGATGAGCGGTGGGAAATCGGGGGAATCCGAACAGCCTGCGGCCGCCGACGATGCTGCCGACCCTGACGGTCCTGGCGTTCGCCGCGGGTACGGACGGTATTTGCGGAACCGGGACGGCCGCGGCCCAGACCTGGACCACCGAACCGGACTACCGGATCGATGCGCCGGGAGACTGGGCCGGCGGATTCGGCCGGTCGGCCTACCTGCGTGTGGCCCCGAACGGAAGGCGGATCGTCGTTCGGGACGCCGAGCCTGTCGACTACACCACGACGGAGTGGAGGATTCTGGTTTACTCGCCGGGCGGCGGCCTTGAGTCGGAAATGGGGCCGGACGACTTCGCCGGGGACCTGGACCCACCCATGGTTGTACGGGCGGGCGAGTCCGGATTCTGGCTGAGACAACGGGATCGCGCGGCTTGGTACCCCTACGGCGGCGGGAACCCCGGCGAGACGGTGGTCTTTCCGAGAGGACCCCAACTTGAATCCATATTCCCTTTGGCCACCGGCGGGTTCCTCGGACTGGCCAGCCTTTCGGGCGGGTACTCCGGGTGGCAGGCCGTCGTGCGTTTGGCGGACGGGGACGGACCCGACACGATCGCCGTGCTCGACAAGCGCAACATCTGGCTCTCCATCATCCTTCGTGATCCGCGCCAACGTCGGAGCTTCCGGTCTTCGCTCTCCCGCCAGCCGTTCCCGAACGACGACATGTGGTGGATCGACCCCGAGGCCGGCAGCATCGGCGTCGTTCGCAGGAACGGACCGCCTGGCGTTGCCGAGGTCTTCGAGATCCTGGCGTCGGGGGACACGGCGTGGCACCGGCGCCTGTCGTTGCCGGCAGTTCCCCTGAGTCCCGAGCGCGCCGAGAGCGCAATCGAGGAAAAAGTCGACGGCCTGCGGGCCCAAGCCGAGAGTTACGGCCTGACGACGGCCCAGCTGCGAACCGTCGTCGAGGAAGCCCTTCATGTCCCGAGCCACCTGCCGGTCGTCTCCGCCGTGGTTGCGACCGCCTCGGGCGAGGTTTGGCTCAAGACGCGCGAAGTCGAAGATGACTCGGCCGTATGGTACTCGATCCGCGGGAGTGACGACGAATCAGCCCCGCGCCGGGTTCTCCTGCCGGGATCCTTCTGGTTGAGCGACGCCTTTGGCGACCACGTGTGGGGCTTTGCGAACGAGGACGCCGGGCCGACACGGATCGTCGGGTTGCGGCTGGTTCCACCACCGGCTCGTTGAGGCGGTGCGCCCACTCGCAGGCGGGAGCGGCTCCGTGCCGGGTTGCGGACCTCTTTCCGGCATGAGGGGAGGAGCCGATGGAAACGCGAACGACGGTAGTGATCGGCGATCCGGACGCCATGGTGCGTGAGGGACTGAAGGCGTTGCTCGAACGGACGGAACGAATCAGGGTGGTGGCAGGGGCCGCTTCCAGCGAGGAGGCGATCCGGCTCGCCCGGCGGCTGAAACCAGATGTCACAGTGCTTGCGTTCGAGACGTCGGCAACTGGCACTCTTCGCGCAATCCGCAAACTCAGTACCGCCGAACCGAGCACAAGAGTGCTCGCCCTGACATCCCGGGAATCCCGGCAGTTCGAAAATGACGCCATCCGTGCGGGAGCTATGGGGTGCGTTGACAAGTCCCGCCAAGCCGTCACCCTCGTCGCGGCAGTGGATTGTCTGGCTGTCGGCCGAATGCATGTCCCCAGGCGGGCATCAAGGTCTCATTCGCGGGCAGCTTCTGGGCAGAGCAGCAGGACGCGAGGCCCGGTTGGGTCGCCTGAGCCCGATCGAACGCGACGTCTTCACACTGACGGTGAGGGGGTTCACCGCGAAGGAGATCGCGAACCGGGTCAGCCGGTCCCCCAAGTCCGTAGAAAACGCGAGGGCGCGTGTGCGGAGGAAACTGGGGCTGAAGACGCGGGCCGAGCTGGTGTCGGTTGCCATGAACGTCGGCCTGCTCCGGCCGGGGGACTAGCAGCCCCTGGACAAAATCCCCCCGGCATTCGAGCGGCGATGCATCCGGGCTGGCCGCTTCGCCTCACCTGTCCACGATGTAAAGTATATATTACACTATGTAATGTCTGCTATACATTTTGCCGCTCCAAGGCTGCGCTCTGCGT